>JAAUSP010000266.1 GCA_012032575.1 Anaerolineales bacterium | reverse complement strand
GTTAGTTTTTTAGACAAAACACTTCAACTGCGTAACTCCTAAACCTATGAGGTCTATTTGGGTGCAGTTCCTCTCAACTCCCAAAGCTACAGTTGGTTATTTTTGCCACGAATTTACACAAATTTCACAAATTATCTTTTCTTTTTTCGTGTTAATTTGTGTGAATTCGTGGCGGATTATTGCTTGGGAGGCGAGAGTATCTGCGTCCGGTCTATTTTTCCGGTTTCCCATCCCCGGCGCTTTTACAAATTAAGATCAGTTACCGCGCCCAGGCTGCTGGTGGAAACCAGCCGGGCGTATTTGGCCAGCACGCCGTAGTTGTAGCGCGGGGCGGGCTGCTGCCATTGCTCACGCCGCCGGGCCAGTCCTCATCGGAAAGATTCAGTTGGAGCAAACCCTGATCGGCGTCAATGGTGATCGAGTCACCTTCCTGCACCAGGCCAATTGTCCCGCCGACATACGCTTCCGGGGCCACATGGCCGACCACCAGGCCGTGCGAGCCGCCAGAAAAGCGGCCATCGGTAATCAGGCCTACTTTGCCGCCCAGCCCGGCTCCGATAATAGCCGAGGTGGGCGAGAGCATTTCGCGCATGCCGGGGCCGCCTTTTGGCCCTTCGTAGCGGATAACCAACACATCCCCTTCTTTGATCTGGCCGGTCAGGATAGCGTCGAGGCTGGCCTCTTCCGACTCAAACACGCGGGCCGGGCCGGTGATGTGATGGCTCTTAATGCCGGTCACTTTGGCCACTGCGCCCTCGGTGGCCAGGTTGCCCCGCAGCACGACCAGGTGGCCCTGAGCGTAGAGCGGCTTATCGAAGGGATAAATCACCTGTTGGTCGGGGCTGGGTGTATCAGGGATACCGCGCAGGGTGTCCTCGATGGTTTGCCCGTTGATAGTCAGGGCGTCGCCGTGCAGCAGACCGTTGGCCAGCAAAGTCTTCATCACCTGCGGCACGCCGCCGGCCTGATGGAAATGGACGGTCAGGTAGCGGCCCGACGGTCTCAAGTCGCACAGCACCGGCACGCGGCGGCGAATGGTTTCAAAATCGTCAATGGTCAGCGGGACATGCGCGGCGTGAGCAATGGCCAACAGGTGCAGCACAGCGTTAGTCGAGCCGCCCAACGCATTGACTACGGCGATGGCGTTTTCAAATGCCTTACGAGTCATAATGTCGCGTGGCAGCCGCTGCTGGTAAATGGCCTCGACCAGCACGCGGGCCGATTCGGCGGTGCTGTCCTCTTTTTCGGCGTCCTCGGCGGCCATCGTTGAGGACCGGAACAGGCTCATGCCCATCGCTTCAAAGGCCGACGACATCGTATTGGCGGTGTACATGCCGCCGCAGGAGCCGGCCCCCGGAATGGCGTGGCGCTCGATTTCCAATTGGGTTTCGGCGTCAATTTTACCGGCGCTGTACTGGCCCACCGACTCAAAAACGCTGACAATATCCAGGTCACGACCATCAAACTGGCCGGGCTTGATGGTGCCGCCGTAAACAAAAATCGAGGGGATGTTCATGCGGGCCATGGCCAGCATCGCCCCCGGCATATTTTTATCGCAGCCGCCGACGACCAGCACTCCATCCATGGCCTGGGCCTGCACCGCCGTTTCAATCGAGTCGGCAATCACTTCCCGCGAAACCAGCGAATATTTCATGCCCTCGGTCCCCATCGAGATGCCGTCGCTGACGGTGATGGTGCCAAACATCTGGGGCATGGCTCCGGCCTCACGCAGAGCGGATTCGGCCCGTTTGGCTAAAATCCCCAGACCCATGTTGCAGGGGGTAATGGTGCTGTAACCATTGGCGACGCCGACAATGGGTTTGTCAAAATCATTGTCGCCAAACCCTACGGCGCGAAGCATGGAACGATTGGGGCTGCGCTGCACCCCTTCAGTAATAAGTTTGCTGCGAAGATTTTCCGGCATTGGAAGACTCCCTGATAATTTACGATTTACGATTTACGATTTGGGATTTACGAATCTTAATCGTAAATCGTAAATCTGAAATCGTAAATCCCTTTGATTCTCTCCATTCTCTCAAATCGCGCAAATAGGAAGGGTAGGTGTATCCACTTGGCGAATCGCGTAAGATGGATTACTATTTTGGAATACTTTAGTTTGGGGTGGACACGATGAGCAAGACAATTCCTTTTTTCCAGCAATACGGCCCTTATTTGGCCCTGGCTCCGGCATTGGCCGCTCTGCTGGGCAGCCTGTACTACAGCGAAGTAGCGGGTTTTATCCCCTGTACCTTGTGCTGGTACCAGCGCATTTTGATGTATCCGCTTACGCTGATTATTCTGGTCGGCATTTTTAAGCAGGATGAGTATCTGCCGAATTATGTCCTGCCGTTTTCAATTCTGGGGATGGGGGTTTCAACCTATCATTATCTGATTGAAAAAGGGGTGTTGGAGCAGTCTACGGCCTGTTCGGTGGGGGTGCCTTGCAGCGCTGTTTGGGTTAACTATCTGGGTTTTATCACCATTGCCTTCATGGCGCTGACGGCTTTTATTATGATTACCGTTATCATGGCGCTGACCAGATGGGCTTATCGTCAAAATGAGGCATTGGCCGAATGAATTCCAAATCGCACAGCCCATCACCCCGCCGTTTTGGCTCGAAGCAAATCACCTTGCTTATCTGTGCTGTTGCGATTGCCCTGCTGGTCGTCGGCGTTCTGGCGGCGTTACAACCCCCGCCAAAGCCGGCGGAGAAGTTTGTGCCCACGTTGATTGGGCCGGGGTTAGGAGATTAGGTTCTGTTGACATTTCATCAACTTGCCCTAAAAACGCACCCTTCGATACGGCTATCGCCTACTCAGGATGCGTTTTTAGGCCGATTTCGATGACTGGGAGGCACTCAGCATGCGATCAACAAAACCTGATTGATGGGGAGCGCTGTTTTTTCCAATATTACTTGCCCGTCAGGAGCTTACGCAGCGTTTGATAGGTTTCTCTGATCTCAGCAGGGAGTGTTTCAATCGAAACCATAATTTCAGCCAGGGCCAGTTGGGGATTGGGCAGTTGTTCCTGCCGCAGCCAGTCAACCTGAAGCCAGAAGTGGGGAAGAACTGTTGAGCGAAAAACACCCTGGTCATCCACCGGAGCGGCATGATAAATCTTGTCTTCACCCAAGACATAAAAATCGGCTTGCTGCTGGTGGGGGCGAGGGTCAATAACCCAGTATTCCTGTACCCCGGCTTGTTCGTATTCCGTAAATTTGTGGACTCGATCTTCTGTGACGCTGCCGGGGGAAATAATTTCGATGAGCAAATCAGGTGCGCCTTCAAATCGTCTATCGGTCAGCCCGGCCAGATTCTCTTTGGTCACAACAACCAGATCAGGTTCACGGGAGGGGCCACCGGGCCAGAGTTTAACTTCGAAAGGGGCCGGTATCAGGACACCCAAATAAAAAAACTCAATAAACAAACGAAGTAATCCGTCTAAAAAACTGACAATGTTTTGATGCGGATAAAGTGGCGGCATATAAATAATTCCCTCCCCATTGACCCATTCCACAATCCGGGCGTCGTCAGAGGATTCGAGATACTCTTCGTAACTCATTTTTAGGCGTTGGGGCGTCAGTGCTTCAATCGTTATTGCCGTAGCCATATCCTTCTCCTAAGTGGTGATACCCGGCATCACCTGAGCGGTTCGACTATAGCTGGGAATCAGTTCAAACCGTATCCCCGCCGGGAAGCCGCCAAAAGCAGCGGACAACTGCCCCAACAGGGCTGCGGGCGCGGTTTCAAGCAGGTGGGTGTCAATCACCTGGTTGCGCAGATTTACTTCGGGGCTGGTGTGGGTGACAGCGCGGAGGTAATTGCCGGTTAGCCCGCTCCATTGCAGGCCAAAACCATACGGCTCGTGGCTCTCCCAGAGCACCGGCATCGTCCGGCCGACAAACTGCCGGCGGAACGAGTCTTCCAGGGCCGCATTTAAAACGTGCATCCGCTGGCTGCGTTCCTGGGCTGTTTGGGCCGGGACCTGACCGCGCATACTGGCCGCTGCCGTGCCCTCGCGCCGGGAGTAGCGAAAAATGTGCAGCCTGGCAAACTTCATCCGTTCGACAAAGGCCAGCGACTCGGCAAATTCGGCTTCGGTTTCGCCGGGGAAACCGACGATAATATCGGTAGTGATCGAAACGTCGGGGATGGCCGCGCGGGCGGCTTCGACCAGGGCGGCAAACTGGGCCTGATTGGTGCGGCGGGCCATGCGCCGCAGAGTGGCATCGCAGCCGCTTTGCAAAGGCAGATGCAAATGAGGCAACAAGCGCTCATTCTGCCACACCTCAAAAAAGTCCGAGTCCAAATCCCACGGTTCCAGCGATGACAGGCGCAGGCGCGGCAGATCGGTTTCAGCCAGAATGGTCCGCACCAAATGAGGCAGGCCGTATGGATCGCCTCCGTCATGACCGTAAGAACCCAGATGGACGCCGCTGAGAACGGCTTCCTGGTAGCCCAGGCCGGTCAAACGGTTGATTTCGGCTACAATCTCGGCCACCGGACGGCTGCGGCTGGCCCCCCGGGCTACGGTGACAATACAGAAGGTGCAGCGGTTATCACAGCCATCCTGCACTTTCACAAAGGCGCGGGTGTGACCGCCCTCAATCTCGCCGGTCAGGGTGGAAAGGGGAATGAACGAGGGCGCATCCTCTGCCGGAATAGGGTCGGCGTCGCGCAGGAGGCCGGCGTCGGCCAGAATTTGGGGCAACTGGTCTTTTTGTTGGTTGGGAACCAGCAGGTCAACCCCCAGGGTTTTGATTTCCTCGGAGGCCAGTTCGGCATAACAGCCGGTGACGACCACAGCCGCATGAGGGTTCGCTCGACGCATTTGCCGGATAATCTGGCGTGATTTGCGCGAGGCCACGTGGGTAACAGCGCAGCTATTGAAGACATACAGATCGGCCAGCTCGCCCGGCCCCACCAGGCGATGTCCCGCCCCGGCAAACGCCCGCGCCATTTCCTCAACTTCACTAATATTCAGCCGGCAGCCGATAGAGTCAACTCGAATACGCATTTACCATTCTCTTAGGAGATTGGAGATTGGAGATTGGAGATTATTAGCCTGAATCTCCAATCTCCAATCTCCAATCTCCTTACTCCCTACTTCACATCCATTTTGCTAAAAGACCAATCCGGCCCGACGCCGGCATTGGGGATAATTTCTTTCTGATTGCCCCCGCTGCCGCTCATTTTCCAGACGCCCCAATTGCCACTGCGGGCGCTGCGAAAGACAATGTCGCCGCTGGGGGTATAGATGGGCAAAGTGTCCGGCCCGGCTGCTTCGGTGATACGGCGCACGTTGCTGCCGTCCACATTGACCAGATAGATGTCCACATTGCCGCCTTCATCGCGGCTAAAGGCGATGGTTTTGCCGTCGGGCGACCAGGCGGGGAAGGAGTCAGAGCCGCCCTGGGTAATGAGGGTGTGGCCGGAGTCGTCTCGATTGGAGATCCAGATGCCGGTTTTACCATCGCGCCCGGAGCGATAAACAACTTTTTGGCTGTCGGGCGACCAGTCGGCCTGTTCCCCCAAAATCTCAAAGCGGAATTGCTGGTTATCCATTGTCCCCAAAAAATAAATTCGGTAATCGCTGCCGCCCGGTTTGGCGTCGAAGGCCACCATTTGACCATCGGGCGAAACACTGGCCCAGCGGGCCGTGCCTTGCTTCCAGTCATTGGGCTGTTGCAGCACGGCCAGATCGGCCGAGGGCAGGGCCGCGGCGTTGAGCAAAGCCACAATGCCATTGCTGACCCCGTCGAAGACAAAATCGCGCCCATCGGCCAGGCGCTGCCGGTCAACACCGGCCTCGCCAAAAAAGAAGATTTGCTGGCCGTTAGGAGTCCAGGAAGGACCGGCGGCGCGGTTGAGTAGAAATTTTTCGCCCTGCCCGTTGGTATCAGCCACAAATAAATTGTGCTGCCCGCCATCCCACTTGGTGTAAGTTAACTTGTAGGTTCCGCCGCCGCTGCTGGCGGCAGGTTTGGTGGGCGCAGGTGCAGGAGTGGGTGTTTCGGCATCTTCGGCTTCAGGGGTGGGCGTGGTCAGGTCGGCGGCGTGTTCGGCTTCGTCGGTGCTTTGGGCCAGTTCAATTTCTTTTTCAATGGTAAAGCTGCTGGTCCGGAGCAGTTCATCCTGCACGTAAAGTTCCAGCGTCCATTCACCGGGAAAGAGGGGATTGTTGCCGGCGTCAATAAAATAGTCAAATACGCCGGTTTCGTCGCCGGTCCATTCTTCGGCATTACGCAACACTTCCTGACCATCCAGATACCACACCCGCTCCCAGGTGTAATCTTTGGACATGCCGCTGTATTCAAAAATGGCATGGACTTCGGTAATGCCCTCCTGGAAGGTTAAACCGGGATCAATTGGTTCGTAATCTTCGGTGGCGTCTAAAGCAAAGGTGATGGAACCAAATTCCGGCTCGGCGGCAGGGGCCGGCGTCTCTGCTTCAACCGTAGTTTCGGCCTCGGCGGTTGGTTCAGTGGTTTCAACAATGACCTCAACCGTAGCTTCCTCGGTGGCGGAGGCCGCCGGCAGGGTGGGGGTTGAGGTCGGTGCTTCCGGCTCCGAAGGAAGTGTGGCGGTTGCGCCGCTCAGTTCGGTTAAAGTAACCTGCAACTGGTCGCGGGCCAAATAAAGACCCACGCCGGCCAGCAAGGCGACACAAAGCAATAAGGCGCAGCCAACCCCGCCGGCAATCAGCCAGGGGTTGCGCTTTTTTGCCGGGGGTGGCGCAGCCGGTTGGGGTGCGCCGCCCGCTTGAGATGTCCCTCTACCCGAATAAACCGTTTGATCAAAGTCGCTCATATTAACTCCCACCAAGAATGTGATTAAATGATTGTATTACCAGAGGATTTATGCCCGTTGCCGGCGTGGCATAACAACAACTTTGTAGGATTCTGGGCAACGTGGCGTTAGAAAAAGACCAAGCCTTGAGGTTAACTTAAGCCTCGACTCAGAACAAATCCGTCCAGGCTATGAGCAAATTTCCTGACAAAAGCATATCATTGAGCGGGTTTGGTGTCAAGTTATACGCCTGCCGGAGTCTCAAATTGTATCTTTATCTTTTTTTAAAAAAGATGTTATAATTTAGTTATGTATAGATGATGTGCCGTGAGGCGAGGTGAGTCATGCCCCTAAACGATAGTAAAAAATCAGGCCAACTAGCCGCTCTGATGATTGTGGCCTTCCTTGTTTTGGGCGGCGCTTCCTGGTTGGGCGATACGGCCCGGTCTACCCCGGTCCAGGCCGCCGGTATAGTTGATAACACAAATGTAGATATACGACAGCCTGCTGCCCGTCCTCCTCAGCAGGAGGAGGGGGCCTGTTATTGTTCCAGCGACATCTACAATTGTAACAATTTTCAGTACCAGCAGGAGGCTCAGGCCTGCTATGATGACTGCCAGGCCGTCAACCGGGGCGATATTCACGAACTGGACAGTAACAGCAATGGGCTGGCCTGTGAAGAACTGCCGCTCGAACCCACCCCTATCGGCTCACAAGCCACCCCTTATTCTGACCCGGCTTTCAGTGATCCCGTTTTCAGAAGTCTGGCCAATGCCGATAATCTGCTCACCAACGGCAACTTTGAAGCCGAATTTTACGGTGCGCCAGAATTGGGGTTTGAACCGCCCGAAACCGGCTGGATTCCCAACAGTTGGGGCTGGTTCAAAAGCCAGGCTTACGGCAAATACAATATTTACGGCACTGAAGGCTTTGGGCTGGTTTGCCCCGATGATTATCGCCTCTTCACCGACAGCGCCCTGGCGTTATCGTTCCACATCCAATCCTCGGATCAGCCGGACGCCCGCCTGGGCGTTTATCAAACGGTCTCGGTGACGCCGGGCCAGCAGTATCTTTTTGCGATGCAGGGAGCGATTCAAAGCCAACCCGGAGCCGGTTCGCCCGATATTAATAACCGGCTTGAGGTTTTCTTTGATCAGAACGGCAGCAGCGACTGGCAGGCCACGCCTCTTGAGAAGTGGACCTCTTTACCCTGGCGCGAGCAAGAGCTGGAGTTTGAAATCTCCGGTGAGGACGACCCCGATCTGGCTAAAATTGAGAGCTATTACACTATCGTCAAGCCCAACTCCAACCGCATGACCGTATTTCTCGACGCCTGGCGCAGATGGCCCAACTGGCGCACCACCATTTTTACCGTTGACTGCGTTTCGCTGACGCCTTTAAGCCAGGTAGATGTGGCCGCCCTGGCCCCCCGTCTCACCCAGCTTTCGACCACAGCGGTGGATGCGGCGCTCAAAGGTTCAGGCGGCGTGGCAGCTCCGGCCTCCATCAGCGGCCAACCGGCGGCTGCGCCCGTCACCGGGGCGGTGATTGCGCCCGCGGCCGGTGGGATTGTGGATACCAAGAGCAACTGGCTGCTCATTACGGCTGTCTCGGTGGTGGTTATTTTGGGGCTGGTGGGGGCCGGGGTGTGGAACGCCCGGCGGCAGAAGGAATAAACAAACCTCGGCAAGACCGCCGACCGCCAGAGGGCTTTTTGAGTGGTTTGCGGCGGTCTGTGGTTGGCCGTCAGCAGTTCTCAATAGGCAAACGTGTCCACCAGCGCCCCCGTGGTGTCTCTCAAATACGCCGCATCGCCGTTGTTATTCCAGACGCTCTCGCCGGATAGTCCCCAGTACAAAGCATTGGCGCTGTTTTCTCCCTGGCCTGTATGTAATCGAAATGCAGCGCCGGGGTCAACGGTAAAATCCCCAAACGTATAAATATGATTGGCTTCATCTTTGAGGGTAAAGCCTTGCATCGGCACGGGCGAATTGCCCTGGTTGGCAATTTCAACCCATTCGCCGTTGGGATTGTCGTTGTCGCTGCCGGGCGCGTCGGCCTGGATTTGGATGATTTTTAGGGCTACGTTTGAGCCGGCCCACAACCCTCGACCTGCTTCACGGGCTTCTTGCTCGGCCCGGCGAAATTCTGCTTCGTAGCGGATATTGGGCTGTACAGTAAAACTGTTGGCAAACCCCTGCTCGACGATTTCCAGGTTAACCAGCACGCCATCCAGCCATACGTAGGCCAGCGACCGCCCATACTGGTCGAACGTTTCCAGGTCGAACTCCAACTGTACGTTTTTCCCTTCAACCAACTGGCGATTGAGCGCTGCTGCTTCATTGTAATAGGGCTGGTTCCGCTCCGGTGTGTTGATGCCGATGTAGCGGACCCGGCGGCCATTGCTCAGTTCGACCGTATCGCCGTCTACCACCAGGGCCACGGTGACGGTTTCCAGACCATCAGGTTGAACCGGACCACTGCTGCCGGGTGTTTCCGGGGGAGGCAGAGTCACCACGGTGGCCGTAGGCGGTAAACTGGCCGGGGTTTCTGTGGGCGGCTGGCTGATGGCCGTTGCCGTCGGAGGCAGTGGCAGCGGGGTAGCGGTGTCGGTGGGCGGGGAAGTTTCAATCCCGGCGCAGGCTATCAGAGTCAGCCAGCAAATCGTCGTAATAGCGGTAACAGCGTGTTTGAGGGTCATAGATTGCTCCGGGCGACAGAACAAAGGTTCTCGTTAGTGAGAGAATTTTAACAGAAGAGCCGGGTCATGTCAAAGGCCACACCTAATTCCGGGTATCTCCCCAGATTCTACTAAGGAATGGGGTGTAAATAACTTATGCATTTGGGAGATTGGAGATTGGGAGATTTTTAGTCGTAATCTCCAATCTCCTAATCTCCAATCTCAGGCGAAGCGCACAAGTTATTAAATTCTCATTTGTCAAAATATTAGGCAATTGG
>JAAUSP010000265.1 GCA_012032575.1 Anaerolineales bacterium | reverse complement strand
CTGGCGCGACACCGACGGCAAGGTTGACATCCTGGTGTCGGGCATTGGTACCGGCGGAACCATCACCGGGGTGGGCGAGGTTATCAAAAGCCGCAAACCGTCATTCCAGGCCATTGCGGTGGAGCCGGAAGCATCGCCGGTGCTGTCGGGCGGGCAAAAAGGGCCGCATCCCATCCAGGGGATTGGGCCGGTTTTGTGCCCGATGTACTCAATACCAAAATTTATGACGAAGTCATTCGGGTCAAAAACGATGACGCCTTCGACACCGCCCGGCGCATGGCCCGCGAGGAAGGGCTGCTGGTCGGCATTTCATCCGGCGCGGCAACTTGGGCCGCCTTGCAAGTAGCCCGCCGGCCCGAAAACGAAGGCAAACTCATCGTAGTGATTATCCCCTCCTTTGGCGAGCGCTATCTGAGCACTGCGTTATTTGCCGGTCTGACTGATTAAGGCAAAAGAGATTGGAGATAGGAGATTAACCCAATCTCCAATCTCCAATCTCTAATCTCTCCTGTTTGGAGGTGGAACAATGTTCAAAACCATCCACAACGATATTCAATCCGTTTTTGACCGCGATCCGGCGGCGCGTAGTTCGCTGGAAGTTTTGCTGTGTTATCCGGGACTGCACGCCGTTTGGGGCCACCGGCTGACCCACCGGTTGTGGACCGCAGGGGCCAAGCTGCTGGCCCGCTGGCTGTCGCAAATCATGCGCAGCCTGACCGGCATCGAAATCCATCCCGGCGCGACCATCGGCCCGCGCTTTTTTATAGATCACGGCATGGGCATTGTTATCGGCGAAACCGCCGAAATCGGCGCTGATGTAACGCTGTATCATGGGGTGACGTTGGGCGGCACAAGCTGGCAAAAAGGCAAGCGCCACCCCACCCTGGGCAATGGGGTGGTGGTCGGGGCGGGGGCTAAAATCCTGGGACCGATCACCGTCGGTGAAAACAGCCGCATTGGAGCCAATGCGGTGGTGGTCAAGCCAGTGCCGCCCGACTCGCTGGTAGTCGGTGTGCCGGGTGAAATTGTCAAGCGCAGCAAACCCCGCCCCGCCCAACTCAGGCCCGACCTGGAACACGGCTCGCTGCCGGATGTCATCGGCGATTCGCTGGTGGCGCTAATGGCGCGGGTCGAGCAGTTGGAGCGCCATCTGTCCAACGGGCACGGTTTGCTGCCTTCACCTTACACCCAGGATCACGGCATCTGGCGCGGCGAGGATTTTTCGATCTGAGAAACGCTCATCCCCTGGGGTAAATCCTCTACAGGTTAAGGCTAAGGCTGAGGCTGAGAAGGAAAATTGAGTCTTAGCCTCAATACTTTTCAAATAAGACTGTAGCATCGGGCCTTGTGCCCGCCCACAAGGGGCTAAACTACGTTATTTGAAAAGTATTGGTCTTAGCCTTAGCCTCAGCCTTAGCCTTGTATTCCAGGCGGTGAGTAGAAATTAAAAATTTATTCAAAAAAAGGGAGATATCATTTCATGTCAAGCAACGAAACTGAAGAACGTAAATTGGGCTTTGCGACCCGCCAGCTTCACGCCGGCCAGCAGCCGGACCCAACCACCGGCTCGCGGGCGGTGCCGATTTACCAGACTACCTCGTATGTGTTCAAAGATACCGACCACGCCGCCCGGCTGTTCGCTTTGCAGGAGTTTGGCAATATCTACACCCGCATCATGAACCCCACCAACGATGTGTTCGAGCAGCGGGTGGCCGATTTGGAAGGCGGCGTCGGTGCGCTGGCGGCCAGTTCCGGTCACGCGGCACAGACAATGGCGATTCTGGCCCTGTGTAACGCCGGCGATCATATCGTCTCGGCCTCGACGCTGTACGGGGGTACGTTCAACCAGTTCAACTACACCTTTCGGCGCATTGGCATCGAAGTGAGCTTTGTGGACCCGAAAGACCCGGAGAATTTCCGCAAGGCTATTCGCGATAACACCAAAATCATCTACGGTGAAACCCTGGGCAACCCGCTGATCAATGTTTTTCCGTTTGAGGAAGTGGCCGCCATTGGCCGCGAGTACGGCATCCCGCTCATGATTGACAACACTTTTGCCTCGCCGTACCTGTGCCGGCCTTTCGAGTGGGGTGCGAACATCGTCGTCCATTCGACTACCAAGTTTATCGGCGGGCACGGCACGTCCATCGGTGGGATGATTGTGGATGGCGGCAATTTTGAATGGGCCAATAATCCGCGCTTCCCCAACTTCAACACCCCCGATGACAGCTATCACGGGCTGGTTTATGCCAACCTGGGCGCGTTGGCCTTTATCCTCAAAACGCGGGTCCAAATTCTGCGCGACATCGGCGCATGTCAGACCCCGATGAACTCGTTCCTCTTCCTGCAAGGGCTGGAAACCCTCAGCCTGCGCATGGAGCGCCACACCAAAACGCCCAGGCCGTCGCCAAGTTTTTAGAGGGTCATTCCAAAGTCAAATGGGTCACTTACCCCGGCCTGGAAAGTCACCCCGATTACGTGGCGGCCAAGAAATATCTGCCGCTGGGGGCCGGGGCGATTCTTGGCTTTGGCATTGAGGGCGGGCTGGAAGCCGGGCGCAATTTCATTAATAACCTCAAGCTCTTTAGCCACCTGGCTAACGTCGGCGATGCCAAGAGTCTGGCCATTCACCCGGCCAGCACCACCCACAGCCAGCTCAACCCGGATGAGCAGGTCATTGCCGGGGTAACGCCGGACTTTGTGCGCCTCAGCATCGGCCTGGAGGACATCGAAGATATTCTGTGGGATTTGGATCAGGCTTTGGCAAAAGCCTAAACAAAACGTAAGCCATAATTGTCCTGTGGCGACTTAAGGGGCATAATATTGTGATGAGTAAAACGTAATGGTTCTATGGGGAAAGATTTTCGCCTTGAATCATTACGTTTTACGTTTTATGCCAAATTATGTTACAACGGGGTCAAACGATGGACTTAGCCAATTCAGTGGGTGTGGTTGAACGCAAATATTTTACCTTTGCCCAGGATGTGCCGATGCGGCTGGACAGCGGTGAAACGCTCGGCCCGATCACCCTGGCTTATGAAACCTATGGCCGGCTCAACAGCGACCGCAGCAACGCCATCCTTATTGTGCATGCACTTTCGGGCGACGCCCACGCCGCCGGCTATCATTCCCTGGCTAACTATAAACCCGGCTGGTGGGATGATTGCATCGGGCCGGGCAAGGCGTTTGATACCAATAAATATTTCATCGTTTGCTCCAACGTCGTCGGCGGCTGTCAGGGTTCGACCGGCCCCAGCTCGCTGAATCCGGTCACCGGCAAGCCCTACGGCTTGAGCTTCCCGGTCGTGACCATCGCCGATATGGTCCGCGCCCAGCGCCACCTGATGGATTACCTGGGCATCGAAAAGTGGCTGGCCGTAGCCGGCGGCAGCATGGGCGGCATGCAGGTGCTGCAATGGACCGTCAGCTACCCGGAGCGAGTCCGGGCCGCGCTGCCCCTGGCGACCACAGCCCGCCACTCGCCCATGCTCATCGCCTTCAGCGAGGTGGGCCGGCAGGCCATTTACGCCGACCCCAACTGGAACGGCGGCGACTACTACGATAACACTCGCCCCAACGCCGGTCTGGCCGTGGCCCGCATGGTCGGCCACATCACCTACTTGAGCGAAGAATCCATGCATCACAAATTTGGCCGGCGGCTGCAAGAGCGCGAGCGTTTTGGCTACGATTTTAATACAGATTTTGCGATAGAAGGCTATCTTCGCTACAATGGCAATCGTTTTACCGAGCGCTTTGACGCCAACAGCTATCTGTACGTCACCAAAGCAATGGATTACTTTGACCTGAGCAATGATTACGGCAGCCTGACCGATGCTTTCGCCAAAAGCGCCGATGTGACTTATCTGGTGGTCTCGTTTACGTCGGATTGGCTTTACCCGACCTATCATTCCAAGGAGTTGGTCAGCGGCCTCACGGCGATAGGGGCGGATGTGACCTATTGCAATCTCAAATCTAGCTGGGGCCACGACGCTTTCCTGCTGGAAGTTGAAACCATGACCGGCCTGATTTCGGACTTCCTGGATCGCATCGTCCGGGAGCACAAAATCTACCTGCCGGCGGAAGTGATTCCGGCGGCCAAACCGTCACTCGATTATTCTATTTAAAAGATTTACATAGTTGAAGAAAACTTAAGCAAAATTTAACCACAGAGGCGCAGAGGCACAGAGATTTTTATTATTTTCTCTGTGTTTCTGTGGTGAAGTTTTCTTCATCGCTAGTTAAGGCGTAATCTATTTTAATCTCCAGTCTCTAATCTCCTTACCCGCAGGAGTAACGACTCATCACCGTGAAGACAACGACCATTGAAACACCCACCCTGACCCATCGCCCGGACCTGTTGGCGATTGCCGAACTGATCCAACCGAAAGAAAAAGTGCTCGATCTGGGCTGCGGCGACGGCACACTGCTGCGTTATTTGCTGACCACCTATCAGATTACCGGCCGCGGGGTCGAGTTATCTGAGGAAGGGGTCCTGTCCTGCGTGAGCAAGGGCTTAAGCGTGCGCCAGGGCAACCTCCAGGAAGGCTTGGGCGATTATCCCAATGCGTCTTTTAACACCGTTATTTTGAGCCAGACCCTGCCCTACCTGGATGACCCGGCGTTTATCATCCGCGAGATGCTGCGCGTAGGCCAGCGGGTCATCATCAGCTTTCCCAATTGGGGCCATTGGCGCTGCCGTCTGAGCTTGCTGTTGACGGGCCGCACCCCGGTTGCCTGGGCCTGCCCCAAAACTGGGATACTCCACCTCGCGCCCGCCCGCTGACCGTGCGCGATTTTGGCGAATTTTGTACCAACCATAACATTCGGATTACCACCGAAATTTATCTGCAAGGCGCGCGCCGAATTCCCGTCCGCTTTGACAAAAACCTGCGGGCCACCACCGCCATTTTCGAGTTGAAATAAATTTGACATTTTTACGTTTATCGCCATACTCATACCGCATCATATCGTAGCGGCGTACCCTTGCGGTCGCCTCTGCGGGGCAGGCGCGAGGCCGTGCCCCTACCTATTTGAATATCTATAGCCAGTGAAGTTGCGCCCCCCGGCGCAATGGGGGAAGTCCGGTGCAAATCCGGCGCTGTCCCGCAACGGTAAAGAGCAGGCAGTAGGCAGTAGGTAGTAGGTAGTAAGGGATTTTTCCCCTTACTCCTTACTCCTTACTCCTTACTCCCTGAGCCAAGCCCGATTACCCAGCTTCACCTTTGCTTGTGTTCCACCTTCGCGGACAGGAGGCCGAGCGTGAAATATTCTATTTCTAACGCTCCCCGCCCGCTGGCGGTTTTTTTTTGCCCGGATGGGCTGACAAAAGTTCAAGACACCTATGAAATTAGCAGTTCTGGCCGACATTCACGGCAATTTTCAAGCCTTGCAGGCAGTGACCGCCCACATCGAGCAGTGGCAGCCCGATCAGGTGGTGATAGCCGGCGACATTGTCAATCGCGGGCCTCGCTCGCGTGACTGCCTGGACTTTGTGCAAAACAAACAAGCCAGCCAGGGTTGGTTAACGGTGCGGGGCAATCACGAGGATTACGTTATCAACCAGGCCCAGCCCGACAGCCCTCGCAGTGGTCTGCTTTTTGAAATGCACCGCAGCACCTACTGGACCTACCAGCAGCTCAATGGCGATGTGAAGGCGCTGCTGGCCATGCCTTTTCAGCTAGATTTAGCCGCGCCGGATGGCAGCAATATCACTGTGACCCACGCCTCCACGCTGGGCACCCGCAACGGCATCTTCATAGACACCCCTGATGAGGAACTGCGCCGAAAAATTGTCACCACTTCGGCCCTGTTTTGTGTCGGACACACCCATCTGCCCCTGATCCGCTGCCTCGATCAAACTTTGGTGGTCAATGCCGGGACGGTCGGCCTGCCCTTCGACCGCGACCGCCGCGCCGGTTACGCTCAGGTAGAGTGGCAGTCCGGCCACTGGTCGGCTGAAATTATCCGGCTGGATTACGACCTTCGGCAGGCCGAACAGGATTTTTTTGACAGCGGCTTCATGCGTGACAGTGGCCCCCTGGCCCCGGTCATTCTGGATGAATTTCGCGTCGCCTGTTCTCACCTCTATCAATGGACGGAATGGTATCAGGCCCGGATTCTGGCCGGCGAAATGAGCGTAGAAGCTTCAACCCGCGAGTACCTGGCCAGGGTCAATGGCAATTATAAAAGGAAAAAAAGTGACAACAACTCAAAATTCCCCCACTGACGCCCTGCTCTTAATCGGCCACGGCAGCCGCGACGCCGAGGCCCTCGCCGAATATCACCAATTTGCCGAAAAGTTGGCCGGCTCGCTGGCCCTGCCGGTTTATCCCTGCTTTCTGGAGTTTGCCGACCCGCCGATTGTGGACGGGGTTCGCGCCTGCATCGAAGCCGGGGCGCGGCAGATCGTGGCTCTGCCGCTTTTTCTGGGACCGGCCGGACATCAGAAAAATGATGTGCCGGCGATTCTCAACTGGGCCAAAACCCAGTGGCCGGAGGCGCAGTTCAAGTACGGCGTGCCCCTCGGAGCGCAGCCGCAGATCATTTCCGTGCTGGCCCAACGCGCCGCCGAAGCCATCGCCGCCAGCCCGGCCGATATTCCCGCCGCCGAGACCGCGCTGCTGCTGGTTGGCCGGGGCAGCCGTGACCCCGACAGCAACTCCGAGGTTTCCAAGATTGCCCGCATGCTCTGGGAAGGCCGGGACTACGGCTGGGTCGAAACCGCTTTTTACAGCCTGACCCAACCCGATATTCCCACTTCTATCGAACGCTGTATTCGTTTGGGAGCGCGGCGAGTGGTGGTGCTGCCTTATCTGCTGTTCACCGGCGCGATTCGTCTGCGCACCGGCGACCAGGCGCGGACGGTTCAGGCCCTTCATCCCGAGGTGGAAATTTTGGTGGCCGAACACCTCAGCTCCCATCCCGGAATCATCGAGGCCGTCCAGTATCGCTACCAGGAAGTGGTCGAGGGCACGGCCACGATGACCTGCGACCTGTGCAAATACCGGCATAAGTTTACCGGCTTCGAGGATGAGTACGGCCTGCCCCAAACCTCGGACCATCACCACGGTCTGCGCGGTGTGTCGCACTCGCACGGGCCGCAGGGTCATAGCCATAGCTATAATCACCAGTCTGCCTGGGAGACTCTTATGCCGTCCCGTTATCAGAACGGCCAGGAAGCCAGTCCTGTGCCGATGGCCGCCGCTCCGCTGAAATATGACGCCGCCGGGCAGGTCGCCTGGGAAGAAATCTGGACCGACTTTTGCGATCTGGCCCTGGCCGGCGGCCGCCCCATCGCGGCGAACTGCTGGAGCCGGTTTCGCCCGCAGCGGTTGCGGCTAATCCGCAGAGATACCAAAAAGTCCTGGCGGAACTGGAACGAGGTCTGCGGCTGGTCACGGGACTGGCGCTTGTGCCCGACAAGTATCCCGGCTGGATTGGTCTGCAATGCACCAGCGACGCCATGGCCCTGTGGCTGCTGCGAGCCATTGTGGTCGAAAATGTCTGCGTGCGCCGGGAAGGCCAGACCCTCTTTTTGCCCGCCGGACCGGATTTTCGGCTGGAATACGAAATTAAAAATGTGATTACCGTCGCCGCCAAAACGCATCACTACTGGTCGGAGCATCTCATGGTCGGAGGTGGCGCATGAGTGATTATATTCAATCCCCCGCCGCCATCGCCGCCGGTTCCTTTGCCATCATCCGGGCCGAACTACAGGCCGCAGGTTATCAAATCGAACCTCCCCTGGCCGAGGTGGTCGAGCGTATCATTCACAGCACTGCTGATTTTGATTTTGCCGCCATCACCCAGGCCAGCCCCGGCGCCGTTGAAGCCGGGCTGCACGCGCTGCGCTCCGGCTGCCCGGTCATCACCGATATTCAAATGGTCCGGGTGGGCATCAGTTCGGCTCGATTGGCCGCTCTGGGCGGCAGCCTCCACTGCTTTATCGCCGACGAGTTAACCAAACAGCGGGCGCAAACGACCGGCGTGACCCGCAGCGCGATGGGCATTCGCCTGGCCGCCGAACAAGGGCTGCTTGAAAACAGCGTCGTCGCCATCGGCAACGCGCCGACCGCTTTGTACGAAGTGATTCGCTGCATCGAAGAAGGAATCCACCCGGCCCTGATAATTGGCGTCCCGGTGGGTTTTGTCAGCACCGCCGAAAGCAAGGAAGCCCTGCGCCAGGTAACGGCTGCCCCCTGGATTGTGACCACAGGCCGCAAAGGCGGCTCGACTGTCGCTGTGGCAATTGTCAATGCGCTTCTGCGCCTGGCAGCCGGGGGGTCCAATCTGGACGTGGATTGAGGCGGGGAGGCGAGGAGGCGGTGAGCCTAAGTATGTCATTTCGACCGGAGCGTAGCGGAGGGAGAAATCTCTCAAAACTGTTCTTGCAAGACGAGGTATCAGGGATTTCTCGCTCCTTCGTCGCTCGAAATGACATGACCGCGTAACTCCTTGTTGTCGAGAGATTAATGCCAATCGAAAATCGTAAATCAGAAATCGTAAATCGAAAATATCCCGTTCCGCCGCGCCGCCGCGACGGTCAGCGGGTCGGCTATACCACCGGCAGTAACGCCGCCGCCGCCGCCAAAGCGGCCATCCTGGCCCTGCTGACCGGCCGCTGGCCCGAAGCCGTCACCATTACCCTGCCCATCGGCGAAACAGCGACGATGACGCCGGTCGAGCAGGAACTAACGACCGTACTCCCTCTCCCTTCCGGGGGGAGGGTTGGGGAGGGGGTGGTCGGCGAAGCTTTTTGCTGCATGGTCAAAGACGCCGGCGACGACCCCGACGTGACCATGGGGCGCTGATTTGCGCCCGCGTGCGCTGGTCGGAAAAACCGGGCCTGAGGCTGGATGGGGGCGAGGGGGTGGGGCCGGGTCACGTTGCCGGGGCTGGGCCTGGAGGTCGGCGGACCGGCCATCAACCCGGTGCCGCGCCGGCAGATTCGGGATAACGTGGCCGACGCCGTACGCGAAGCTCGGCCCGATGAGCCGGATTTTTGGGACAGGTACGGCCTGGAGGTCATCATCAGCGTGCCGGAAGGGGCTGAGTTGGCGAAAAAGACGCTCAACGCCCGGCTGGGGATTGTGGGCGGCATCAGCATTTTGGGCACGACCGGCCGGGTTTTTCCCTACAGCACGGCGGCATGGCGGGCCAGCGTCATCCAGGCGGTCGAGGTGGCGGCTAAAAACAGCCTGGAAAAAGTGGTCCTGGCCACCGGCAACCGCTCCGAAAGCTTCGCCATGCGGATTTTTCCCGAACTGTCGGAAGTGGCTTTTGTAGAGTTGAGTATTTTTACCGGCGACGCCCTCAAAACATGCCTGGCTCACGGGGTAAAAGCGGTGGTTTTTGTGGGTATGATGGGCAAAATGGTCAAGACGGCCCAGGGGCACATGACCACTCACGTGGCCGGCAATCAGGTGGACTTCCAATTTCTGGCCCAGGTCTGCCGTGACAGCGGTGCGCCCCCCGAATTGACCGAGGCCGTCGCCGCGGCGAATACAGGCCGCCATTTTTTGGAGTTGTGCCAGCAATGGAATTTCCATGCGCCGGTACAGCGGATTGTGGATTTAGCCCTGACCAGTTGCCAAAAATTCGTCGAGGCCAACAGCGGGCAAATGGCCCTGGAAGTCATCCTGGTAGATTTTGACGGCACTGTGCTCGCCCGTGCCACCGGGGGGCAGGCCGGCCCCGGCCAACCCCCAAGCCGGAGACGCTCCCTCTTTGGTCCAGCGCCTCAGCGCCGACCCGGCCCACTCGTATGACGACGAGTCACTAATGGGAAAA
>JAAUSP010000264.1 GCA_012032575.1 Anaerolineales bacterium | reverse complement strand
GGGGTGAGTTTGCTCTCCCCAGCTCCCCTGCCCCCCCCGCTCCCCTGCCCGAATCGGCTCAGTCACGCTGATCGGCGCAGTCTCCCCGCCGGGCGGCGATTTCTCCGAGCCGATGACCCAAAATTCGCTGCGGGTAACCGGCGCTTTCTGGGGCTTGGATACCGATTTGGCCCGGCGGCGGCACTTTCCGGCTATTAACTGGATCAACAGCTATTCCCAGTACAAAATGAATGACTGGTACAACCAGCAGGTCGCCGAAGATTGGGCCGGCCAACGACAGCGCGCCCGCGCCCTGCTCCAGCGGGAGGCCGAGCTGCAAGAGATTGTCCAACTGGTGGGCACAGACGCCCTGGCCGAAATCGAGAAAGGAGACCTGGCCGTGGGCCGGCTGCTGCGCGAAGATTTCCTGCGCCAGTCGGCCATCGGCGAGGACGCCTTTTGCCCGCTGGAAAAAACCTACTGGCTGCTCAAAGTCATCCTGACCTTTTACGATTACGTCTCCGCAGCAGTCCGGCAGGGCACACCCTTGGAGCAAGTGCTGGCCCATCCGGCGGTGGATCAAATCGCCCGGATGAAGGAGTGGCCGCCCGATAAGGCCGCTGCTCAAGCCGGTGAGTTGTTGAAACAATTTTAAGCTCCGAGGGGGTCTGTGACCCCCGAACGCCGGTCGCAGACCGGCTTGGAGCGAAAGATCCCCGTCTACTGTCTACTGTCTGCCGTCTACCGATGGAGAACTATGACCGATACCAATGTAACCACGCTTCCCCTCTACACCATTGACTACCGCACCCTGTCCTATGCCTCCGGGCCGCTCCTGTTTGTGGAAAATGTGCACGGCGTAGGCTACGGCGAAATTGTCGAACTGCGCGGCGCGGATGGGCAGGTGCGGCGCGGGCAGGTTTTGGAGGTTGACCGGGGCCGGGCGGTGGTGCAGGTTTTTGTCGGCACACGCGGCCTGGACCTGGAACGGACCGAGGCCCGTTTTAGCGGCGACGTGGCCCGTATGGGCGTGTCGCTGGAGATGCTGGGCCGCACCTTCAACGGCTCCGGTGAACCGATTGACGGCGGCCCGCCGCTCATCCCGAACTGCGGCTGGACATCAACGGCCAACCCATCAATCCCTGGGCGCGGGATCACCCGTCGGAGTTCATCCAGACCGGCGTCTCGACCATTGACGGCCTGAACACCCTGGTGCGAGGCCAAAAGCTGCCCATTTTCTCCGGCTTCGGCCTGCCCGGCGGCGAACTGGCGGCTCAAATCGCGGCTCAGGCCGAAGTCAAAACCGGTTCGACAGGCTCACCACAAGGCGGCGAAGAATTTGCCGTCGTCTTTGCCGCCATCGGCATTCCCTATCACGAAGCGGCGGTTTTCCGGCGCAGCTTCGAAGCCAGCAACACCCTGGAGCGCACCGTTCTGTTTCTCAACCTGGCCAACGACCCGACCATCGAGCGGCTGCTGACCCCGCGCGTGGCCCTGACCACCGCCGAATATCTGGCCTTTCGCCACGACTATCACGTTCTGGTCATCATCACCGATATGACCAATTACGCCGAAGCCCTGCGCGAGGTTTCGGCGGCGCGGGAGGAAGTACCGGGACGGCGCGGCTACCCCGGCTACCTCTACACCGACCTGGCTTCGCTGTACGAGCGGGCGGGCCGGCTCAAAGGCCAAAAAGGTTCGATCACCCAACTGCTCGTCCTGACCATGCCCGACGACGACATCACCCACCCCATCCCCGACCTGACCGGCTACATCACCGAGGGACAAATTGTGCTCTCGCGCGACCTGCACCGCAAGGGCGTCTATCCGCCTATTGACGTGCTGCCCTGCCTGTCGCGCCTGATGAACGCCGGCATCGGCCCCGGCAAAACGCGGGCCGACCACCGCCAGGTGGCCGATCAACTCTACGCCTTTTACGCCGAAGGCTGCGACCTGCGCCGGCTGGTCGCCATTGTCGGCGAGACGGCGCTGAGCGAGGAAGATCGCCGCCGCCTCAAGTTTGCCGAGCAGTTTGAACAGGTGTTTATCAACCAGGGCCAAACCAACCGCCCTATCGAAGAGACGTTCGCCATCGCCTGGAAATTATTACGCCTGCTACCGGCCCGTGACCTGAAACGAATCAAAACAGAGTTTATTGAACAATACTATGAGAATACGGTAGACGGTAGACAGTAGACAGGGGTTTTTCCCCGTCTACCGTCTACCGTCTACTGTCTACCTGACCTATGGAACAAATTCGGGCGACCCGCGCCCAACTGCTGGCTAAGAAAAAACAGATTCTCCTGGCGCGTCAGGACGAGACCTGCTGAAACAGAAACGCAACGCGCTGCTCAAGGAATTGATGCGCCTGGCCGAACAGGTGGTGCGCGGCAGCGATGAACTGGAGCAGAGCGCCGGCGAGGCGGTAGCGGCGCTGGCCCTGGTCGAGGCGCTGGACGGGCCGGAAGCGGTCCAATCGGCGGCGCTGGCGGCCCAGGGCCAAATTTCGCTGACGGTCAGTGTCACCAACATCATGGGTGTTTTGACCCCGGTCATCGAGCAAAAGAATCTGGTGCGGGGGCCGCTGGATCGGGGTTACAGTCTGAACGGCGTGTCGAGCCGAATCGAGGCGGCGGCAGAGGCGTTTGAGAGCCAGCTTGAGCTGATTATCGAATTGGCTTCCAGCGAAATGCGGCTGCGCCGTCTGGCCGAAGAAATTGGCCGGACCACCCGGCGGGTCAATGCCCTGGAAAATGTGCTCATTCCTCGCCTGGAGAACCAGCGCAACTACATTCAAATGGTGTTGGAGGAGCGCGAGCGGGAAGACCTGTTCCGGCTCAAGCGAGTCAAGCTAAAATTAGAGCGACGCGCCAGAGCTTGATTTAACAGGCCTGGTTCCAGCATGTCATTTCGAGCGCCAGCGAGAAATCTGTGTCCTTGCCTAAAAGTTTAACCAACGGTAAAGAAGATTCCGATCCACTTCGTGGGTCGGAATGACATGACGTTTTCAGGGTATTAGCGAAATTTTGTCGGTTAGATGACACTCCGTACAAAATTCTCGGCCATAATTTTATCCAGCGTAGCGACAAAAAAATCGGCGTTCTCGGCGTTGAAGACCATTGGCGGCTTGATTTTCAGAACATTGTGATAAGGGCCGTCGGTGCTGACCAAAATGCCATGATCGCGCATACGATTGGCAATGTACGAGGCTGCCGCGCCGGCAGGCTCCAGAGTGTGGCGGTCCAGCACCAGCTCGATGCCGACGAACAGCCCCAGCCCGCGCGCATCGCCGATGAGCGGATGCCGCTCCATCAACCCGCGCAGTCCGGCCAGCAACCGCTCGCCGACGGCCAAAGCGTTGGCTTGCAGCCCTTCCTCGGCAATCACGTCGAGGACCGCCATGCCGATGGCGCACGAGACCGGGTTGCCGCCAAAAGTGTTGAAATATTCCATCCCGTTGTCGAACGAGGCCGCAATCTCCGGCGTGGTGATGACCGCCGCCAGCGGATGCCCGTTGCCAATCGGCTTGCCCAGGGTGATAATGTCGGGCACGACACCCTGCGCTTCAAAGGCCCAAAAATGAGTCCCGACCCGGCCAAAGCCGACCTGCACCTCGTCGGCAATACAAACGCCGCCGGCAGCGCGCACCTGCTGGTAAACCGCCGGCAAGTAGCCCGGCGGCAGGACAATCTGCCCCCCACAGCTTAGAATCGATTCGCAGATGAACGCGCCCGCCTGTTGGCCGCGCCCCTGAATTTGCTCGATGGCTTCGGCCACGTGTTGGGCATATTTTTCGCCCACCTGCGGGTCGGCCTGCTTGTATGGGCCGCGATAAACATCGGGCATCGCCACTTTGTGGACATGAGCCGGTGCACCCGCGCCGCCCGGCCCATCGAATTTATAGGAACTGATTTCGATCAGGCTGCTGGTGTTGCCGTGGTAGCCTACATCTACCACAATCGTATCTTTCCGCCGGGTGTGGGTGCGGGCCAGGCGCAGCGCCAGTTCGTTGGCCTCGCTGCCGGAGCAGACAAAATAGCAGACTTGCAGCGGTTCGGGCAGCGTGGCACAGAGTCGCTCGGCGTAGCGAACCAGGCTTTCGTGCAGATAACGGGTGTTGGTGTTCAGTACGGCCATCTGCGCCTGCCCGGCTTTGACGACTCGCGGGTGGTTGTGTCCCACGTGCGGCACATTATTGACCGCGTCGAGATAAGGCTGACCATCCTCAGCGTAAAGGTACTGCCGATAACCGCGCACAATTTTGAGCGGCTGGCGATAGGAAATGCTCAGATTCTTGCCCAGATGCTGCCGCCGCACCGTCAAAATTTGCTCGATGTTCATGGCCGGCTCATCTTTAGCAGAGAGCGCGGGAATCCGGGTTATCAAATTGGGATCAGGACTGAGGCTGAGCCACAACTCGCGCTGGCTGGGACGGGCCACGCCGGGAAATTCACCGCTGCGCTCCAGCATATCGGTGATGATTTGAAAATGGAGATGGGGCGGCCAACCACCATTGACTGTAGAATCGCCAATGGTCGCAATCCGGTCGCCTTTTTTGACCGGCCTGCCTGCGGACAATCCAGTCAGCGAGTCCGCACTGAGATGCCCATACAGGGTGAAAAAGGTCAAGCCATCCCCCACCGAATGTTCCAGGATAATCGTCGGGCCGTAATCGAGCGGGCCGGCATTGTTGGCAAAGCTGTGGACAACGCCATCCAGAGGCGCATAAACCGGCGAGCCGGCCGCCATGAACAGATCGAGACCGGTATGCACGGTACGCCATTCGGGACCGTGGTCGCTGTCCGCTTTGAACAGCTCGCTGGTGTAAACCGGGCGGGCTTCGTTGTATGGGCCGATACCGACAGGGGTGTTGGCGGCACTCAGGCGGTCGAAAAGTTTTCGGGTAAAACTGGTTACATCGGCAAAGTCGGCTGAGTTGCCGAGTTCCAGGCTGCCCACGCTCAGATCGAAAATGACGGGGGGGTCCAGGCTCAAATCTGGTTCAACCAGCCGCCCGATCTGGTCACGGTTATTTGTGAGCCAGGCTGTCACCGCCGGAGTATGAGGACAGGGGGGTAATCCACAGGCCAGCCGGAACATGTAATGAGCCAGTTGGGACGGGGTCGCGGCCAATGTTTCCAACAAAGCCCAGGCGGGCCGTTCGCTGATGACCAGATAGGAATTATCCGGCTCCACCTGCCGCTGGTAAGCCGAGTTGGTCACGGTCAAGCAGAGGCGGGTGCAGATCAGCGGGAAGAGCACGCTCAGTTCCGCCTCGGTCAGGGGGAAGGCTGTGTGATAACCGGCGACGACGTGAACCGCAGCAGCGAGCGGGTCGGCCTTGTCCATCATGGCGTAGGCCAGGGCAATCGCCAATTCGCAGACGGTCTGGGTCTCCACCAAATCGCCAAAATCAATCACTCCGACCACTTGCCGTTCGTAGGGGTCGCCGGGACCAACCAGGATATTGTAATCATTGGCATCATTGTAGATGACGCCGGTGCGCAGGGTAGGTAGCGCAGGCACAACCTGGGTTTCAAATTGGGCCAGCATCCCTTCGACGATGGCGCGGCGATCCGCTGGGGTAATGTGGTGGATATAATCTCGAATCCAGGCCGCGTGGGGTAAATCCCACTTCAAGGTGCGCCGGGCAGCCGGGTGACTGAAATCTTGCAGCGCCCGGTCAATCGTCCCCAGCACGCGGCCCAAACTGTGGAGCAGTGTCGGCGTATGAGGGTTTACATGCGCAAAAAGCTGACCCGGCACATAGGTCAATAAACGCATCAGGTGAGCCACGCCGTCGCCGTTGGCTATCGTCACCATCGAATCACCGCTGATACTGCGGCACACCCGCGAGAGCGACAGATTGGATGCGTGGCCGGCCAGATGCTCCAGCACGTCGTTTTGCAGTTCGAGCAGTGCTCGCTCCTCGGTCGCGTTGGCAATTTTGAGCACAAATTCCTGGCCGGCGTCGGTTGTGAGATAAAAATTCTGGTCACGCTCGCTGGGGAGAGGCTGGGCGGTAGCGTTCAGACCATAATACTCATGAGCGAGGCGGCTCGCTTCTTCTGCGGTAAAGGTAGGGAACTCATATTTAACGGTTATCATCGGTTAGCCTTTTCAGAAAAATTGGGAGATACCCGGCTCGCCCCCCTTGAAGTCGGGGCTGCTCAGGCGTACAAAGCTCGTAATTTTACCTGCCAACCCTTTCTTGCGCCAAAATCAAGAAGATACCTGATGGAAATTTTGCCGCTTAGATAAATTGTTGATTACTATTAGAAAGTCACCGTTTTCATACACGAAATAGCTTTGGCGAAATTTTGCCGCTTAGATAGAAGACATACGAAATTTTGCCGCTTAGATAATAAGAGCAAGCAATCATGTCATTCCTCCCTGCGGTCGGAATCTTCGTTGCTCCTGCAAAAAATGTTAAGACGGGCAAGAAGATTTCTCGCTGGCGCTCGAAATTACATGCCAGGCATCGGTTACGGCAAATCGCGACGATTTTTTGCAATCCTATACTTAGCGAAATTTTGCCGCTTAGGTAAAACTGGTTTTTACTATACCATCCGTTAGTTCTGCTTATTCTGTTGCTTTATTAGAAAATTTGCCGGTTAGATGTTAGGCAGGTTTGGTTTTGTACCCTAAACGAAATTTTGCCGGTTAGGAATAGGGAACAGAAGCACATTGACAGTACCAGATGGATCAGAACTCAAGAAATCAATACGAATATTTGCCGGTTAGACAACCCAGGAAATGATCCCAAAAAGCTACTTTCTCCCCTGCTCTATCGAGTCTGTTCACTCTTTTGCCTATTCAAGCGAAATTTTGCCGGTTAGATCACCGAAAGGAACCCATTTTTGTCGCCCCCTCCCCTCCCCCTACCGACCTGTCTCACTATTTTTTTGAAAATGCCGCGAACAACACTGCCCAGGAAAACAATCATTAATCGAATATTCGTGTTACGTCTTGCGTGTTCGGTTTGCTTTTTCTTATGCAAGACGTAAGACGCAACACGTTTTGACTAAATTAAATTCTGGAACTGCTTGATTTTCTTACGATGTGAAATTTTGCCGGATAGATAAGTCCCCCCTCCCCTACCCTACTGGGGTGTCTCTCTTTTTCTGAAAACCGAGTTTCAAGGGGGTAAATCAAGCTTTTGGACAGCCAAATGTAGTTTTTTGGCCTAATTCAGCAGGCAGATGAGAATTCCGTGGAACTGTTTAACGCGGGAAAGTCAAGGGGAGAAAAACAAGCAACCGTTAACCGGCCTGTCCGGGTAAAGCAAAACGCACGCGAGTGGGTTCGCCGGCGACGCTGCTCAAAGCGGCTTCGATGGTTTTGATCAGCCGGTTTTCCAGCCAATCTTTGGCGAAAGCGCTTTTGGCGTCAATCACAAACTCACGATCCCGGTAGTCAAGCACCTCGGTTGGCTTGAGCCAGGTGTCGAAGGTTTGTTTTGTCATCTGGCGTTGGAGATGGGCCAGCGTATCGCGCCACAGGTTTCGAGCCAGGTCACGGGTGGGATCCCCCGTTTCTACGACTGATTGGAATTCTGCTTCGACTTGGGGCGTAAGCTGCGTGGGATAAGGCTGCGCCAATAAGTATCTTGTCTCGGTCGGCTCCAGATTAGCGTAGATGTCAGCCCAATTTACAAAGGTTTCCACCAAATCCGGGACGATGGGCGTCGGCGGGGGCAATCCTTCACGCAAAGCAGCGGTCGCTGTTTCAAAGAGGGTCCAGGTGGCGTCGTCCATCCGGGCAAAAGCAACAAATTCCACAGGCGGGGATCATTCGCCAGCAGGCGTTTGATCACATAAGCCTGCGGGTCGGTCAAATTAGCCTGAGTTTCCGCATAGAGAAACCAGGCCCCCACTCTGGTTACGGTCATCTCAGGATTGGCTAACAATTTGCTTCGAGCCGGTTCCTGAATGGACAAATCGTCAAGTACTGTTGCTAAAGCTGAAGATTTGCTAACAACAGCAGCAGGTTGTGCTTGTTGTTGTATTTTTTTAGATTCAGAAAGTGTTTCAAAAGAGTCCTTTAAAGTTGCGGCATTTTTTCCGCTAGTTGACATATCATGTTGCGGCATTTTTCCGCCGAACCGTTTTCTAAACGACTTTCTTTCGGCTCACCGGACGGCATTTTTTCGGGTACATGACCGTAAGCGAAATTCTGTCGGTTAGAGAGCCGGTCGAGAATCGGGAACAAATTAAGCTGTCCATTCTCGACATTCTGACCGTAATAGTCGGCCTGAACCCGTTGGCGAAGGGTTTGGGCGACCTGTTCCTGGTCGGTCGGGGTTAAGGGTTCGTCCACCATGCGCACCCGGTACAAAGTTGGTTTGTTACGCGGCTCCGAGCCGGTGGCGGCTTCATCGGCGTCGGGCGTGGTGAAAAAAAGCGCTGCATAAGGATTATCCATCAGGTTGGCCAGATTGCGCGGGGTTTGGTTAATAGCCGCCGCCAGCTCTTTCTTATAGAGGGACAGGGTATCGCGCAGCTCACCGCTGGCCTCATCCCAATAGCAGTGACGCCGCAGATAGATGACCACCCAGGCCAGGGCGTGTCCCAGGAGACGCACCCACTCGAGCCGGAAATATTGCCAGCCGACATGGATTTTATTAGGTTGGACAATCAGGTTGTACAGTTCGGCGCAGCGCTGATCCAGTTTGACCAGCTGCGCATCGGCGCTCATGCCGGCCAGGTCGAGGGCCAGCGTGTCGGCCACAATTTCCAGAACAGAGCGGCGTGACAGGTTGTCAGGAACAGAACCGGTATGAGAAATTTTGTCGGTTAGGTGGGGCAGGGAGATCAGCGTGTCCAGCACTGACAGGGCGGCTGTCAGCGGTTCGGTATCAGCCGGAGCCAGTTCTCGAATCAGTGCAGCCAGGCCAAGCTGGTGGCGCGGCGAAAGCGGCTCATCGAGGAGCAGTTGGTAGCGATTCTTGTCCCGGACCTTTTTGCCGATTTGGGTACGGTATTGGTAGCGATGGCTGACCTCGATGACAAACCAGGCACTGTACGGTTTTTTGAAACAGCGCTCGATGGTGCGCTCATCCAGGGCAGTTTCGCGGCTCAAGGTAGCTTTATCAACGATGCACCAGTCGCGCCGGTGATTCCAAAAGCACTGCTGGCGCAGGCCAACGACCAGCCAGGCCAGGGATGGCCCCAGCAGCGGGACCCACTCGTCAATAAAGTAGCGGCTGACCACGAAACGAAAGTCGGGCCGGGTCGTCGCATTATAAAGAGTGTTGTACACTCCGTGGAGGTGAAATAATTTGTCTTCGCCGGGCATACGGCCTCTGGGTTGCGAGGGTTGATGCCGCTCGCAACTTTTAAAAGCGCTGACGCCCCTTGACAAAAAATCCACATCCTGCTATGATAAGGATGCGTTTGACAAAGGAGGCGCTGAAGCGCAACTCATCCTTCCCCACTTAAGGGGCTGACGCAGTGAGAGATGGCACTCTCACTCAAAACTTAAGCATTATTCGACAGCGATAAGAGACTTGATGGCACAAGTCTCTTTTGCTTTATAGCGACATTGGCGGTGTCGTCATAAAGTGCCCGATCAGGCGCAGCTTGGCGGGCCGGGCCTGATTGTCCATCTTTTATGGACTCAAACCTAGGTCGGTCAATTCAGTCATCATTTCTCAATCCTGTAAAAATCCTTTTAGCTTGACCGGATTAAATGATTGGCCGGCAAAAAAAGACGCCTCGCCAGATAACTGGCAGGCGTCGCAACCCCATTGGTGATGGTCCCTCCAAGAACTCAGCGCTCGCGCCAGAAATTATGGCCCGATGCTTGCAAAAAACT
>JAAUSP010000263.1 GCA_012032575.1 Anaerolineales bacterium | reverse complement strand
CTCTTCGGCTGAACCCAGCCGAGCGACATCCAACGACCGGTGAAGAGCGGCTGTTCGGACAATCTGGTGCGGTCGAGAAGACTCGAACTTCCACGGCCTTTCGGCCACCAGGCCCTCAACCTGGCGCGTCTACCAATTCCGCCACGACCGCATTATGTGACGATGCAGGTGGTCTCGCCACGAGCCCGCGCGGAGTATCAAATAAGGATCGGCCTTGCAAGCGTCGCCGCCTGCCGTCGAGTGGCGCACCAGCGCCGGTCTGGTTCCCTATCTCGAAGCCCTGGCCGCGATGGACGCCAACCCGCCGCTGGTCACGGTGCCGCTGCCCGGCGGGGAATCAAAGACCATCGCCGTGGATGAAGTGCTGGCGATGAACGCCCTGTTCATCAACCTCTATTTGCCCGGCGGCTATGGCAAGGTGCCGTTTTTGGCCTATGAGTTACGCGACGGCCATTACGACCAGTTGGCTCCCACGCTGGCCATGCATTTTTTGAATTCCGGCACAGCCAGAGTGATGCACTTTGGCATGGTCTGCTCCGATGACCCCGTGGCCTCGCTGGATGACGTGGATGTGACCGGTGTGCCGGAAATGTACAAAGGGGTCATCTATGATGACGCCACCAGCTACGCCACCTTCTGCCCGCGGTTGAACCTGCCGCAGTTGCCCGCCTCGTCGGATGAACTGCCCGTGTCAGACATCCCCGCGCTGCTGCTGCAAGGCGGGCTGGACCCGGCCACGCCGGTGGAAGGCGGCAACAAGCTGGTTGCCGGACTGTCCAACAATTACAATGTTATCTTCCCGTCCGGCGCCCACGTTCAGGCCAGTCACTCTCCGTGCGCCCTGAGCATTTTTGATGCCTTCCTCACTGACCCCACCACGGCTCCCGACACCAGTTGCGTGGACCCGGCCCTTTCCTTTGCTGTGCCGGGGCCGGTTTCGGCGAGCAGCGCCGACGGTCAGGCCGTCATCACCATGACCCTCCCCGCTGGTTTTACGGCCGGTCCGCAGCCTAACCAGTGGAACGATGGGGCTATGATCATTGCCCTGGACGCCTTTGAAACCGGGACATCCGCCGCAGATGCGCTGGCGAAACCGCTGGGGGCAATCCAACTCCCCGAGGCGGAGCCTGTTGACGGCCCAATGATCGCTGGGTATCCGAGTCTGACCACCCAGGTGGTGCTGGATTTCAACGGCATCCCTCAACACATTGACCGGTTTGCCTTTACCGATAAGGACAGGGCTTATCGTGTCCTCGTGGTTATGACCAACCCCGCCACGCTGGACAAAGTTCGCCAGACGTTGATGCCGGAGGTGTTGGAGTCAATTACCATCAGCGGCGCGTCGAACCCGGCCTCGGGCAGCGCTGCCCCCTCAGAAAGTGGTTTCAGCGAGGCCTGGGAGGCGGTCAGTTGTGACACCTTCGACGTACCGGCCACGGTGGCCGACATCTCCGATTGCGGCTACGTGACCGTGCCGGAATTCCATAACCAGCCTGATGGCCCCACCATTCAGGTGGCGGTGGTGCGCACCCGCAGCAGCAGCGACACCCCCGCGCCCGACCCGCTCTTTATGGAGCAGGGTGGCCCCGGCGGCTCCACCATTGACATCTACCCCACGGTAGCGATGGCGGTCCTGCCCAATATGAAAACACTGCTCAACACCCGCGACCTGGTTTTTGTGGAGCAGCGCGGCACCCGCCATTCCAAACCCAGCCTGCTTTGCCCGGAACAGACGGCCGCCAACGTGGCCACCTTGCAGGGGGTGCAGGATAAAGATGACGTCACCTTCCTGCAAGCGTGTTATGCTCGCTTGCAGGCTGAGGGGGTGAATTTTGACGCCTTTAACACCGTGCAGAACGCCGCCGATATGTACGCCGTGGCCGAGGCGCTGGGCTACAACGAGTTCAGCTACTACGGCGTGTCGTATGGCACGCTGCTGGGGCAGTACGTCATCGCCCAGGCCAAAGAGCATCCGGTGAAATTGCGCAGCGCCATCATTGACGCCGTGGTTGCGCCCGATGTGGATTTCAACGCCAAACCCGGCGACACCGCCAGCTACGCCCTGCGCAATATTTTCGCCGGCTGCGCCCAGGACGAAATCTGCAACCGTGATTTCCCCAACCTGGAAAGCGTCTTTCTGGGCCTGGTGGATCAACTGAACCGGCAGCCCCTCACCCTGACTGTGACCGTGCCGGAAGATGTGCGGGCCATCGTGCCGGATGCCCCGGCCACCATTGAGGCCACTGTCACCGGCGAAGAATTTGCCGATGTGACCTTTCATCACCTGTACAGCAAGGATAAAGGGCGCATCCTGCCCCGCCACATCTACGCTGCCGCCAAAAATAACGATTTTAGCTGGGTGGCGCAAGGGCTGGCCGATGGCCTTATGTCCAACAGCGCTACCGGCATGTACTTTACCATGCTCTGTTCCCGGCAAAATTCCGTCACCAACGCCGGGGACTTTTTTGGCGCGCCCTATCCCCAGTTGACCTTCAAAGACGACGACAGCGACTTTTTCCAGGGCTGCCGGATATTTGACGTTGAACCGGAGGGCGACGCGTTTACCTTTGCCGACAACAGCACCCCTACCCTGATCCTCAACGGAGCCAACGACCCCATCACCCCCCAACCCTACGGCGAGTATGTGGGCAGCCTGTTGGATACGGCCTATGTCTACACCTTCCCCGGCATGGGGCACGGGGCTATTCTGGATAGCCCCTGCGCCGTCGCCATCGCCGTTACTTTTCTGGCTGACCCCGCCCAGGGGCCGGACAGCAGTTGCCTGAGCAGTCTGAAGCCGGTGTTTTACGGCTACCCCACCCCGCTGGAGCAGTTGACCCTGGTGACAACCACGCTGCCCAGCAGCGTCACCCTGGCCCTGCCCAGCCAGTGGACGCTGGGCAGCTCGAATCTGTACACCGACCCCAGCGACCCGGCCAGCTTTACCACCGGCGGGATACTGGTGGCCTTTGCTGCCGGAAAATCGCCGGCGGAAGCGGCGGCGCTGTTGGGCAGTAACTTCAAGGAAATCGCCCGCGACCAGGTCATCGGCAGCCACACGTGGACGGTACTGGAAGGAGTGCAGCCCGGCTTTGTGGTTAACCGCGTCGCCGTGGCCGCCGATGAAGCCGCCGGTGGGACGGTGCTGGTGCAGATATCCGCCGCACCCGCCACCGCCGAGGCCGTCTTCGCCAAGCTGTGGGAGCCGATTCTCAGCAGCGTCAAAGTCGGCGCGGCGACGAAATAAGAGGAATTTATCAGAACTTATAGGAACTCGTAGAAAAGTTCCTATGAGTTCCCCTCAGTTCCTACGAGTTATGCTTGATGAATTCTACCCTGGTTAAGCGCGACAACGCGCCCAAATATGTGCTAACCATGGTGGTCAGCTTTGCGGCCACCGTGGTCATCACCCGCTATTATCTGGAACTGACCGGCTACCCGCAGATTGGCGGTGGCGAGCTGCACATTGCCCACCTGCTGTGGGGCGGGCTGACCCTCTTTATCGCCAGCCTGCTGCCGCTGATCTTTGCCAATCGCCGGGCCTATGATTGGGCGGCGGTGCTGAGTGGGGTGGGGTGGCTTGTTCATTGACGAGGTGGGCAAGTTCATCACCAAAAGCAATGATTACTTCTACCCTGCCGCCGCGCCGATTATTTACGGCGTGTTTCTGCTGACGGTGCTGCTCTATTTTGAAATCCGCCGCCGCGGCGAGTCATCGCCGCGGGCGCGATTTTACGCCGTGTTGAACCAACTGCCGGTGGTGGTGGACCAAAATATCACCCCGGAAGAGCTGGCGGAGTTAACCGCCAACCTGCAACCTATCACCGGGCAAAAGGATAATCCCACCCTGGCCCATCTGTCGGCCAATATCGCGGAGTTCCTCAACACCGAACATTTGAATGTCATCCAGAAAACACCCAGTTGGCGAGAGCGGCTGTGGGAAAAGTTTCGTATCTTCTGGAAAAAGCACGTTACTCGCGGACGGCACCGGCTGCTGCTGGTCCTGGGGCTGGGTCTGCCGGAACTGCTCTCGCTGCTGGAGCTGGCGCTGCTGCTGCTGATTACACTGTATCCTACCCAGGTGGCCCAGGCGTGGGTGCAAGCCATCTTCACCTCCGGCGAGCTTGACAGCCTGAACGATCTGCTCTGGCTGGCCATCCGTTTCTGGCTGGATGGCCTGTCCGGGCTGCTGGCGATTGCCGGGGCGGTATTGCTGCTGCTGGGCCAAGAACGGCGAGGCGTGTCGCTGGGGGTGATGGCCCTGGTGCTGTCGCTGACGGTCAACAACCTGCTCACCTTTTACCAGGACCAATTTCAGGCGCTCACCTATACCCTGGTGCAGGGGGCGGTGCTGCTGCTGGCGGTCACCTATCGCCGCTGGTATCTGCTGGAAACTTAGGTAACTCCAAGTTGCTACCTTCAGGTGAAAAATCATCCTGAGGGCGCGCAGCGCGTATCGAAGGGTGATTTTTCGCCGCAGGCACCCTTCGATACGCCTTTTCAAGGCTACTCAGGATGCCTGCGGCGAAAGGTGGTAACTTGAGTTAGGTATTTCAAAGAAAATAAGGCACTTTCGGAATTAAGGGGCAACGGCAACGTGATGCGTGATGAGGGTTATCACGCATCACGTATCACGTATCACGTCCAAACCCCACGAAATCCTGAAGAACCAAAATTCATAGTAATTCGATCCAAAGGAGGACTCTATGTACCCCAAATTATTCAGTTTCATCATCACCCTGCTGGCCCTGCTGACCCTCTCCGGGGCGACGCTGGCGCAGGAAAATACCATCCCGCAGGCTATCGGTGGAGAAATCATCAATTGTCCTATGCCCTTGCCGCCCACCGAAATTGAGGGCGAGACCATCATCTGCGGCACCATCACCGTCCCCGAAGACTGGGACAACCCGCAGAGCACGCCCATTACCATCACCTACGCCCGCCAGCTTTCGACCAGCAAGGCCCCTTTTGCCGATCCGGTGCTCTTTTTCGCGGGCGGGCCGGGCGGTTCCGTGCTGGCATCAATGGGGGACGAGCACTTCGACTTCTCCTTTTTCCGCACCACGCGCGATGTCATCCTCTTTGACCAGCGCGGCAACCGCTTCAGCACCGACCTGCGCTGTCCGGCTGAGGTTGAAACACCCGACCCGGCGGCGGCCCAAAAAAGTCAGGGAAGCGCAAGGCCAAAAAACCTTTACGGCGAATAGTGACCCCGCCGAGGTGCTGGAATTTAACCTCAAGTCTCCGGATATGCTGGCTATGGCTAACTGTGCCGATTACTTTCGCACGCAGGGGCACGACCTGACCCAGTACAATACGCCCAATACGGTTAAGGATTCGATTGCGTTGATGGACCACCTGGGCTACCCGGAATATAACCTGTTCGGTATCTCTTATGGTACCACGGTGGTTCTGTCTATTTTGGACACCTACGAAAATTCCGCGCTGTCCAATCTGCCCGCTATCCGCAGCGCCCTCATTGATGGCATCTACCCCCTCAGCGAGCCGTTTGACGGCCAGGAATTTAACGTGGCGGTGGCGGCCCTTGATATATTTGCGGTGTGTGAAACAGACGCCGCCTGTGGCGCCGCCTATCCCGATATCCGCCAGCGCACCATTGATCTGCTGGCCCAGGTGGAAGCTGCCCCGCTGACGCTTGAAAATGGGCAGGAACTGACCCTGGCTGACCTTTCATTTGTCTTTTCCACCGTGGTCAGCCAAAGAAGAAACGATGTTATTCCCTTCTTGCCGCGTTTGGTGGCAGAGCTGGAAAACAAACAGGCCGATACCTACACGGCGGTTTCGGGCATCCTCGATGGCAGCGTGACCCCCGTGGCGCCTGAGCCGGTGAAGACCCCCTTCGATACCGTTGCCTCCGAGTCCGCCGCCTTGTCTACCGAGCTGCGTTCCCTGGCTGATCGGGTTGAGGGGTTAGGCGTTACCAGTGCCGAGCTGACGGGGGCGTTGACCCAATCGGACACCCTGCCCGACCTCTACCAGAACCTGCTCACTGACTATCTGGCCCGGACCGGCCCAGCCGAGCGTCAGGGGTTCGCCCTGGGTCTCGGATCCTACGTGGACTCTCCGCAGGAGCGAACCCGTCAGGGGCTGGTCAATCTGTCAAATAGTGTGACCTCACCGGCCGTGGGCGCCGAACTCGGCAGTATCGTGAATGCGATGAGCGAGGTGGAGGTGGCGCTGGTGTTTGACACCCTCACCGATGCTGACTTCATGCAACCGCTGCTCCCGATAGACCAATATACCAATATTACGGTCAAATGTAACGACCGCATTGCCTACACCGACCTGACGGATTACCAGAAGCGGTTACAAGCGTTTGAAGCGCCGCAACTCATTCCCCAAAGTAAAATATTCTCCACGGCGGCCAACATTACCTTTTGCCAGGCGCTGGGGTTGGGCGCACCTCAAGGGTCGCCAAAACCGCCGGAGGTTGTGAGCGATATGCGTACCCTGGCCTTCAATAGCACGCTGGATACCCAGACCCCGGTGGCGGGCGGCGAACAGGCCATTAGCAAGCTGACCAATGTCGAAACGGTGATATTCCCGGGGTCGGGACACGGGGCGGTTCGCTACACTGACTGCGCCCGTGACATCGCCAACGCCTTTGTCATGTACCCCGAGGCAGAGTTTGACCGCTCGTGTGTGGAGCAGATGCGCCCGGTCTTTGTGCTGCCGGGGGATGAATTGCCGTCAATTCCCTCGGAAGAATAGCGGCGACTCCAATTTTAACTCTCGCCAAGACGCAAAGACGCCAAACTCAAACAAAAACCTGGCGCACTTGGCGACTTGGCGAGAGAATTTGGATTTGCTAAAAAGGAACCCCCCATGCTGTTTGTAATGTTTTTAGTGCAACTCATTCTTCCCCTTGTTTTGGGGCTGGTAGCCGCTGTCTATTGGCGACGCCACGGGCAATCCATCCGTAAGGGTTTTGGCTTCACCTTTCATGCGTGGTCGCTGGGCGATTTTGGGGCCGGGCTGCTCATCACCTTTGTGGCGATGGTGGGCATCTTTCTGGTGGAGTGGTTGCTGGGCGGCATCCGCGTGGTGGGGATGCAGGTTAATCCGGCGGCCATCGCCACGGCCCTGCGCGACATCACCCTTGGCGCGGTGACGGAAGAACTGCTCTTTCGCTCCCTGCTGTTGAGCGGATTGGTGGTGGTCCTGGGCGGGCGCAAGTGGGCGGCGGTGATTATTAGCGCGGTGGTTTTTGGAGGGGTGCATCTCGCCAACCCCGGCGCGAGTTATATCTCGGCCTTTGGCAACGCGCTAGGCGGGATAATTTACGGTATCGCCTTTTTAGGCGGCCAGAATATCTGGCTGCCGCTGGGGCTGCATTTTAGCTGGAACTTCTCGCAAGGGCCGATTCTCGGTTTCCCCGTGAGCGGGTTCGATTTTGGCGGCCTCATCCGGCAGGAAACGACCGGCTCCGCTCTGCTCACCGGCGGCGCTTATGGACCCGAGGCCGGGCTGGTCGGGATGATTTTTCGTTTCGTCATTATGGCGCTGGTGCTGTACTACCTGCAACGTCGCTGCCACGGGCAAGGTGAGGTCAAGAGTTTGACCTTCCCCATCAAGGTGTATGAAAACCCAAAAGGAAACTCATGAAAACTGAACGAAATAACTTTGGCCTTGCCCTGGTCATTATCGTTGTTTGGGTGATTATTGTGCTGGGCGGTGAAATGCTGCAAGCCGGCGCCGGCAGCCTGGACGCCCTGGTGACGCAGCGCCTTGTCATCGCGCTGATGGTGGCCCCGCTCTTTTTGGTGGGCGTTATCGTCTATTTCAAGTGGCCCTGGGCCGAGCTGGGGCTAAAAGCGCCGCAACCGCCCGGCAGTTTGTGGCTGGGTGTGCCCCCGGCGCTCTTTATCCTGGCCTTTATGGCGGGTGGCATTGCCAGCGGCCTGCCGCCCGCTCAAGTCATTCTCTTTGTCCTCATCAATACCTTGCTGGTCGGTGTGTCCGAAGAGCTGATGTTCCGGGGTATTGTGTTCTGGGCAGCGCTGCCGCGCTTCAGCCTTTGGACCGCCATCTGGATTAGCTCGATTCTTTTTGGCGGCGTCCACACCCTGAACGCGCTGATGACCGGTGACTACATCGCCGGCGTGGGCCAGGCGATGCAAGCCGCCCTGTTTGGTGTGTGGATTACGGCGATTCGCCTGCGCACCCACTCGATCCTCCCGGCTATGCTGATTCACGGGCTGTGGGATTTTAGTATTTTTCTGCTGACTGCTTCAGCAGCGGCCACCGCTGCATCGAGTACGAATATCGAGCCGGGCGCAATACAAAAACTGATTGCCCCGGTGCTGCTGGAACTGCCGCTCTTTTTGTACGGCCTGTGGCTGCTGCGCGGCCTCGGTAAAAAAGACAAAGCGGAGTTGTTAAAATAAAAACCGATTATGCGTAATTAGGCAGGTCAGGGCAAGACCAGCATCCTGAGTAGCGCGAAACAACGTGGAGCGCGTATCGAAGGGTGCGGGTTAGCACAGACTCGGCGTGTCTGCCGCATCCCTCGATACGACCTTCGCTTCGCTACGGTCTACTCAGGCTGTGTCCTGAGCGAAGTCGAAGGGATGCTGGCTACTGAATTACGCATAATCCGTTAAAAATCAAACTGCACAGAGCGCACGGTAAGAATCCGCTTTTCAAAGGTTGCCCTGAATTGGACAGGATTAGCAAGATTTACAGGATTGAAAAATTTACATAATCTTGTTAATCCTGTAAATTCTGCCTGTTAAATGACAAAATGTTATTAGAGGAGAAGAAGTGAAAAAATCTATCTTTATCATCACCCTGCTCCTGCTGGCGCTGACCGCCGGTATCGCCCTGGCTCAGACCTCGGAGGGCAAAGAATATGTCGTTCAAGCCGGCGACTCCCTTAGCGCCATTGCCAAAAAGGAATACGGCAATCCGCAAGCCTTCCCGGTCATCATTGCAGCCACCAACGCCAAAGCCGCCGAGGATGACAGTTTCGCCGTTATCAAGGATGCCAAGACCATTCTGGTGGGTCAAAAGTTGTGGCTGCCCGTTCAACCCATTCCAGAAACAACCGTAAATAGCGAGGTAATCACCATGACCACCTCCACCGCCTGGCCCAACCTGGTAGATTATCCCAACCTGGGGCAGGCCCAACTTAATAATCAGGTAAAGGTTCAAGAGATGGTTGCGGCAGGCTGTCCAGGGCGGCAATATCCGCTGGCGGAACCGGACTACACCGGCAAACGGGCGCGCGATTTGAGCGCCTTTGAAACCGCCCTGGCCGAATTTACCCCGGCGCGGGCCACAGAACTGGACGCCCTGCTGCTGCGCAAATCCATCCCGGAGCTACAAGCTCTGCTTAACGCCGGCGACCTGACCTCGGCGGAACTGGTCACCTATTACGTGGACCGCATCCGGCGGTACGATCTTGACAAGCTGAACTCGGTGCTGGAGCTGAACCCCGAAGCGTTGGACATCGCCCGCAAGCTGGACGCGGAACGGGCCGCCGGGACGCTGCGCGGCTCGCTGCACGGTATCCCCATCCTGCTGAAAGATAACATCGCCAGCGGCGACCGGATGCACACGACTGCCGGGGCCGCCGCCATGAAAGATTGGGTAGCCGACCGGGACGCCTTTCTGGTGCAGCAAATCCGCGCGGCGGGTGGGCTAATTTTGGGCAAAGCCAACCTCTCCGAGTGGGCCAACTTTATGGACCCTTGTATGCCCAACGGCTTCAGCGCGGTTGGCGGTCAAACCCGCCACCCCTACGGCCCCCTTCGATCCGCTTGGCTCCAGCAGCGGCTCGGCG
>JAAUSP010000262.1 GCA_012032575.1 Anaerolineales bacterium | reverse complement strand
CTCGGGCTCGATCTTCGACCGCCGGTCGTCGAGATCGTCGGCCGCCGCCTTGACGTCGCCGACCGCGAGATGGCTCAAAGGCCCGCGCCACGAACGGCTCGGCCTGCTGCTGCGACAGGCCGATCGCGGTCGTTAGGTCGTCGATCGCGTACTGGTGCTGCTTCTGGCTCTGATAGAGCAGGCCGCGATTGTAGTAGGCCTGCGCGTTGTCGGGCCGGATCTGGATCGCCTTGTTGAAGTCCTGCAGCGCCTCGAGGAGCTGGCCTTTGTCACGGCGCACCATGCCGCGGCCGACATAGGCGACCGCGTAGGCTGCGTCGATGTCGAGGGCGCGGTCATAGTCGGCGAGGGCAAGATCGACTTGGCCGAGTTGCCGGTTGGCAAGAGCGCGATTGGCGTAAGCCTGCGCATAAGTGGCGTCGAGTGCGATCGCCTTGTCAAAATCGGTGATCGCTTCCTGATAGCGGCCGGACTGACCGAGCACCGAGCCGCGCATATTGTAGGCCTGTGGATCGTTCGGGTTCTTGCTCAGCACGTCGGTAAGCGAAGCAAGGTTGGCTGGCGAGGCGGCCGACGCGCTATCGTCGACGACGCTTCCCGGCAGGTTCATGATCGAAGAGCAGCCGCCCAGCGCCAAGCCAATCAGCGCAGCGATGCCGCTGAGGCGCGTCAGGCCGGGGCGCGCGAGCCGCTTGGTCATGCTCTCCTCATTGCCGGTAGCCGCGGGTTTGGACGCGCCGAACCCGAATTGATTCTTGGCCAATCAATACAAGGAATAAAGGCGGCGAACTTGCGGCTCGCAACAAACCCGGCGGCGGTCAAAAAAGGCCCGCCGCACAAAGGTCGGTCGCGTTAGATGATCAGCGCGCAACGCGCTGGGGCGCTCCACCCGGCCGGCCCGTACCGGGGCCTCCGACGCGCGGGGCGGGCTTCGGCTTGCCGGGGATGAGCCCTTCGCGCTGCGCCCGCTTGCGCGCGAGTTTGCGCGCGCGCCTGATCGCTTCAGCCTTCTCTCTGGCTTTTCGTTCAGACGGCTTCTCGTAGTGGCCGCGAAGCTTCATCTCTCGGAAAATGCCCTCGCGCTGCATCTTCTTCTTCAGCGCCTTGAGAGCCTGATCGACATTGTTGTCGCGAACGAGTACCTGCAAGCGTGTTCCTTTCAAGCATTGAATAGCGACGCGACGCCCGCTTGCGGTCGCCGCAAGCGATCGCGCGCGTCCTTTCAGTTTGGGCCGATTTAGCAGAAACCAGTCGCAAAGTCCATCACAGGGGGAGTCCCAGCCAGGGCGATCGGGTGAAGGAGTTGGTGACAAATTGATTGCGTGCTGAATCTGTCGTGGTCCTCTGATTCGGATTTGGGAGGACGGCGATGGAGCAGGCGAGGTCGGAGCTGACGGCGTTCGACGAAACGGTTGTTTTCCTGGATTATTTCAAGGATTTGCCGGACCCGCGCCAAGCCGGCAAGGTGATCTATCCGCTTCCCGAAGTGTTGCTGTTGTGCCTTTTGGCGGTGCTGGCGGGGGCGTTTATTGCCTTGGGGGCCATCTTTGCCACCACCGTTACTGCCGGGGCAGCCGATATGTTGCCCTTTGGCATCATCCGCTTGTTGAACGGATTAACTTTTTGCCTGGGCCTGATTCTGGTGGTAGTAGCCGGGGCGGAGCTTTTTACCGGCAACAACTTAATTGTTATGGCCTGGGCCGATGGACGAGTTTCCAGTGCGCTGCTGTGGCGGAATTGGGCCATCGTTTACGTGGGTAATTTTGTCGGCTCCATTGCCACAGCCTGGCTCATATTTTACAGCGGACAGTACGGTTTTGGTAGCGGATCTATCGGGTTGAATATTCTAAATATTGCTAACAGCAAGGTCAGCCTGGATTTTATGCAGGCGATAGCCCTGGGCATTATGTGTAATGCGCTGGTTTGTCTGGCGGTTTGGTTATGCTACAGCGCCCGCTCTACCACCGATAAAATCCTGTCCATCATTTTTCCAATTACTGCTTTTGTGGCTGCCGGTTTTGAACATAGCGTCGCCAACATGTACTTTATCCCGATTGGTCTGTTGGTCAAAGCCGGCGCTCCCGCCCATTTTTGGGAAACTATTGGCAAGACCGCTGCCGATTATCCCAATCTCACCTGGAGTAACTTTTTTATAGCCAATTTGCTTCCGGTTACTATTGGCAACATCATTGGTGGGGCAGTCATGGTGGGGCTGGTGTACTGGTTTGTCTATATTCGCAAACGACAAAATTGAGGATGTATGCGTCTCGATGAGGTTTTGACCCTGACCCAGGCTGAACTTTTTTGGCCCTTTCCCACCGATTTGTGCAGTAAAACTGCTCTAAAACGTCAGGTATGCAGCGGCTTTGGGGCAGATTTAATGAGCGATGTGCTCCGCTACAACGTAGCGCAGGGTTTGCTTATTACCGGCCTGGTTAACCCGCAAATTGTGCGGACCGCCGAGATGGCTGATGTTACGGCTATCCTGATGGTGCGCGGCAAAAGACCTATGCCAGAAACAATTGACGTGGCCCGGCAAGTGGGTATCCCCATCATTGGTACCCAGTTTACAATGTTTGAAACGTGCGGTCATTTATATGCCGCTGGTCTGAAAGCAGCATCTCGGCACGATGATCCAGGGTTGGACTGATCATTTGGTCGCCTGGTGTTGTACGAGCAGATGAGCAGTAATCAACTTTGACTCAACAGGTTCCACTGCAACTGGGTTGATTCTATGGAAGAAAACATTACCCAAGATATTGTCCGGCAAGAGCGGATTATAACAGATGCGGCGGCCGGCGTTATTACCCGAGTTGAGGAATTGGCCTATGAGTTAAAAATTGAGGAAGTCATGACCCGCGACATTAAAATGGCGACGCCGACGATGAAGGTCCAGGACGTATTGAACCTGTTTCGCGAAGCCCGGATTTCGGGTGCGCCGGTGGTGGAGGATGGGAAACTGGTTGGAATCATCAGCCTGGAAGACCTCATCCGCGCCCTGCGCGATATGGGCCGGGGCGAGTTAGAAGTAGCAGTCGCCCGCTACATGAGTACACACGTAATTACCGTCAACTCTTTCGACCCTATTGTAGAAGCCTTGAAACTTTTTGCCCAAACCAGGTTTGGTCGTCTGGCTGTGGTTAATGAGGCTGGAAAACTGGTCGGCATCATCACTAAAGGCGACATCACTCGTGGTTTGCTGAATGCCCTAAAGTATGACTATCAGGCCGAGGAGCTGCGCCGGTATCGCGCCAGCCACCTCTTTGAGGATATTATCTCCGATCGAACCAGTCTGATTTTGCGCTATAAGATCAAACCCAAAGATTTTACTCACGGCGGTACGGCCTCCAGTCATATCAAACGAGCCTTGCTCCGTTTGGGAGCCAACCCCCAAATTGCCCGACGCTGTGGTATTGCCATTTATGAAGCTGAAATGAATTTAGTTATCCACACCCTGCACGGTGGCGAAGTACGGGTTGAAATTGAACCTCATCAAATTCTAATGGAAACCGTTGACGACGGACCGGGTATCATGGATATCGAACTGGCGATGAAGCCGGGCTTTTCAACTGCTCCACCGGAAATTCGGGAGATGGGCTTTGGGGCGGGCATGGGCCTGAAAAATATGCAGCGCTGTGTGAATGAGTTGGCGCTGGAGTCGACGCCGGGCCAGGGGACACGCCTGTACATGAAAATTTATCTACAGCCTGAAGAAACCTTTAGCGAAAAGGCCATTTCCCCGCCGATGACCACCACCCGCTGGAGAAATTATAACATGACCCTGCAAGAAATTATTGACCAATTAAATCTGACCGTCCTGACTCGGAGCCAGGATTTTAACCAGGTAAGACCCAGTGGTGGCTATGCCGCCGACTTATTGAGTTGTGTCATGGCCGGCGCACAGCGCCAGTCAATCTGGATTACCTTGCAGGCGCATCTCAATATTGTGGCTGTGGCTGCGCTGCTTGACCTAAGTGCGGTGATCATTACCGAAGGGGCGATGCCCGAACCAGAAACCATTGCCAAAGCGAATGAAGAAGGCGTAATTCTTCTTGCCAGCGACAGGCCCACTTTTTTTATTGCTGGTTGCTTATGGGAGTTGGGGGTTAGACAATAAACGGTAGCCAGTAGACAGGGGAAACAAACACAGGTTTCTACGGTTTACTGCTGGCGGAAATTTGTGAACGCAGAAGCGGAACAGCTAAAAACATATATTGCTGATTTGCATGTTCATACAGTCGTATCACCTTGCGCCGAAGTTGAGATGATCCCACCCTTGATCGTGCAGGAAGCGCTGGGTAGAGGAATTAATCTGATTGCCATCACCGATCACAACGCCAGTGCCAATGTGGGCGCAGTGCAGCAGGCGGCGCAGGGAACAGGCTTGAGCGTTTTAGCGGGGATGGAGCTACAAACCAGAGAAGAAGTTCACCTGCTCTGTCTGTTCGATACTCTGGACCAGTTAGTTCGCTGGCAGGAAGTAGTAGAGGCCCATCTGCCTCGGTTGGAAAATAATATCGAATACTTTGGCGAGCAATTTGTAGTGGACCAAACCGGAGAGTTTATCCGGCGGGAAACCCGGCTCCTCCTAACGTCGGCCAATCTCTCGCTCGAAGCAGCCGTGAGCGGGGTGTTGAAGCTAGGCGGTATTACCATTCCGGCTCATGTCAATCGAACTGCTTTCAGCTTGCTGGCTAACCTGGGTTTTGTGCCGCCGGATGTGCCCTTTGCCGCTCTGGAAATATCCCGCCACCTGACTCCGGCCCAGGCCCGTGAAAAGTTTCCTCAACTCAAGCAGTTCTCTCTGGTGCAAAATGGCGATGTTCACCGTCTGGATGAGTTTTTGGGTTTCAATCATTGCCGCTTGGCCGCTCCGACAATTAACGAACTTCTCTTGGCCCTGGGTAACAAGCAGGGCAGGTCCTTAATAATTGCTCCCAGGTGAATTGACAATCCTCTTGACTTTGAATGACAAATGTCACGTGACATTTCTACCCTTACTGTGATAAAATTCACAATAGAGCTTTTAGTTATTTATCTGCCTTTACACTGAAATAATTTACTGGAGTGTCAATGGTTGACATACTTGTAAAACCCCCTCTCTTAAATGACCCCCTCGACATCCCTGAACAACGGGGTGTCATTGATCAAATTCTCGGTGAGAACAAACACGTGCCCGGCGCAACCATGGTAGTGCTGAATGAACTTCAGAGCCGTGTTGGCCATATCTCGCAGCGGATGCAGGCTTATGTATCCCAGAAATTACGAGTCCCGTTGAGCGAGATTAATGGCCTGGTGACGTTTTATTCGTTCTTTACTACCCAACCCAGAGGCAAACATACCTTAAAATTCTGTCTGGGGACGGCCTGTTACGTTGGCGGTACCCCGCGTTTATTGGAAAAGGCCAAACAGGTATTAGGGCTGGAGCCGGGTGAGACCAGCGCCGACGGTTTAATTACTGTCGAGGTCTGCCGCTGTGTGGGCGCGTGCAGCCAGGCTCCAGTGGTGGTGCTGGATGAGGACATTCACGGACGGGTTCGCCCCAACAAACTGCCACCAATTATCCGCAAGTGCCAGGAGGATGGGCACGACGGCCGGTATGGCCGGTTAGGTTAAACCTACGTTGAAGGAATTATCGCTCCATTTGCTAGATATTGCGGAAAACAGCGTTGCCGCCGGAGCCAGGCACATCGAAATCACCGTCGAAGAGGACCTGCCCCTGGATTGGTTGAAGTTTACCGTTAGCGATGATGGCAAAGGCATGGATGAGCAGCTTCTGGCCCGCATCAGCGACCCTTTTGTGACCAGCCGGACGACGCGCAAGGTGGGCCTGGGGATTCCTTTGCTTCAAGCGGCGGCAGAAAGCTGCGCTGGTAGTTTACAGATTAGTTCTACGCCCGGTCAGGGGACACGCCTGACCGCTGAATTTCAGCGCAGCCACATTGACCGCATGCCTTTGGGCGATCTGGCCGGAACTATGCTGACCCTGCTCATCGGCTGGCCGCAAATCCATTGGCGCTTTATCTATCGCGTCAAAACCCAGCCAGAGAGCAATGGAGCAGAATTTATTTTTGACGACGAACCGATTAAACGCGAATTAGAAGGCGTTTCACTGACCGACCCGACGATTCTGGGCTTTATCAAGCAGTTGTTGAGCGAGGGCATCAGCCGCATTCAGCCAGCGAGTGGTCGGTAAAACCAGAGGAGGTAATACCATGCCAGCAGTCAAATCATTGGAAGAACTTAAACGGTTGCGAGAAGCGGCTCTGGAAAAGCGTCAAGCCAAAACAACCACCGGCTATGCCCAGATTACCGTTGGAATGGGAACCTGTGGTATTGCAGCCGGAGCCAGAGAAACCATGAAGGTTATCCTTGAAATGATTGAATCTGAAAGTTTAGGCGATGTGGTGGTCAAACAGACCGGCTGCCTCGGTTTGTGCGAATGGGAGCCGATTGTCGAAGTGGTTATTGGTGAAGGCCCTAAAGTGACCTACGGCAAGGTTTCTGGCGCAAAAGCCCGGCAGATAATGAAGGAGCATGTCATAGGCAACAAGGTGATAACCGAGTTTGTCATTCCGGCATGAAGAGAAATTTGACTTTTTCAAGAGGCGCACAATGAAATTCTACCGATCCCACGTTCTGGTTTGTGTTGACCCCGAGTGCTTGGTTAAGGGCGCGCATGAACTCTTGGATACCCTGCAAGATGAGTTGGTTTATCAGGGTTTGATTGACGAGGTACAAGTCCTGGAAACCTCACGGATTGGCGGCTGTGACCATGGGCCGGAAATTATGGTTTATCCGGAGGGGGTGCATTACGCCGGCATGCGTATTGACGACGTGCCCTATCTGGTTGAGGAGCATTTTCTCAAGGGCCGTGTCGTTGAACATTTGCTGGCTTCGCGCCACGAGCAGCCGGAAGACGAGCTGGGTTCCCCCAAACCCAAAGAAGTCCGGGTGGTGCTGCGTAACTGCGGTCAGATTGACCCGGAGAACATTGAAGATTATATCGCCGTGGATGGCTATCAGGCCCTGGGCAACGTGTTGAACGAACTAAGCCCGGAGCAGGTGATCGAACTGATTACCGCTTCCGGCTTGCGGGGTCGGGGTGGAGCCGGTTTTTCTACCGGCAAAAATGGCAGTTTGCTCGCAACAGCCCCGGTCAACCCAAATATATCATCTGCAATGCCGACGAGGGCGACCCCGGTGCCTTTATGAATCGGCGGGTGCTGGAAGGCGATCCCCACTCGGTGGTGGAGGGGATGATTATTGCCGCCTATGCTATTGGGGCCAGCCAGGGTTATGTTTACTGCCGGGCGGAATACCCCCTGGCGGTGCGTATGCTAAATACCGCCATCGAACAGGCCCGAACCTTTGGCTTGTTGGGGCAGGATATTCTGGGCAGCGGCTTTAACTTTAACGTGGAAGTTCGGATGGGCGCGGGCGCGTTTGTGTGCGGCGAGGAAACGGCCTTGATGGCTTCGATTGAAGGCCGGCGGGGTGAGCCGCGCCCCCGACCACCTTTTCCGGCGGTCCAGGGCTTGTGGGGCAAGCCGACCAATATTAACAATGTTGAAACCTATGCCAACATCCCCCAAATTATCCTGCGCGGATCGGAGTGGTTTGCCAGCATGGGCACCGAGAAGAGCAAGGGCACCAAAACCTTTGCCATTGCCGGCGATGTAAAAAATACCGGCCTGATTGAAGTCCCCTTTGGGATCACCCTGCGCGAAGTTATTTTTGACGTGGGCGGGGGTATCAAAGAAGACAAGACGTTTAAGGCCGTCCAGACAGGCGGGCCGATGGGTGGCTGTCTGCCGGTGGATTACCTGGATATGCCGGTGGATTATGAGTCGCTGACGGCGGCGGGTTCTATTATGGGGTCGGGCGGCATGATTGTGATGGACGAAGAGACCTGCATGGTGGATATTGCCCGCTTCTTTATGGAATTTACCCAGGCCGAAAGCTGCGGCAAATGCACCCCCTGCCGGGTCGGCACCCGGCGCATTTTGGAAATCCTGGAGCGCATCTGCGCCGGCAAGGGCCGGGAGGGTGATATCGAAACTCTGGAGCTGTTGTGCCGGCAGATCAAAAGCACCAGCTTGTGCGGCCTGGGTCAGGGCGCGCCCAATCCGGTTGAAAGCACGCTCAAACATTTTCGCCATGAGTATGAGGCCCATATTTACGAGAAACGCTGCCCGGCCAAAGTTTGCCGGGGTTTGATCCACTACGAAATCATCGAGCAAGCCTGCACCGGTTGTATGGTTTGCGCCCGCAACTGTCCGGTTGACGCCATTCACGGCGAACGCCGCCAGTGGCACTCGATTGACCAGAGTAAATGTATTCGCTGTGGTATTTGCATGCAAGTTTGTAATTTTAACGCTGTCCTGGTGAATTAGAAATGAAGGTGCCGTTTACGACAGAAGAATTCTTTGCGGTTTTTGCCGCCTACAACGGGGCTGTCTGGCCCATGCAGGTTCTATTTTATCTGTTAGGGATGACCGCGCTGATTCTGTCAGTCAAAGAAACCCGTTATTCCAACAAGATAATCAGTGCTATTTTGGCCGGCCTGTGGCTGTGGATAGGGCTGGTCTATCATTGGCGCTATTTCGCCTCGATCAATGGGGCCGCCTATGCCTTTGGTGCGCTGTTTATCTTGCAAGCCCTGTTGTTTGTCTGGGCAGGTGTCCTGCATCAGAAGCTATGGTTTAGATTTCACTCCAATGAATATGCCATCGTTGGCAGCCTTTTCATCCTGTATGCGCTGGTGATTTACCCCCTGGTGTGTGTTCTGTCAGAGCATGGTTATCCAGCGCTGCCCACTTTTGGCCTGCCCTGCCCGACGACCATCTTTACCTTCGGCCTGTTACTCTGGACCGACCGGCGCATCCCCAAATATTTGCTCATCATCCCGGTAATTTGGTCGGTAATCGGTTTCTCGGCTGTGTTTCAATTTGGCGTCTGGGCGGATGCGGTGCTCTTGCTGACCGGACTGATTACGCCGGTGCTCATCGGGTATCGGGATATGCGTGAAAAGGAACTTGCCTCATTTTTGTCGGCCTGAAAGTTTATCTGGCTTTGCTGTCAGGGCAGAGATCAGGAGTAGCTTATGACCATCAAACTAACTATCAACGATCAAGCCATAGAAGTTCCCGCCGGAATCACCGTGCTGCGGGCCGCCGAGCAGGCCGGGATCAATATTCCGACCCTGTGTGACCATCCCCACTTATTACCCTATGGCGGCTGCCGGCTGTGTGTGGTCGAGGTGGAGGGGGTACGCACCTTGCAGCCCTCCTGCACCTTGCCGGTGAGCCAGGGCATGGTGGTGCGGACCGATACCCCCAAAACCCGCGAGGCCCGCGAATTTGTGTTAACCCTCCTCTTTAGCGAGCGCAACCATTTCTGTATGTACTGCCAGATGAGCGGCGGCGACTGCGAATTACAGAACGCCGCTTACGGCGAGTGCATGACTCACTGGCCGCTGCAACCCAACTGGCAGCCCTACGCGGTTGACGCCTCGCATAACTACTTTGTGCTGGACCACAATCGCTGCATTCTGTGCCGGCGTTGTATCCGCGCCTGTGGGGAGTTGGTGGGCAACTTTACCCTGGGGGTGCAGGAGCGCGGTGCGGCCAGCATTCTGGTGGCCGACCTGGATGTGCCCATGGGCGAAAGCACCTGCGTCTCCTGTGGTACCTGCCTGCAAGTTTGTCCCACCGGAGCCATCATTGACCGGGGGAGCGCCTATCGAGGCCAGGAAACGCATGTGCAGCGGATCAAAAGTACCTGCGCCGGGTGCAGCGTGGGTTG
>JAAUSP010000261.1 GCA_012032575.1 Anaerolineales bacterium | reverse complement strand
AGGCCGCTGCTCGAAACAACGGTTGACAACTGGCAGCGGACACTGGATGTGACCTTGCGCCCGGTCTTTTGGCCAGCAAAACTGGCTGTGCCGCATTTGCGGGCGCGCGGCGGCGGGGTAATTTTGAACACGGCCTCGGTGCAGAGTATTATTGGGGTCCACAATTTTATCGCTTACCAGGCGGCCAAAGGCGGCATGTTATCGTTGACCCGTGGGCTGGCCCTGGAACTGGCCCCGCAAATTCGGGTGGTGGCGATTTTGCCCGGCGCGATTGATACCCCCTCCGTGGGCCTGGACGACAAAAATATTATCAACCGGCTGATTGCCGAAACGCCGTTAAAGCGATTGGGCAAACCGGAAGAGATAGCCGCCCTGGCGGCCTTTCTGGCCTCCGACGAAGCTCCTTACATTACCGGGGCCGGTATTGTGATTGATGGCGGGATCTCGGCGCAGTAGCCTATGCTCAGTGGATTTGAATTTCTCCTGATTGGTCTGGCAGCCGTCGCCGCCGGAGCAGTGAATGCTCTGGCCGGCGGTGGGACGCTGATTACCTTCCCGATGCTCACGGCGGTCGGAATCCCGGCGGTAGCCGCCAATGTGACCAATACCGTGGCCCTGTGTCCCGGCTACCTGGGGGCGACGCTGGCCCAGAAGAAGGATTTGCAGGGCCAAAAACGGCGGCTGTGGCTGTTATTGCCGATGGGGGTGATTGGGGGCGTTATCGGCGGTATTTTGCTGCTGAACACGGGCGAGCGCGTTTTTCGGGCGCTGGTCCCGTTTTTGATTCTGCTGGCCTCGGTTTTGCTGGCGATACAGGACCCGGTGAGGGCCTGGTTATTACGCCGCTCCAAGCATACCGGCTCGACCCTCTCCGAGACGTGGGCGATGCTGCCGGTGGGCCTGGCTGCCGTTTACGGCGGGTACTTCGGTGCGGGCTTGAGCGTGATTGTGCTGGCCGCGCTGGGGGTGACCCTGGATGACTCGCTGACCCGGCTCAACGCCCTGAAACAGGCGGTCGCGTTTAGCGTCAACATTGCCGCCGCCATTTTTTTCTGTTTTCCGGGCAGGTGGTCTGGTCAGCCGCGCTGGTGATGGCCGGCGGGGCGTTGCTGGGCGGTGTTTTGGGGGGCAAACTGGCGGGTCGGATCAAACCGGCGGTGCTGCGCTGGATTGTGGTGGTGATTGGGGTGGTGGTCGCCGTTATTTATTGGGTGCGTTGAGGGGTAGACGCTCGAATAATTGAATTTATCAAATTGGCTGGGCTTATGCTACAATTACATATCCATAAACTGTGGGGAAAGTATATTTCTTAGGGGCAAACCAGGCAAGATAGATGCCAATTGTACTAGAAATTGAAGGATTCAGGTTTTTCTTTTATTCAGCCGATCGAAATGAACCCCCACATATTCACATTCGCAAGGCCGGACAGGAAGCCAAATTTTGGCTCGATCCCATCCGACCGGCCCAACTTGGCCGTTTTAAACAAAGCGAACTGCGGCGAATGATAAATATCCTCGAAGAAAACCAAGCCTATATTTTGGAGCGGTGGAATGAACAGTTCAACGGCTAAATATTTGGTGGAAAAATTAGAAGGTGCTGCCAAAGCCCTTACCGTTAGAGTCACCGAAAATGATCTGATTGTTGATTTGGTGGATGGTCGTATAATTTCCGTTCCTTTGGCTTATTATCCCCGGTTATTCTATGGCAGTCCCACAGAGCGCAAGAATTGGGTTATGGAGGGCGAGGGTATCCATTGGCCGGACCTGGATGAAGACATCAGGACGGCTGATTTGTTGATTGGCCTTCCTTCGGCAGAAAGCCAGGAGTCACTTAAAAGATGGCTTGAAGGTCGAAAAGTTCGGGCTTGAAGGATTACGAGTTTCAGTGAATCCAATTTTACGAGGAGTGAGGCATCCTTAGATGCCGAACGGGGCCGCATCTGAGGATGCTGGCTCCTCAAATTTGGATCTACTGAGTTTAAATTGAGCAGAAAGAGCTGATTCTTGATGAACCTTCCCTCCGAATTTACCCAGGTCGAAGAACGAATCCGGCCTTATATCCGCGAAACGCCGCTGGATCATGCCCTGGCCCTGAGCGAAATGGGCCAGAGTAACGTTTATCTCAAGCTGGAAAATCTGCAATATACCGGCTCATTCAAGCTGCGCGGGGCGATGAACAAACTGCTCAGTCTCAGCCCGGCGGAACGCGCCCAGGGGATTGTGACGGCCTCTTCGGGCAATCACGGGGCGGCGGTGGCCTACGGCCTCAAGCGGCTGGGGCTGCCCGGCCAGATTTTTGTGCCGGAGAACGCCTCACCGGTAAAAGTCGAGATGATCCGGCGCTTGGGGGCGCAGGTTCATCCTTACGGCCATGACAGCGGCCTGACCGAACTCTACGCCCGCGATTATGCCGGTCAGCGGGGCCTGGTTTATATTTCACCCTACAACGACGAGCAAATTATCGCCGGGCAGGGCACAATTGGCGTGGAACTGGCCCGGCAGTTGGAACGGATTGACGCCGTTTTTGTTACTGTCGGCGGCGGTGGACTTATCAGCGGTATTGCCGGGTATCTCAAAGCCGTTCGCCCACACATCAAAATCATCGGCTGCCTGCCCGAAAATTCCCCGGTGATGGCCGAATCGGTCAAGGCCGGCCAAATTGTTGAAATGGAGTCGCTGCCTACTCTGTCGGATGGCACGCCGGGGGGATCGAGCCCGGGGCGATCACCTTTGAGCGGTGCCAAAAATTGGTGGATGAGTTTGTGCTGGTGAGCGAAGCCGACATCAAAGCCGCCATGCGCCTGATCATCGAAACCCAACATCTGCTCATCGAGGGAGCGGCAGGCGTGGCTGTGGCGGCTTATCTGAAAACAGCCGAGCGGTTGAGCGCTCAAAACGTGGTGATTGTTTTGTGCGGGGCGAATATCAGCCTTGAGGCGTTGAAGACTGTTATTGCACCGGATTGACCAACTGCCCAATCCGCTCGATAGTAATCTCGACCACATCCCCCGCCTGGAGCGTGTAGCTGTCGGGCGGAACGAGGCCGGTGCCGGTCATCAGAAAGACGCCGTGAGGAAATTCATTTTCACGCCCCAGATAAGCGACCAGTTCGCCGATGGGGCGTTTCATTTGGGCGGTGCTGATCTGGCCGGCAAAAACTGTTTCTCCGGTGCGCTGAATGGTCAATTCGATTTCCACCGGGCCGCTCAGGTCGGGTGGCCAGGGTGATGTCCTGGACATCCAGCGGCGGCAAAAGATGCGGTTGAGCCGGATCGGGGCTGTGCTACAGGTCGGCCCAGACATAAACCGAGGTGAGGCCGGCGGTCACATCGGCTAAAACGGCAGCAGTTTGGACCGCTTCTTGCTGGCCGGCCCACTTTTGCCAGACATCGAACGAGCATACACTTTTGCCCGTTGACAGCCCTTCTACGCAGTGCTATACTTGAAACGGAAGGATTGAGGGAAGGCTGGCTGGCAATGTTCAAATATGATTGCCGTAAGTGCCCCATTCGCAATCGTTGTATTGACCAAAGCGACAACTCGCCGAGCATCAAGGCAATGATCCGCAACGCCTTTGGCGCTCGGACAGACACCCACGCTACTTGGGGGCTGCTGCAAATCAATTGCCTTTTGGTCAAAGCGGACGAGGAACGGGCCAAAAAAAGTTCGGGCCAGGAAGAATCCATGCTGGCACGCCGGCTGCGACAAATCCGCGAGGCCAAAGAAGGGACACCGCCGGTTCCTCCCGCTCAACCTGCGTCGAAACGCCCCGATTATCTGCGCCCGGTGGCATCCACCCCGGCTGAGCCGCCGGCGGCGGCTAAACTAAAGCCGCCCCAACCCCAAACCAAACCTGAGTCGCGCTGGGAAACCTCGTCGCTGGGGCACCTGCCTGAAAAGCCGGCCTGGACAGCCTCGGCGATGAATGAACCCCGCCCCGATATTATCGGGGCGATGGAAGCGCTGCCCAAAAATCTGCCCAACAGAAAGACGGCGGCTTCTCAAAGTAGGCCCTACTGGTTAGTTCTCAGCTCAAGTAACCGCCATATTGCCTTGCCTGTCATCGGCGAATTGGTTTTGGGCCGGTTTGACCCTAATTTGGGCCTGCCGCCGGATGTTGATCTGGCTTATGAAGACGCCGGTGACCGGGTTATTTCGCGCCGGCATGCCAAAATCGTCGGGGTTGAGGGACGGCACACCATCGAAGACCTGGGCAGCCGCCACGGCGTGTTCCTGAATGGCGAGCAGATTCAATTCAGGCCGTCGCGCCCGCTTCAGCATGGCGATCTGATTATGCTGGGGAATCTGCGGTTCTATTATGAGGCCGTGCCGGTGGAACGACTGATTGCCTCCGCCGCCCCCCAGCTTCAACACGTTCTGATGACTCCCAACGGTGATCAATTTATCATCGCTCCGCCCAATGAAATTACGATTGGTCGTTCGGACCGCTATGTGGATTTTACCCCTGACCTTGATCTGAATTCGGTGGGCGAGGTGGCGGTTAGGGTGTCGCGCCGCCACGCCGTTATCACCTGGCGGGACGGTCTGCCCTATGTGGAAGACCTGGGCAGCGGCTTTGGCACTCGTCTTAACGGGGAAATGCTGCTCCTCAGCCATACAGTCGCCCTGAAACCGGGCGATCATATCTGGCTGGGCGGCTGTGTTCTGGCTTATGATGTCATAGTCTAACAGAGGTAGTAGAATATTATGACCCAGCAATCTGTCCCCGCATCCAATCAAACCGGTACTTCGATTATTGTCTGGCCTAACGACGACAAAGAGATGGTTTTTATCTCCGGCGGTACTTTTTGATGGGCAGCAACGACGGCAACCCTAACCACCAACCCCAGCATCAGGTTTTTGTGGCCGACTTTTATCTCGACCGTTGGCCTGTGACCAATGCTGAATACAAGAAATTTATAGATGAAACAGGTCGGGCTGTACCCAATTACCAGGTCAGTTGGTGCGATACTCAGGGTTACAACTGGGATCCGCAGGCCCGCACCTATCCGGCCGGCAAAGCCGATCATCCGGTAGTGTTGATTACCTGGGCCGATGCAATGGCTTATGCCGCCTGGACTGGAAAACGTTTACCGACCGAAGCCGAGTGGGAGTGCGCCGCCCGTGGTTTAACGGGCCGGCGTTATGCCTGGGGGAATGATTTTGCCGCCGACTGCTGCAACTGCAAAGAAGCCGGTCTGCGCGGAACCAGCCCCATAGGCGCTTTCTCCCCGGCCGGCGATACCCCGGAAGGCGTGGTTGACATGGTCGGCAATGTGTGGGAGTGGACCAACAGTCTGTTCTACCCCTTCCCCTATGACCCGGATGATGGGCGCGAAAGCCGCCTGGCGCAGGGGATTCCGGGTGCTGCGCGGCGCTTCCTGGGTTAACGATGCCAGCGTCGCCAACTGCCTTTCCCGGCTGGACGGCGATTTTCAGTTTTATAATAATGTGGGTTTTCGCTGTGCGGTCTCGCCGGAGTAGAGAAGAAGGAGATTGGAGATTGGAGATTGCTCATTTGAATCAGCTCTAATCTCCAATCTCTAATCTCCAATCTCTTAAGCGCTCACCGGCTTTAGCAGCCACAGTCCCTCCCGCCGCTCGACAACCATAGCAAAATCGAAGCGATCCACCTCGACGCAGCAGGCCAGGTCTGCCGCGGGAAATTCGGGGTGGGCTGGATCGGTGAAGAGACGTCCGGTGGTGGATTCGTAGACTCGCCGGACGAAGGGGGTAATGTCGGGCTGCTCATCGCGCAGCAGCGCCGCGATATAATCCGCACAGGCGATATCCTCATCGCCGTCGCGCCCCAACAAAATCCCTGTTATCACAAATGTGACCGTTTCCGGCTGGACCTGCCGCAGATAGCGGACTGTCGCCCCGGCGCAGACCAGGCTGCCCGCCAGCAGCAGGTCGGCCTTTGTGCTGCGGACCACGCCCTGTGTGCCTGCCGTTGTCCGCTGGACCAGCCGCCGCCCGGTCAAATCGAGAGCGGCTATTTGGGTGGGCGAGTTGCCAAAATCAAATTCAGAGATGGATAGACCATCCACTTCACCCATAACGAGTGTGTCGGGAAATTGCCGGCGCAGCGCCAGAGCTTCCTCAACCGTGCCGGTCAGGATAATCTCGCTGGCTCCGGCGGCAAAAGCATAGGCCGCAGTGGTAAAGGCCCGGACCACATCAATGGCAACGACCGTGCCGGTGGCGTCAGGGCAGGTTTCGAGGGTGGTTTGGTGAAATTTCATTGTCGTTTTTGACCGGGGACCGGAGACCCAGGACGGGCAAAGATTTTTTCGGTCTCCTGTCTCCGGTCACTTTTAGAAGAGGACATTTTGCCAATTTTGGGCGATAGGTGCGGGTCAGCTCATTGTCTTCGCCGAGGGTGGTGAAGAGGGCCAGCATCGCCTTGCGAGCGCCGTCGTCGTTGTATTTGCGGTCGCGGCGGACCACTTCCAGAAATTCGGGCAGGGCCTCGTCGTAGCGCTGCTCGGCGGCCAGAAGGCTGGCCAGGGCGTAGCGACTGGCGACATCTTTGGGGTCGGCGGTGAGGGCGGCGCGGAGTTCGGCTTCGCTGCGGTCGTTAGCGTGCTGCTGAAATTGAGCGGTGGCGATCAGGGCATCGGCGGCGGCGCGTTCCGGAATGCCGGCGGGGACTCCGTTCAGGGTGGTCAGGGCGGCTTCAACCTGGCCCTGCCGCAGCAAGGTCCGGCCCAAACCCACCATAGCCGGGTAATGGTCCGGCTGTTCGGCCAGCGCAGCCTGATAATTGGTCACGGCCATAGGGAGCTGGTTGCTCATTTCCCACTCGTAGGCCTGCCGGGCCAGTAAATCGGCCTGGGAGGGAACGAGACCCTGGATGAATTTGCGGACCTGCGGTTCGGGCTGTGCGCCGGTAAATTCGCCGGCGACGTTGCCGTTGTAAAAGGCTTTGACCGCCGGAATACCCTGCACCCGAAACTGCATAGCCAACCGCTGATTTTCATCCACATTCACTTTCGCCAGTATAAACGCGCCGTTGAACTCAGCGGCCAATTTCTCCAGGGTTGGTCCCAGCATGCGGCATGGGCCGCACCAGGGTGCCCAGAAATCAACCACCACCGGCGTGGTTTTGGATCGTTCCAGCACCTCGGCGGCGAAGGTTTGTTCGGTTACATCAATGACGTTGGGTTTGGTAGCAACAGGTGTTTCCATGATAACTCCTCGATAATAGTAGACGGTAGACAGGGTAGGTTAGGGATAGCAGTGATTCAAGCCTGGGTTGCGTGTTGCGTCTTGCGTGTTCCGTTTAAGTTACGCAAGACGTAACACGCAACACATTTTGACTGATCTAAATCCTGGGACGGTCCTACGCTCCACTGGCCCTTTTACCGCCAGGGATTTTACCTCAAAGAGGGAATGGCGTAAAGTGCGAGGGGGCCGCTTCAATTGTTGCGCATAAAACGGGCGGCGATCCAGGCGGCGGTCATGGTCGGCAGAAATTGGGTGCCGGGAATCAGGCTCTCGACGGTGGTGATGGTGCGAAGCGGTTTCAGACCCAGGTAGCTCAGGAGAATCCAGGCAAAGGGTGCGGAGAGAAAATCAAGGCTAAAATCAAGCAGATCCAGCGCCAGCACCACTACCAGCGGCGTGGCTCGCATAGCCGTGATCCAATCGGCGTTGGGCGGCAGATTAATCCGCCGGACCCGCCAGACAATCCAGGCAATCAGCAGAATTGCCAGAGTCAAAGTAATGCCCACAAAAATGAGCAAAGGATAAATGAGTTGAGTCAGATCAATGGAGTTTGGGCCTTCCATACCATATCCCTTGAGTTAAACGTTATCATACCATTGAACCATCCCAATAACCACCGCCGGACGGCTCAAAGAGATACAAATGCAGTAACTACTCAGGCATGTCATTTCGACCGAAGGGAGAAATCTCTAATGCCTATGCAGCGTAATAGGGATTTCTCGGCCTACGGCCTCGAAACCTGTCCTGAGCCTGTCGAAGGATGACATGAGGGCTGAGTAGTTAGTTACCAAATGCAGGTATATTTTTTTACTGACCCAGACTCAGTTCTCCGGCCAGAAAACGGCGGGCGGTTTCGGCCAGGATGGCCGCGCCGATGGGCAAGGATTGTTCGTCAATATCAAAAATATCGGTGTGATGGTTGCGCACCAGGCCATCTGCTTTGGCCGCGCCAACCATAATCATCGCGCCGGGAGCCTTTTGACACATAAAGGCAAAATCTTCAGCACCCATGCTCATACATTCCGGTTTGACCTGTTCGGCCCCTAACAGGTCGGCGCTGACGCCGGACAACCAATCACTCACCGTCGAATCATTCCAACCGGCGGGATAGCCCCGCTCGATTTTCAAACGATAATCCCCGCCGAGAGAGCGGGCCAATGCCAAAGCTCGTTCAACCTCGACAATGAGTTGTTCCCGCACTTCGGGGTCGAAACTGCGCAGAGTGCCTTGCAGGTAAACTTCGCCGGGAATGACATTGCTGGCTTTGCCGGCATGCACCTGTCCCAGGCTGACCACCGCCGCTTTGAGCGGGTCAACCCGGCGGGCGACAATGCCGTGCAAGGCCATCAGCACCGGGCCGAGCATCCACAGTGGGTCAGTGTTGAGGTGGGGGAATGCGCCGTGGCCGCCGCTGCCGGTGAGCCAGGCGTCAAAGGTATCGGCGGCGGCGGAACTCCAGCCGCCCTGGATGGAGACCGTGCCGCAGGGAGAGGTTGAGTCCATGTGCAAGGCAATGATGGCATCAACGCCCTCCATCGCCCCATCTTCGATCATGCGGGGCGCGCCGCTAATGCCTTCTTCGTCGGCTACCTCTTCGGCGGGTTGAAAGAGGAAGCGCACGTTGCCTTGCAGGTTGTTCTGGGCAAAGGTATCTTTGAGCAGGTGGGCAACGCCCAGCAGAATGGCGGTGTGGGCGTCGTGGCCGCAGGCGTGCATCACCCCCGGATGGACCGAATTGTAGTCGGCCCCGGTTTTTTCTAGAATGGGCAAGGCGTCCATATCGGCCCGGATGGCGATGGTCGGACCCGTGCCTGTGCCCAGGTCGGCGACGACGCCGGTTTTGCCCACGCCGGTGTGAATGGTCATGCCGCCAATTTCTTGCAGCGTTTCAGCCACCACCCTGGCCGTCCGTACTTCCTGAAAACCCAGTTCGGGGTGGCGGTGAAAATCCCGCCGGAGGCGAATCAGTTCTTGGGATAGGTCTTTGGCTTGGTGCAGCATCTCTTCTCCTTGTAAATAGACCCTCTCCCCCTACCCCTCTCCTACAAGGAGAGGGGAGCAAGACTAAGACCCCGGCTCCCCCTTCCCTTGCAGGGAAGGGGGGTTGGGGGGTTAGTCATTTCACAAGCTTTAGCAATACGCGCCAATACACTATTAAGATTCTGCCTCACCTCTTCATTTTTAATTCGCAACAACCGCAGTCCTCGTGCTGACAAAATGCGATCGCGTTCTGCATCGTATTCAACTTGTTGTTGGTGAATCTCTCCATCTACTTCTATAACTAATCTCGCAGCATGACAGTAGAAATCTGCAATAAATCCATCAATAACTTGCTGGCGGCGGAAGTGTAACCCATTCAACCGATTAGCGCGAAGGTATTGCCATAGGATTTTTTCTTCCTGAGTCATTTGGCGGCGGAGTTCCTTCGCACGCTGCTGGTGCGGACGATTCCGGATAAGAAACAGATCGAGCGAGAGGCCCGGTTCGCGGACGACGGCGCGACGCAGACGAAGATGCTCGATGATTTTGATGAGCAGTTTGAGGAACAGTTACTTGAAACTGATGGTGAACAGGCGGAAGTGGAAAGAGGGGATGA
>JAAUSP010000260.1 GCA_012032575.1 Anaerolineales bacterium | reverse complement strand
GCTCCCCTGCCGCATTACGCTCCGCTATTTTTAGGGATACTCACCGGCCTGGCCATCCTGACCAAACTCAGCAGCCTGAGCACCCTCTTTCTGGTTGGGTTCATCGTCTTCTGGCGCTTGTTTTTTTTGGGCGAAACCCACAGGAACCGCTAAAAAAAATGCTGCGCTGGTGGATTATCATCGGGCTGGTCGTGGTTACGCTGACCGGCGGGTGGTTCTGGCGTAACTACAGCCTTTACGGTGAGTGGCTTGTAACCGAACCCATCTCAACCTGGCCGGCCGCAGCGAGCTTTCCCTGGCCCAAATCTGGGAACTGCGCGCCGAGGCGGAACGAGCCTTCTGGGCCACCTTCGGCTGGGGCCCAGATTCGCCCGCCGGAGTGGGTTTACCGTTTACTTTTTATTTTTAGCCGGGTGGGTTGGTAGGGCTTGGGGCTGGCTGGGCTGGGCAAGCTAATTCAGGGGGACCGATCCAGGCCGTTGCCGCTCAACCTGTCCGCCGTCAATTTCGAGGTTATCATTCCCCTGCTGCTGTGGGCAGCCTTGAATCTGGCCCTGTATCTCCGCTGGCTGATGGAAGTCGGCTCCGTGTCCCACACCCGGCTGGTTTTTCCGGCCCTTGCGGCGATTTCGCTGCTGCTGGCGCTGGGCTGGCATGTTTTTCTACCGCGCCGGCTGACCGGCTGGTTTAACGGAATTGTCCTTGTGGTCTTTTTGTGGCTCAATCTCTACAGTCTCGGCTGGCTCATTTATCCGGCCTTTCGACCCAATCAGCCGGCCGGCCAACCCGCTGCCACTCTCGACTTAACCTTTCTCGATAGTTTAAAGCTGGTCAGCGGCGGGGTGCATTCGAATTCAACGCCGGCAAATTTGGACTCACCTCCTGCCGCGATGCAAGGCGATGTCATATTGATTAATGCTGGATGGCAAACGTTAGCTCCACCGGATAAAAACTACAGCGTCGCTGCCGTTTTGCTGGCCCCCGATGGCCGCGTTCTGGCCCGGCGCGAAACCTATCCGGGCCTCGGTCTGCGGCCCACCCGCTACCTTCAGCCCGGCGACTCGTTTGTGGATACCTATCCGCTCAAACTAGAAGCTGATGTATCCGAACCCCTGGTCGCCCGCGCCACAGTCAATTTGTTTGATTTTGACTCCGATACCCGCGCCGGTTTTCCTGCGCTGGATACCAGTGGCAGTGAAGTGACGCCCATTGTCGGGGAGATAAAAATTGTCCCAAAAATCTGGCCGGAGTATCAACCAACTCACGCGGTCGAGGTCAATTTTGCCGGCGCGATTGTGTTGACAGGGTATGATTTTAGCCCGCCCGCAGAGGGGACAGGCCAGGGCACGCTCACCCTGTACTGGCAGTCGATTGAGCCGGTCAATGCGGATTACGTGGTGTTTGTCCATTTGCTGGATGAACGCAGCGAGATGCTGGGCCAGGCCGATGGGCCGCCCACCGGCAATGCCTATCCCACCCGCTGGTGGTCCCCCGGCGAAACCATCGCCGATACCCGCAGCCTTCCCTCAACGCCGGGCCTCAGCAAACTGCGCCTGGGTCTGTATGATCTTACCTCCGGCCAACGCCTGCCCATCACCGCATCCAGTTTACCCCAAAAAGATCACAGTGTGGAGGTCGCTTTACCATGAGCGCCGTCCGCCCACCCTCTCGGCAGGATCAGAGCGTGCCGCCGACCCTTTCGGCAGACTCAAGGCGTGCCGCCACTCCTTCGGCTGATACATCCGAAAATAAAAAGGGGCGAGTTCTACCCTCCTACTCCTTACTCCTTACTCCCTACTCCGGCCTTTTCCTCGCCCTCACGGTCTATCTTGCGCTGGCTTTTTGCTATTTTTTTATCACCCCCATTTTTGAAGCGCCCGATGAGTGGACTCACACCGGCCATGTCAAATTTATCACCGCAGGCAATGGTCTGCCGGTGATGCTGCCGGGACAGGGCATTTTTGGCGGGCAGCAGCCGCCGCTCTATTATGCCATCGGCGCGCTTCTGGTGCAGCCGTTTGAACTGGACAGCTTTGACCGCTACCTCAAGGAGCGGGCCAATCCGCACGCTTCCCTGGGCTATGCCCTCGACCCTGGCAACAAAAACAATTTTCTGCACACCCCCGCCGAAGATTTTCCCTATCAGGGCCTCAGTCTCACCGTTCACCTCCTGCGGCTCTACTCGATGATGTACGGGATCGTTACACTCATTTTTACCTACTTCACTGCTAAAGAGATTTACGATTTACGATTTACAATTTACGATCACCCAATCTCCACGCGAAGCGTCCAATCTCCACGCGAAGCGTCCAATCTCTTTCCTGCGTTGGTAGCCCTTTTTGTCGCTTGCCAGCCGATGTTTGCTTTCATCACCGCTTCGGTGGCGAATGAGCCGGCTAACATGGCTTTTTGCGCTATCGGCCTGTGGCTGGCCCAGCGTTATGTACTCTATGGCCCTACCCCGCAGTGGGGTCGAGCCATCGCTTTGGGTCTGGCCCTCGGCTTGATTTCACTTTCAAAAATGACTGGCCTCGCTTTTGGTTTGGTTGCTGTGTTTGCGTTTTTGATAGCCGCTATCGTTATACGAAAACAACCGGGGGCGGCCCGGCTTCTCTGGCGGGACGGACTGATTATTGGCCTGCTGGCAGTAGCTGTTGGTGGCTGGTGGTATTGGCGCAACTACCAACTCTACGGTGATTTTTTCCAGCGCGGCTTGTATAAGCTCTATTTCAACATCGAGCAGCAGCCGCTCACCCTGCGCGAGTTTCTTTACACTCTCTCCACCGGCGAAGTTTCCTTCTGGGCCACCTTCGGCTGGCTCAACATCGTCGCCCCGGAATGGGTCTACAGCATCTATCGAATTATCAGCCGCGTGGGCCTGATTGGAATCGTAGCGTTAATCGCTATTCCAACAGCAAAATGGGCCAAGAGGAGAATGGAAGAATGGAAGAACGGAACCAACCTTCCAACCTTCCTCCCCTTCCTCCTGCACCTCATCTTCCCTGTCACCCTGGCCTTCTCGCTCACCCGCCTCGTCGCCATCGAAGGCGGTTTGCAGGGCCGCCAGCTTTTGCCGGCGCTGGGTTCGATGGCTATTATCATCGTGGCCGGGTGGTGGGTACTGGCTCCGGCGCGACTGCGCCTGCCTGTTTTGGCGCTTGTCATAGCCGTGATGGCCGGACTGGCCGTGTGGCTGCCCTTTGGCGTTGTCGCCCCGGAGTACAGTCCCAGGCCGCTCCTGACCGAAACCGATCTGCCTGCCGATTTGGTCCGGCTGGACCTGACTTATCAGAACGAAATGAAACTGGTCGGGGTTCAGCTTGGCGCGGTCAAAGTTCACCCCGGCGAACGGGTGCCGGTGACGGTCTACTGGCAGGCGCTCCAGCCAATGACGACCAACTACAGCGTCTTTGTCCATCTGATTGGGCGAGGATATCAGAATGTGGGTCAATTCAACACTTACCCTGGCCTGGGCCTGCGACCCACCCGCAGCCTCGAACCGGGCCAGATTGTAGCCGATACTTACCCGGTACTGGTCAATGGCGGAGCGCAGGCCCCGACTCGGCTGTTAGTGAATGTTGGCCTGTTTGACTTCAATGAGTCGGGCCGGCCGGGGATTGAGGCAATGGGTTCCGACGGCCAGCCGGCCTCGCCGACGGTAGGCCAGTTGAAATTAGTTCCGGCAGCGTGGCCGGCTTTGCCTGACAGTCCCCCCACAGCCGAATTTCGCGAACCGGCAGGCGACGAAACCAGTCCGATTGTATTGGCCGGATACGCGGTCAGCGGCTGCCAGAACACCACACAGCCATGTCAAATATCCTTAAAGTGGTCAGCCCAGGCTCAACCGAGCGCCGATTACACCGTTTTTATCCAGCTTTGGCCCACCGACCCGCAGCAGCCAATGACCGGGTTTGACAGTCCCCCCCTGGCCGGCGATTACCCGACCAGTCTGTGGGAAGCGGGCGAGGTCATTCTCGATCCGCATGAGTTAAATCTAGCCAGCGTTCCCCCCGGCGAATACCAAATTTTGGCCGGCCTGTACAACTTTACCACCGGCCAACGACTCGTCGCCAGCGCCGCCGGCGCACCCTTACCCGACAACGCGGTAAATCTAGGAACCTTGCAAATTAAATAACGGTAGTAACTACTCAGCTATGTCAGTTCGACCGAAGGGAGAAATCTCCGAGGCCGATGTAGCTACTTCCTACTTCCTACTCCCCTTTTTAGGCCTAATGGCCTGATTGTGAGCTAAGCTTACCTGTGTTAAAATAGTTTGAAATCGTTAGAAAGTTTAATAATGAAGAATCTTCTGATTGGCAAACAAATCGGAAAATACCTCTTGCAAGAATTGCTGGGCGAGGGCGGGATGGGCCAGATTTATAAAGCACGCCATCCCACCCTGGAGCGCGATGTTGCCCTCAAGCTTATCCACCTGTACCGGGTGAGCGACTCAACGGTGGTAGACCGCTTTCGACGCGAGGCCCGCGTAGTTGCAGCCCTGCGCCATCCCGGAATTGTCCAGGTGTATGATTTTGATATTGATGCCAAGCACGATATTTTTTACATGGTGATGGAGTTTGTGCAGGGCGAGAGCCTGGCTCACCGTCTGGTTAGCATTGATGCCCAGGGAGGGCGTTTGCCCCTGGCCGAAGCCCTGCGGCTCATGCGGCTGATTACGGAAGCGGTAGCCTACGCTCACAATCAGGGCGTCATTCATTGTGATCTCAAACCTGATAACGTGATGCTCAATCGTGATGATCAGCCTATTCTGACAGATTTTGGCATTTCCAAATTTGTCAGCGGCGAGCGGTTGACCAGCACCAGCGATATTCTGGGCACACCCCACTATATGTCGCCGGAACAGGGCACGGGCCGCTGGAAAATTGACGCCCGCACCGATGTTTATTCGCTGGGAGTGATGCTGTATGAATTAACCGCGGGGCAACTGCCGTTTAGCGGCGACACCTCGATGAGTATCATGTTCAAGCACATCAACGACCAACCGCCCTCGCCGCGCACTATCAATCCCGGTATCCCTGAAAGCGTCGAGCAGATTATTCAAAAGGCGATGGCCAAAGACCCGGCCTGGCGCTATCCTTCGGCCCAGGAAATGCTGGCTGCCCTGGAAGCGCTGAGTCCGACCCAAGCCATCCAACCCGTTGATACCGAGCCGGCCAGCCTATTTATTTGCTACAAGCCCCACGCCGAGCCAGATGAGAGCATTGCCGCACATCTGTACCAGATGCTAAGCAGCCGCGGCCACCAGGTTTTTATTGACCCTATTTACCCCACCGGCGAAACCTGGGTAGAACAGGTGGACCGGCAAATCAAAGCCAGCGACTTCTTCATCGTCCTCCTCTCCAAAGCGGCGGCCGAGAGCGAAATGATCCAGATTGAGGTGAACCAGGCTTACGATTACTACATGCTGCATGAAAAACCGCATCTCCTGTCGGTGCGGATTGCCAGTGAAGGGCTGCTGCCCTATGCCATTCCGGCCTTTCTGGAGCCGCTGCATTATGTTGATTGGCAAAGCGAAGCGGATAACGCCCATGTGGTTGAGGAAATTCTAAGCGCCATTGCCGGACAGCTTCCACCCAGCAGCACCGCGCCGGCGGGTCAAACCGCCAAAGAAACCAGTGTTTTATCCGAAGATGGGCGGCTGGTGGCCGGTGATGAAACCTCACAGCCGCCGCTGCCGGCCTTCGACCCGCGCTTTTTGCAGAAATTAGCCGTTCCCGGCGGGGCGGTCAAACTGCGCGACAAACTTTATGTTGAGCGAGCCGTGGACGCGGAGCTGAAAGAGCAAATGGTCAGTTGGGGCAGCACCGTTACCATTCGCGCCCCGCGGCAAAGCGGCAAAACCTCGCTGCTGATGCGGGGGATTCATTATGCCCGGCAGCAGCAAGCCAATGTGGTTTTTCTTGACTTTCAAAGTTTTGGCAGCAGCCAACTGGCCGCGCCCGATTTATTTCTGCGCGAACTGGCCGTATCTATCTGCGATGAACTGGACCTGGATGAAACGGCGGTTGAAGAAGCCTGGGAAGGCTCGCGCAGCCCTTTTAAAAAGTTAACCCGCTTTATGGAACAAGCCGTGCTGCCGGCTTTTGAAGAGCCAATTATCCTGGCCATGGACGAAGCCGATAGCTTATTACGCACCGATTTTTACCAGGACTTTTTTGGCCTGCTGCGCTCATGGCACAATCGCCGGGCCTCCCATGAAGAATGGGAAATCCTCAATCTGGTCCTGGTCATCTCCACCGAACCCTATCTGCTCATTGACGACATCCACCAGTCACCTTTCAATGTAGGTCTGCACCTCGGCCTGACCGATTTTGACGAAAACCAGGTGCGCGATCTCAACGCCCGGCACGGCTCGCCGGTAGCCGAGCGCGATCTGCCCGCGCTGCTGGCCCTGCTCAACGGCCACCCCTTCCTCACCCGCCTCGCCCTCTACAAAATCGTCACCGAAGGCATGTCCTGGGCCGACCTGCGCCAGCAAGCTCCCACCGACGAGGGGCTTTTTGGCGACCATTTGCGCCATCAATATTGGACCATTTACGACAAACCGGACCTCAAAAACGCCCTCAAAGAGATTATCCTGACCAAATGCTGCCCGGACGAGCGATCGTTGTTCCGGCTGCTGCGAGCCGGCTTAATCAAGGGCAGCGGCGATGTGTATACCTGCCGCTGTGATCTCTACCGGCTGTATTTTGGGGAAAAACTGTTCTAATTGTGAATTGTGAATAATGACTGGCTAACGGTTTGACCAGTATTCTTTCGTTCACAATTGGTTTTTGAAAGTCGAAGGGTACATGACAACTCTGCGCAGTAGCGGTGACGGCCCATCACTGACCAACTTTAGCCGACGGCGCACCAAAACCGATTTCTTTGTGGCCGGCGGGACGCTCTCACCCAGTGTGCCGTCGTATGTGACCCGGCCGGCGGATGATGAGCTGTTTGAGCTGGCCCTCAAGGGAAATTTTTGCTTTGTACTGACCACCCGGCAGATGGGCAAATCCAGCCTGATGATCCGCACCGCCCGGCGGTTGCGTTCCGAAGGCATCCACACGGCCATCATTGACCTGACCGAGATGGGAGCCAACGCCGTAGCGGAGACCTGGTATCTGGATTTGCTAACCGAACTGGCCGACCAATTGGACTTATCGGTAGACCCGGAAGCCTGGTGGCAGGAACGAGCCGCGCTGGGCTACGTGCGGCGCTTTACCAACTTTTTGCGCGACGTTGTTTTGACCGAAATCAAGGAGCAGGTTGTTATTTTTATTGACGAAATTGACACCACCCTCCGCCTGCCCTTCTCCGACGACTTTTTTACCGCTATCCGGGCCACCCACAATGCCCGGGCCAAAGACCCGGCCTTTGCCCGCCTGAGTTTTATTTTGATTGGCGTAGCTTCCCCCTCCGATTTGATCAAAGATCACAGCCGCACTCCCTTCAACATTGGTCAGGGTATCAAACTTAAGGATTTCACCCTGACCAATACCACCGTGCTGCAAGACCGGCTGGAGACCATTTATCCGGGCCAGGGGGAGGCTATCTTCAGCCGCGTTTATCACTGGACCAGCGGCCACCCCTATTTGACCCAAAAGCTTTGTCAGGCCATTGCCCAGGCCGAAGATAAATCGTGGACGGCTGAACAGATTGACGGCTTGATCGAAACGCTCTTTTTATCCGAAGAAGCCCGCAAAGAAACCAATTTGCAGTTTGTCCAGGACAGTCTGCGCGAACATCCCCTCAAACGCCACCTGCTCAGTTTATACCGCCTGGTTTACGAAGGCGAGAGTGTTGACGAGGATGAACGCTCGCCGGTGCATAACCAGCTCAAGTTAACCGGCCTGGTCCGCTCCGAAGAGGGCCGTTTGCAGGTCCGCTGCGAGATTTACCGGCGGGTTTTTAACCTCGATTGGATCAAAGCCAATTTGCCCGTTGATGTTGACGCTTCTGATTTCTTTGTGGTCGGGGGAACGGTCCGCTCAGACTCGCCCTCTTACGTCAAGCGTCCCGCCGATGATGAATTGCTGGATTTGGCCCTGGCCGGCCGGTTTTGTTATGTGCTTACCCCCCGGCAGATGGGCAAATCGTCGTTGATGATCCGGGCAGCCCGCCATTTGCAGCAGCAAAGCGTCCGCACCGCCATTGTTGACCTGACCAAAATCGGCTTGGTCACGGTGGACCAGTGGTATCTCAACCTGCTGACCGATCTCAAAGAGAGTTTCGGCCTGTCGGTTGACCTGGGTCCGTGGTGGCTGCAACACATGGCGCTAGGGCCAGTCAAAGGTTTTACTAAATTTTTGCGTGATGTAGTTCTGACCGAAATCGAAGAGGAGGTGGTGATTTTTATTGACGAAATTGACACCACCCTCCGCCTGCCCTTCTCGGATGATTTTTTTGCAGCAATCCGGGCTATGTACAACGCCCGAGCCGAGGACCCGGCCTTCAAGCGCTTGACCTTTGTCCTTTTTGGAGTCGCCACGCCGTCCGATCTGATCAAAGACCGGGCACGCGCCCCGTTCAATATCGGCCAGGCCATTGACCTGGACGATTTTAGCCGTGACCATACCCGCGCCCTCCAACAGGGGCTGAAGGATATTTACCCGGAGCAGGGCGAAGCTATTTTCAATCGCATCTACTATTGGACCAACGGACACCCTTATCTCACTCAAAAGCTCTGCCTGTCTGCCGCCGAATTGAGCGGCAATGGCCCGGTCAACGAGGCCAGCGTGGATGAACTGGTCGAGCAGCTTTTTCTGTCGGAGGCGGCCCGCAAAGAGTCGAACCTGCAATTTATCCAGGATAGTATTCAAACCAGTCCCCAGCGCCGCCAGTTGCTCACCCTGTATCGGCAGGTTCACACCGGCCAAAAAGTTACCGAAAACGAACGCTCGGTGGTGCAAAACCAGTTAAAACTGTTTGGCCTGGTGCGGGTGGAAAATGGCCTGCTCAAGCTGCGTAACGAAATCTACCGTCATGTCTTCAATTTAGATTGGATCGAGGCCCACACCCCGGTAGATTGGACTCGCCGCCTGGCTATTATTTCCACCATTTTGACGATCCTGTTGATTGGCGTGGTCAGCTTCGCCTTTTTCTGGCGCAGCCAGGAAGACCGCGCCCAAACCTTTATAGATGATTTCAGAAACACCACCGACCCTGATATCCGCATCACCAGCCTGGCCGGCTTATTTGATTTGCCCGGCTTTGAAGAGCAAGCCCGGCAGTTGTTTTACAATGAATTGACCCCCGAAGAACGTCCCGCTTTGTTTACCTCGGCCAACCCGCCAGGGGTGGGTCCCCAGTTGGTTACGGTTGTCCAAAATTTGTATACCAGACTGGAAAATGACGAGCGCGACAATACGTTACTGCAAGCCATGCTCCAGCCGCTGGAAAAGATGGATGATCCCCGCTCAGTCAACTTGCGGGCCGGTATCGAACAGTGCTGGCGGGACGCAATTTGTACACCCGCGGCCAGTATCAGCAGGCCGTTACCACCTATGATTTTGCCCTGAGTCTTAATGACCGCCACCCCGGTATCTACTTTGACCGGGGCCAAGCCTATGCCGCTCTGAACGAATTGGATCAGACCCTGACCGATTTTGAGACGGCCCTCAGCCTGGATGCCGACCGGCGAGCACAGGTCGAACGGGCGATCATGCAAGACCCCGCCCTGTATGACCAGGCCATTGCCCAGGGTGTGGTCAACCCGTTGTTAGCTGCCATTATTGCTACGCCGACCAGCACGCCGACCTCTACTCCTCACCCACGTCCACCTCAACGCCCACCTTGACTCCTTCGCCACCCTAACCCTCACACCC
>JAAUSP010000259.1 GCA_012032575.1 Anaerolineales bacterium | reverse complement strand
CAAAGCCGATGGCCCGCAGCGCGGCATTATTTCCCCCGGCAAAGCCCAAATTTTTGTCGCTGGCAATGAGCTGCGCCTGGGGAAAGTCGCGGCGCAGCATGCTAACTGAGTCATCAGTGGAGGCATTGTCAACTACCCAAATTTGCCCGGTCAGGCCGCTTGCCGCCAAATCGGCCTCGACGGAGCGCAGACAGACCGCCAGCAGGTCCCGCACATTCCAGTTGACAACAATGACAGCCAGATTCATGGTAAGGCGAAAGCCGGAAAAATGAAATCTTCATCCTTCATCCTTCCGCCTTCATCCTTTCTTTCAAAATCCAATGCGGATGGGTTGGGGGTCAACATGGTCATTGAAGGTATCAATCCGCACCTGCTCGTGGATCAGGCCGGCCCAAAAATTGACCGTATCTTTCTCGGCGGGCACGTCTACAATTTGAATGGAGCCGACCACCACGGCGCGCTGGCCGGGTAATAAATAATACTCGGTATTGCCGTTGATGACCCGCTGTTCCATCTCATCGAGGTTGCCGACGGCCCAGCGGTAGGGATAGGCGTAGCTGGGGTTGCCCTCGTAATCAATACCCACCCGCCACGCGCCGGAGGACTCGAAGAAATCTTTGGTGTTGAAATTTTCGTCGCTGCGGTAGCCCTCGCCGGAGGAGGGGCCGTGGGTGCGAATGGGCACACTGCCAAAATTTTCGACGGTCAGGGTAAAAGCCAGGGTTGCCCCCAGCGGGACAATCTGATCGCCGGTTTCGGGGTTGTAGTAATCCACATCCGCCGAGACGATGTCGGCGCGGGGCACGCCGCCCTCTTTGATGGTCAGGGTACTGGTGACAAGGGTGCGATTGCCCACCCGGTCCACGGCTTCGGCCTGAACGGTGTACAGGCCGTCGGGGGGCGGGTCGGCCCCTTGATCCACCCCGCCTTCGTAATCATAGGTATGGAAGCCGGGCTGACCGGGTTTCACCTCGCGCTCCTTTTCGGCAATGGGGTAGCGCGTCTCACCATCGGGCGCAATCAGATAAACGCTCACCTCGGCCTGTTTGGTCAGCGAATAGTTGATGGTCACGCGGTCGTCTATGCCATCCTGGTTGGGCGTAAAAACCTGCGGGTAAACGCTGAAGCCCTGGAGTTCCGGCTTGGCCGTATCGGCGTTTTCGATGAGCAGTTGGCCCTGCTGGTTGCTCGTCTGGCCCTGGTCATCCGTAGCTTCGACCACCCAGGTATAGCTGCCATCGGGCAGCATGGCCCCATTGACCACCCCGCCGAAATCCACCTGATACTCCCCGGCCGAACGCCGCCGCCCTTCTCGGAAGAAATACTGCTGCCCGGCGTCATCCACCAGATAGATAGACAAATCAGCCGAGCGGGTGAGACGATAGCTAATACGGGTAACATCGGTCAGCCCGTCGGCGTTGGGCGAAATGGTTGGCGGGTTGACGCTTACCCCGGAGAGTAACGGGCCGGAGGAACAGGCAGCCAGAAACAAGGCTGAAAAAAAGTAAATCCAAATAAGTCTATTATATTTTTGAAACATAAATAACGGGTTCAGTCTCTCTTATCAGACTTTGAGGTTTGATCGGTATCTGAATAAGGGTCAGATGATAGCTTTAAACGATGTCGTGCCTCGGCTATAGATAAAGTACCTTCACGGTGTGCTCGCTCTCGTGCTTGGTCAAGATAACTCATAAATTCTTGGTTGTGTGATAGGTTGAACACTTCCCACTCGAATTCATCCACTGCTCCGAGGACATAACGCGGCTCATCATTTTCGGTCAAAATAATGGCCTCCCCTTGAACGATCAATCTAACCAGATCACGAACATGGACATCACAGGTTTCCAGGGCTATTTTTTTGTGTTCATAGCTTAAACTCTTTTCCACCAATCGTCAGCCGATTATGTTTCTTGATGCCCATAGCAACTACAAACACGGTAGCCTCATAAGATATAATATCATAAAAAATGCGAAAGTCACCCACACGCAATTCCCAACTTGCCAGTGTATTAGGCCTAAGAGGTTTTCGATTGCGGGTTTCATTATCTGGCTGATAGCATAGTTGTTGTTCAATGGTATCAAGTAACAGGGCTTGGGCATGTGCTGGAAAGGCTTGAAGATGTTCCCAGGCATCTGGACCAATCTCAACTTTAAAGACCATTTCTTAGCCTCACCAGATTGATAAGCCTACCACAAAGGCTAAAGACCGTCAAACCATCAGCGCACCTCGATTTCGGCCAGAAGGTGTTGTTCCGGCGGGGAACCGGGCCAACTGATAACCAACTGGTAATGCCCCGCCGGTGTGACCGGATTCAAATTGACATCCAAATCGTGGCGAATAATCTGGCCCGCCGCCCAACGCGAGGGTGGAAAAAGTTTTAAGGCGTCGGCTGGTCGGTCGAGGCTGACCCCCCAGACCCCTTCCGGCCCAACCAGATTGACCGCCGGGGTCACCGCCTCGGCGGTGGGCCGGGCCGCCGTCCAATAGAGGGTGACGTGCGCCCAGCCGGACGGCGGGTGAAAAAGATCGTCCGTTGCGGCGACCACAGAATCGGCCTGATAACCGAGCAGTTTCAGCCCGTTGGCAAACTCAATCGTGGTCGGTGTGGCTTCGAGGGGCAGGGTATCGAGCTGGTAGCCGGGGGCAAAGCCTTTGAGCGAAATGCCGGGCGGATAAAGCTCCGTCACCAACGGGTAGCGAGCGGCCAACCACTGTTCGACCAGCCGGTTGGGGTCCGGGCCGTCGAGGTGCGATTGGATGAGCCAGATGACCGGATGATTACCGACCACCCCCTGCAAGGGACCGTCGAGGGCTGTTGCGGGAGTGACATTGCTAAAGGCGGCATAGGTTTGGCCGGGGCCGTGAAAATAAAACTGGAACGGATAGCGCACCCAATCGGGGTGGATGAGAATGCCGTCAGCGGCGGTAGCGTGGTCGGCCAGATAAGCCACACTTTGCCGCCAGGCTTCTTTGGCCGCCGGAATACTCCACTGGCCGGGCAGGGGCAGGAGGGTGAGAATGAGAAGGATGAAGACGGAAGGCGGAAGGATGAAGGATGAATTTTTTATTCGTCCACGCTTCGCGGCCCATTCACCCATTTGCTCTGCCCCAACTGCGGCCAGCAGCAGCAGCCAGGGAACCATAACAATAAAATACCGCTCGCCGAAAAAAGCCAGTTGGTTACGCAGGAGCAGCAGGCTGGCAATGGCAAATGGGGAGGCGAGGAGCAGGGAGGCCAAGAGGCGAGGAGCAGGGAGGCGAAGAGGCGAGGAGACGAAGAGATGAGGGTGAGGGAGGCATTCTACGTTCCACGTGTCATGTGTCAGGTAGGAAGTCAAGGCGAAGAGACTGATAGTGGCGGGAATGATTATTTGGAGCCACGAGGGGAGGGGGGCTTTCCAGAGGGTAAAGGCTTGCAGCAGCCACCAGAGGCGCTGAGGCAGGCCGGCGAGGGGATCGCCGGGGGCGGCTTGGCCGGAAAAGCGCCAGGTCGCCAGGGCGAGGGGGGTAAAGGCTGCGGTGATAACCAATCCACAGAGAGCAAACACCAGCCACAATCGCCAGCGGCGGGGGTAACTTAGCACCAGCCACAGCCCCAGCGCCGGCAGGAGAAAGCCGGTATAGAGATGGGTGTAGAGACCGGCCAGGGCGAAGAGAATGAAGAGAGCGGCGTAAAACGTGGTGCGTGGTGCGTGATGCGTGGTGCGTGATGCGTGGTGCGTGGTACGTAAAGAATGAGTCGTATCAATCTGACTACTGACCTCTGACTGCTGACTACTGACTACTGACCTCTGATTACTGACCATTCTCAGGAAGGCCCAAACGGTGAGGGTGCTGAAAAGGGCGGCTTGGGCGTACATACGGGTTTCCTGGGCGTACCAGATCAGGAAGGGATTGAGCGCTACCAGCAGGGCGGTCAGCAGGGCGACCCGCCGGTTGAAGAGGGTTTTGGACACAGCAGCGATAACCGCCACCAGCAGCGTCCCCTGCAAAACGGACAGGCTGCGCACGCCGGTTTCGCTAAAACCGACCAGACTGGTCCAGCCTTTGAGCAGCAAATAATAAAGCGGCGGCAGGCGGTCTTCCTCCAGGGTCAGGCCCACCTCCAGAATCCGGGCGACCGACTGCCTGGCCCAATGCACGCTGATGGCCTCGTCGAACCAGAGGCTGTGGTAGGTGAGGTTATATAAGCGCAGTGTCAGCGCGATTAAGAGGATGACCGACAGCCAGATGTGATATGTCTTACTCATGGTGGGCAATTATGGGGAAGGGGGGAATATAGGTTGAGGCCACAATTCTACTTGCGAAACGACTCTCTTAAGCAATTTGCAGCAATTCCCCTTCTCGTTCCAGATAAGTGGCAAAAGCATCCGGCCTGTCCAGGTTGACCAAATCTACTGGATAATCTAATTCAAGCAAAAGTTGGCCCAGAACGAAAAAAAAATTTACCTTCAGGACAACCTCGTACAGCCAGGTCCAGGTCTGAGTCGGCTCTTATTTGTCCGGCAGCGAGTGACCCAAACAGGAAAACATCGGTACAGCCGGCAGCTTTCAAAATTTCTATGGCGCGTTGAAGAGATCGCTGATAGGATTCGGGGATAGAATAGCGTAAGTCAACGGTATCCATTTTTTGTGTACTCAAATGAAAGTCATCATAAGTGTTGCTTCCTACTCTATTAATTATAGCATAGAGTAATCTATCACTCTACATGAAGCGGCTGTGGTAAAATGACCCGTGTTTCGCCGCTGGCGAGAGGAAGACGGGTAAACTGAGGATCGGCGGCGTTGTATAACCCGACCTCGACAGGATAATCTCCCGGCGGCAGGTCCGCCGGCAGGGTGAAGCTGACGGAATCGGCAATAATTTCGCCGCTGACCCAGCCTGGCATTGGCTTGGGTGGGGCGTGGTCGGCATTGACAATAATGGTTTCATCTGGACCCAGTACGTGAGTGAAAACGGTGTAATTCGTTTCGATGGAGGTTCCAGCCCGCCAATAGAGGATCAGCGTAACTTCCTCACCCGGTGCAGCGTGACAATTCACAGAGCCGCAATCCACCCCGATGAGCGAGACCTGACCGGAAAAATCGGCCGCGAGCGGCATATCGGTTGAGGCCGGCGGGCTGAAATTGCGGGCGGTGGGCAAAATCTCCATCTGGTCAAAAGGAAACACTTCATCGTAGGCAAGGCCATGCACGTTGACCAGATGGACTTCCAGTTTGGCCGGGCCGGGCGCGGCGGCGGGCGGAACATCGAGCCAATATTGGCCCAACACCAGATCATTGGGTGCCCAGCGGGGCAAGTTGAACTTGCGGCTGGGGGTCAGCGAGGAGCCAACCCGGTGGCTTTGGCCCTCGGCGTCAATCAAATCAAAGCCGACGGAAATATCATCAGTATTGAATTGACCGGCCTGCCACAGGAGTTTCAACAAAAGGCGGTCGCCCGGTTCGGCTTGCCGGGGGGACAGGTCGCTTTGGCGCAGGAAGATAATCGGCGAATAATCAATCAGCGGTTTTTCGGCCAGCGCGGGCAGGGAGTCACCCGGACCCGGAGGAATGAGGCGGCTGACGTTGATGGCATCAATCAGGCCGGTGCGCCGCTGCGGGCGGCCCTGCTCATCCAATATGTCCCAGCCGTTAAAACCAGCCGCCGCGTTGGATGTATCCGGCTGGCCCAGGCCGACTTCAACCCAGTACAGGCCCGGCGGCGTGCCGATTTGCCAGTCGAGCCGCTGGCGGGTCATTACCAGTTGGTCCACCGGCCAGCGCGACGGGGGATAAAGATAAGCACCGGGCCGGCCCACAAACGGGGCGCGATCCCAACTGAAGCCATCGGGGTCGGTCAGATGAAGGGTTAGCAGCAAATCGTCGGGCAGCAGGCGGCGGCGCGCCAGAACAGGGCCAGATCGTTATCGCTCAACGGCGTGACCCCGACCAGCTCAGCCTGACCGGCGAAGTTGTAGCCGTCTGAGCCGGTCGAAGGGGCGTCTCCTGAGCTTGTCGAAGGGGTGATGAGGACCGGCCGCTCGATGGGACTCTCGTCGAGCAGGGCGATTTTGTCGGGGTCGAGCCGCCAATGTTCGAGGCGCACGCCCTGAAAATCGCCGGCGTCATGGGGCCGCTGCCCAATCCGGTCGAGCCAGAAAGGGACCACGCCGTTGGGGTCAATCACTTCATCCTGCCAACTGACCAGCCAGACTCCGCCTTTATCGGCCAGGCTTGGGGCCATTTCCGTGGCAATGCTCAGATCGGTCACGCGGTTGATGTCGAGACGTTCCAGCCGGGGCAGGGGCGTCCAGCCCTGCCAGCCGTAATAGTAAGCCCAAACCGGGTACAGATGGCCGGAACTGAGCAGGACGGTTTCATCGGCGGCGCTGCGTTCGCGCACAAACTGGGCCAATGCCTGGAAGTCATCTTTGGCAAAACGGGGATCGGTGAACCAGTTGTACAGGCTGAAGCCGGAAGCGGCCAGGATCAAAGCGTAAAAAAAGGTGAAGATAAACTGTTGAACGTTGAACGTTGGACGTTCAATCTGAAACTGGGCCAGCGCGGCGGCAACCAGTAAAGCAAAAGCCGGCCAGGCGAGCAGGGTGTAGCGCGGGTTGAATTTGGGTGATTGGAAGGATAATAACAGGATGAGGGCGACCGGCAGGCAGAGCCAGAGGAGCAGGAAAAGAGATGATGCGTGATGCGTGATGCGTGATGCGTGAAACGTTGGAACGTTGAAACGTCCGTATAAGGTGCAAAGAATGAGCAGCAGGAGGTAGCCGAGAGCGATCCAGAGGCCGGTTTGTTCCAGTACGGTTTCGCCGGCGGTGAAGGTGATTAAAACCTGGCGCAGCGCCTCGTGGAGTTTGAGCGCGCCGGGCCAATAGCTGGGGTCGTCGCCCAGGCGAGCCAGCAAAATCCACAGCCAGGGCGCAAAAAGCAGGGCAATCGAGCCGAAAAATTTGGAGCAGTTGCCCGGCCAGTCGGCGCGGCCAGCCGCGCTGCCACCAGATGAACAGGCCGTAGAGTCCGTGCGCAATCAACAGGAAGGCAGCAAAATAGTGGGTGTAGAGAGCGGCGGCGGCGGTCAAAATGTAGGGAAAAGTTGAAGGTTGAAGGTTGAAGGTTGAAGAAAGGTTGTTGAAGGTTGATGGTTTGGGATGGAGGAATTTTAACAGCAGATAGCCGGCCAGGGTGACTTCAAAGACCAGAAGGGTGTACATGCGGGCTTCCTGGGCGTAGTAAACCATCACCGGCGAGATCGCCAGCAGCGCAGCGGCCAGCAGCGGCGGGGAGGTGAGGCGTTGACGCGAAGCGGGGAAAAGGCGGCGGGCCAAAATGTAGAGGAGCGGAACCGTCAGTACACCAAAAATAACCGATGGAAAGCGCAGCGCCCACTCACGGGAGCCGAAAAGGGCGTCGGTTTCCCACATAAGCAGGTAGTACAGCGGGGGCTGAATATCGGCGGCGGTCCATTGGAGCAGTTCGCCCGGCGGCTTCTGCGACAGCAGCCAGGTGACGCCTTCATCGTACCACAGGCTTTGCTCGCCCAGCAGGGTCAGCCGCAGGGCCAGGGCGATTAAAATGATGACCAGCAACCCCAAACGATGGTGGCTCATAACGGGCCATGCTACCACAGAGCCGGTGGAGTGACAAGATGGGCGGCGGGCATCTATTGGATTTGAAGCTGGCCGACAATAAAAGCGTCGCTGCCATCCGGCAGAGCCAGCCGTTGCATTGTTTGGGCATCGTAGAGACCGACCTGCAAGGTGTAGCGGCCGGGGGCTAAATCGGCAGGCAGCTTGAGTTCGTGGCGGTCGAGTATCGGCTGGCGCAGCGGCCACTGTGAGGTTGGCTGCGGGGTGAGCCAGGTGGGGTAAGCGTCATGTTGGGCCACCAGCCGGCCATCATCGGCCAGCAGATGGAGAAAAACGGTGTAATTGCCTGGGAGGGGTGCGTCGGTGGTCCATTGGAGCAATAGTGGCAGCGTTGCACCCGGTTGCAAGTTGGCCGGGCCAAGGTCAAAGCCGGTTAAGCGAATCGCCGGGCCGAAGCGGATCTCCGCTAAAGACAGAGGGGTTAATTTGAGCGTGGTCGTTTGCCGGATTAAGTTCAGCCCGTAGCGTTCAAAGGTTGCTAATTGAACCCACCGGCCTGAATTTAACGGAATTGTGCCACCCGACGCAGCGGCAATGGGCCATCGCTGGTCGGGGTCGGCAAAACTGTTCTCCGGGCCGGCAGCCAGGCCCAGATGAATAATGTCAGGCAAAAGCTGCGGCAGAGTTTCCGTGACTACAACTTCCCCGCGCTGCCACTTCGCCGGCGGATACCAGACCGCCGCAATCATGGGAACCTGGGTTGGGTCGCTCAGCAGCCGGCCGGCATCATCATAAATCAACGGCCAGAGGCGGATGTCGTCAGGCAGGGGAGCTTGGCTCTGCCAGTAGAACCGGAAGGAAACGCCGTTGTCGGGGTCATCGTGAATATCGTAGCCCAATAAATGCAGTTGACCGTCGCCAAAGGTGATTTGAGCCGGATAGGTCGGCTGACCAGTCGAGCGGGCGAAGTTGAAAAAAGAGTCAGGCAGCGGGGACACGGAGGAAATCGAGGGGGATTTCTGAGCCAGCAGCAAGCCCTGATCGGCCTTGAGAAGCTGCCAGTCGGCGGCTAACAACTCCATAATTTTGGTGCGGGCGTCGTTGGGGTGGACGCCGGGAATATCGGTCACGTCTACCAGCAGATAATCGGCCTCCTGAACGGTGGGAAAGGCATAAATCACCCGCCGATGGGCCAGATGAGGATGAATGGCGGCGCTGGCGGAAACGACTGTCTCAGCCGGAATTTGACTGATGAATTGGGGCAATTGGGCCGCGGCCGGACTCATCGAATAGATTTCCATGCGACCCGAAAAGGGCGTCCAGCCGTGCCCGGCTTGATAAGCCAGCGACCAGGCCAGCAGCCATAGAGTCACGTAAATCACGGTCGTGATTCTGAAAACCTGACCATTGTTTTCGGATAGCGACGATCTATTGATCAAACGTCTGGCCCCATAAATCGCGGCAATGATGAAAACGGCGACCAGAGGCGCGGAGTAATGCTGCTCGCCGGAGTATTGGCCGGCGAAGCTGCTGGTCATATTGGCCACCAGAACCGGTAACCCAAGCAGAAGCAGGTCCGGGGCCAGCAGGGGCAGGAATCCGGCGGCGGCCAACAGTCCCAGCACATACCACCAGCGCGCCGGCTCTTGCAGCAGAGCCAGCAGGTTATCCCCGCTGTAGCGGCTGGACAGATAAATCGGACCTTCCGTCTGAAAATATTGCCGGGCCAGCGGCGCGACGATAACGAAAGTGGCGACGAAGAACCACACCGCGCTGACGATGATGAGGGCCAGACCATGAAGGACCGCTGGCTGCCGACGGCTGACCGCCTCTTTGTGGGGTGATGTGGCGGTCGGTGGTCGGCGGACGGCGGTCAGCAATAACCATAACCCCAACATGCCGGTCAGCGTCGGTAGGGTTTCTTTGGTGGCCATAGCGATGATAGCCCACAGCCACATCCAGCCCCAGCGGTGTTGGGTGACGTACCAAAAGGCAAACAGCAGCGGCGCGACGACAAAAGGGTCGGCGTGAAAATCGGCGATGTTGGCGGCTTGCAGGTGGGGGAAGAGGAGGTAGGCGGCGGCGAAGGCCAGGGCAGCCCAGGAGGATAAGGTTGAATGTTGAACGTTGAACGTTGAACGTTGAACGTTCAACTGTTTCTGGGCGATCCAAAAACGGGCAGCGCACCGATGGCCAGAGCGACGGATTGGGCAATGAGCAGAATGCGGACATCATCCCACAGGAAAAAAGCGCGGCCAGGGGAACCAGAATCGGCTCAAAATGTTCGGCCAGACGGGGCTGCTGCTGGCTGCCCAGGTGAGTTCCATAAAACCGCCGGGTCCGATGAC
>JAAUSP010000258.1 GCA_012032575.1 Anaerolineales bacterium | reverse complement strand
TGGTCTGCCCTTTCCCTCGGCCAATCCGTCGAACCCACCGCCGTCTGGCCCATTCTATGCTTAACTCTGGCCCTGTTCACTCTGGGTCTGCTCTACCTCAATCGCTTCCCAGCCTTCCAGCCTTCCAACCTTCCAACCTTCCAACCCTCGGCCCTCTTTCTTCTCGCCTATACCTTCGGCCCGCTGCTGCTGATTTACCTGCTTTCTTTCTTTACCCCGCTGTACCACGTCCGCTATTTGTTTACCTACTCACCCGCCTTTTACATTATAGTGGGTGCGGGTCTGGCCTGGTTGGGTCTGCGCACCCGCCGTTGGCTGGCCCTGGTCGCTGCCAGCCTGCTGGTGGCAGCCTGCGGCTTTTCGATCTTCCAATACCACGTCAACCCGCGCTACCGCCCCGACGACTACCGGGCGGCGGTTGATTTTATCCAGAGGCACTGGCAGCCCGGCGATATGATCCTGGTCAATGCGGGTTATGTCTACACTGCTTATTTATACTACAACCAACAGCCAAACCTTCAGCACCAGCGGCTTGTCCCTTATCAGAAACCAACTGACCCGAACCAGCCTTTGTTGCTGCAAACCGGCTCCGTGGATGGCGATCCGCAGTTGGGCTGGGGCGATCCCCGCGCCGATTTTTATGCCATGAGCGCCGCCGAAACCATCGCTGCCCTCAATGCCCTATCTCATGATTTTGCCCGCTTGTGGTTACTGCGAGCCTACGACACCGTCACCGACCCTGACGGACTCATCCGGGCCTGGCTGGCCGACCAGGCCATTCCCCTGGAAGATCAACCCTTTGCCGGAGAGAGCAACATCCGGGCGCAGGGCTTTCTTTTATCGGGGGCGAATGTATTCCCGCAGCAGGGCCAGACGGTCCGGTTTGACGATGGGCTGACCCTGGCGGGCTGGTCGCTGCCGGATCAGATGTGGCAGCCGGGGCAGACAATCCCGGTCAAACTGTGGTGGCGGACAGAAAGCCGACCCGGTGTGGATTACAAAATGTCCCTCAAATTGTGGACCTCTACCGGCGAACTGGCGGCACAGGGACAGGACACCTGGCCGGCAGGGACACTCTACCGGGCTACTCAATGGTCCAGCGGCCAGAATGTCTACCAGGCTGCCGAAATTACCCTGCCCGCCGACCTGCCCCCCGGCCAATATTGGCTCAATGGGGAGTTGTATCATCCCGACACTGGCCAACCCCTGCCTCGCCTGGATGGGGCGGACCCGGTGGTGACGCTCGGCCCGGTGGTGGTTAGAGGTTAAGGCTAAGGCTAAGGCTGAGGCTGAGCCTCTTTCTCAGCCTTAGCCTTAGCCTCGTTATGGGCAAAATTAGAGTCCAAAAAATTAGGCAAAACTTTTGATAATGGTATAATCGGGCTATGACACAAAACAAACCGAAAATTGTTTCGTTACAACCGATTGTCCTGGGCGATAATCGCCGGGTGACAATGGAGTTGGAGGTCGAAAACCTGCCAACGATTTTTGCCAACGTCGCCTTTATGATGCCCGATATGCTCGATGCGCCGCCTACCCGCCCACCCAAGCCTGCCGCCGATGCCCCCAGCCCCTATCCCAACCTTGAACTCAGCATCCTCAACAGCCGCCGCCAGCAAGTTGCCAGCCTCTTTATCGTCGAGCATAAGGAAGAATTTACCGCGTTGACCATGCATTTGCGCGAGCCGGACCCCCAGGAAGATTATACGGCTCGCGCCGAAATGATCTACCAGGACAAGGTTTTAGACGTGGTCGAAACGCCGTTCCGGCTGCATCAGGCCAATTGAGCATGGAAACCCTATTTCCCTTCCTGCATTGGACCAATGTTCTCATTATCCCCGGTTTGTTGCTGGGCTACACCGTGCATGAGTTGGGGCACGCGCTGGCGGCCTATTTTTTGGGCGACCTCTCTCAGGTAGAGCAGGGTAAAATTACCCTGAATCCTTTGGCCCATGTTTCCTGGCCCGGTATGGCCGCTTTTTTGGTGTTCGGGCTGGACTGGGCCGGTTTTATTGCGTTCTTGTTTTTTAGCCTGGGCTGGCCCAGGCCGCTGCGAGTCAATCCCCAAAGCTTTAAGCGAGGTTATCTGGATGTGTGCCTGGTGGCGCTCTCCGGCCCGCTGGCCAGCCTGACCTTTGGACTGGTCGGATTGATGCTGACTCTGGTCATCGCCGCGGCATTGGTTTATACCAGCGGAGTCAGCACCGACCAGGTTTATCCTTTTCTCTTCCGGGTGGACAGCACCCTACCCACAACCCTGGATGTGCAGGCCCTGTCCATTGCCTTTACCGGCTACATTGGCTTGACCAGTTTATGGCTGACCGTGATCAGTTTAATCCCTTTGCCGGGCCTGGACGGGTTTGCCGCTGTGGTCAGCCTGATTACTTTTCTGCGCGAGCGGAAGCGTAAGGTTCAATCCCGTCCAGCGACGCCGATCCGGCATCCGCTGATGTTGTTCAATCAACATCAGCGCCGGAATAATGCGGCCGATATTCACTTCAAGGCCGGTGCGGAGTACCACGAAGCCCAACAGTACGAGGATGCTATTGCCCGCTACCAGCAAGCCATCCGCAATGATGCCAACTTTGGGCCGGCCTATATCAACCTGGGGTTGGCTCATCTGGCTCAGGGCAATCGCCAGCGAGCCATCCAGTCCTTCCGCGGCGCGGCCCAACGCGCCGACGACCGCAAATCACAAGAGACAGCCTGGCAGCAGTTGCACGAGTTGAGCGAAATCTCACCCATAAACCCGGACACAGCCAGGGAAAGTATGGCTGAAATGGGCGCCGCCCCCTGGACCGATACCAAACCGCGTCCAATTGGGTCAATTTGGGCCTGGGCAGCGCCGCTCTGTTTGTCTGTGCTGTGCTGTTGTATGGCTATCTCGTTATCCAGCTTTTTGGGCTGCTCCAGTCTCAATAACTCGTAAAGCGTAAATGTAATGACCTATCAGCGCGTTAAGTTTACGCATTACGTTTTCACCTTGAACAATGATGAAGCGCCCCAGCCCCCTCATTTCCTCTCTGCTCATTTTGGCTATGGCCAGCTACACGGCTTTTTTTAGCGTGCAGCTTTTTTGCATTACTATTCTTTTGGCTCGCGCTCGCTCGATTTGGGCAATATGAACCAGGCCATCTGGAATACCGCGCGTGGCCGGCCTTTTCATCAAACCAACCAGCCGGGCGCAACCAACCGTCTCAGCCTGCACGTCGAACCGATTCTGCTGCCGGTTTCGCTCCTTTACCTGGTTTACAGCGGCCCCGAAATTCTCTTTTTGTTTCAAAGCATCATCGTGGCGTTGGGGGCGCTGCCGGTTTTTGCCCTGGCCCGTTTCAAACTCCACAGTGATGCCCTGGCCCTCGTTTTTGCCCTGGTCTATTTGATGTTTCCGGCTATCCAGGGCGCGACCCTGCTTGATTTCCACGCCGTAACCCTGGCCCCCACCTTTCTGCTGGTCGCTTTTTACGCGCTCGAAACCCGGCGGCCCGGCCTGTTTGCCTTGTTTGCTATCCTGGCCGCTGCCTGCAAAGAAGATATGACCTTATTGGTCATGATGCTGGGCTTTTACGCCTTGTTTATCAACCGGCAGTATCGCCTGGGGCTGCTGACCGTTGCCCTGTGCGCGGCCTGGGCGTTTGTGGCCGTTTTTGTCATTCCGCCGGCTTTTGCCGGCACCGAAAATATCCACTGGGACCGTTACGGCCATCTGGGGGACAGCCCGCTGAATATCGTCCTGAATTTTTTTCTCCAGCCGCAGCTTGTGCTGAGCCACCTGCAAAAAGTCCAGGCCCTCGATTACTTGCGCCTGCTGCTGACGCCCACCGCCTTCACTGCGCTGTTCAACCCCGTGACCCTGCTGCTGGCCCTGCCTTCGCTGGGAATCAACCTGCTCAGCAGCTTCTCCCCTATGCAGCGCGCCAACAGCCTGATTTATGCTGCGCCGGTTGTGCCCGCCGTGATAATCAGCAGTATTTATGGCGTGGCCAACCTCCAGCGAATGGCGAATGGGCGAATGGCGAATGGGCGAATGGCGAAGGGGAGGGGGGCAGATGTCACGTATCACGCACCACGCACCACGCAGCTTTTCAACGGTTTTGTAGGGCTACTCATTCTCGCCTTCTCGCTTGGTTATCACTCTTTGTACGGCTACTTTCCCTGGGGCGGACAGTTTCGGGGCTGGGAAGAAGTGACCGACCATCACCGCCGGGCCGAGCGGATTTTTGCCCAAATCCCACCCGAAGCCGCCCTGTCGGCTCACGACCGGCTGAATCCGCATCTCAGCCAGCGCCAAACGCTCTACATTTTTGACCGCATCGAAGACGCCGATCATATTGTGCTGGATATCACCGAAGACTCCTGGCCGCTGCACCCGGTTGAGCTGCGTTATAAAGTTGACCAATTTTTAGAGGGAGATTTTGGGATAGTAGATGCCTTTGACGGCTATCTGCTGCTGGCTAAAAACCGGGCCGACCTGCCCAAAGAATTACCCCCCGCCTTCTTTGATTTCGCCCGCGTCACCGACCCGGCGATTTTTCAGCCGCAGTTCCCCGCAGCCGTGACCTTTGACGACAAATTAAAACTGCTCGGTTATGATCTGGGCTACGGCGCGCACGAGGAGCGGCTGCCGGTGGTGACGCTGTACTGGCAGGCGCTGGAGCCGCTGGAGCAAAATTACCAGCTCTGGCCCTTTTTTATAGATCGGCAGGGCAAGCTGATCGAAGATACCAGCGCCCGCCCGCTGGTGACGCTGCTGTGGTATCCCACCTCGCACTGGTCGCCCGGCGAAATTGTCCTCACCCGGACGCTGCCCTGGCCTTTGGGCGACGAGTTCACCCTGGCCGTCGGCGTAGTTGAGGCGACGCGAAGCGAGCGAGGAGGCGAGGAGGCGACGACACCGGGCGAGTGGTCTGACCCGAAACAGCGGTTAAGCATCACTGGGGCGGATGAGAATCTTTATCTGTTAGAAAACAAAACCTGGGCCAGATTGGGAACTTTCCAGCGCACCGGGCGAGGCAGTTATAGCGCAGTTGCCCCGTGGTGTGCCTCAGCCATCTCAGCCGCACCAGATTGAATTTTGGCATCTCATTCAACTCAAAGGGGTGGACCTGCCCGCCTCACCTCTCCCCCCCGGCGATGTTTTGTCCTTCACCTTCTTCTGGCAGAGCGCTGCCCCCTCACGGTTGACCTGACCTGTTTTGCCCATTTGCTGGATCAAAACGGCCAGGTGGTGGCTCAATTGGATTGGACTCCGCAAGACGGTCTGGGCTATTTGCCCACCACCGCCTGGCAACCAGGTCGCCCGGTGGTTGACCGGCAAAGCCTCTCCCTGCCCGCCGGGATTGCCCCCGGCGAGTACCGGCTGATGGTTGGCTGGTACTATCCTGTCACCGGGGACCGGCTGCCGGTGACTGCCGGCGGGGGTGGAGATACGGTGGAGGTGGGAGTCATCCGGGTTGGCCAGTAGTTTCGGCCCTGATTTGCGTTTCTATCTCAACATTATATAATTCAGCCACCATAATTTAAGCAGACTCAACTGAGGCGCTCGTTGTCCCGGATGGCACGAGCGGTAACGGCGAAGCCGGTGCAAGTCCGGCGCTGTCCCGTAACTGTAATCTTATTTACGATTTACGATTTACGATTTACGAGCTAACAATCCTCAAAAATCGTAAATCGCAAATCATAAATTGAGAGAGCCAGGTCGCCCGCCTCCGTTGGCTTATTACAACCTCGCGGAAGGGAGTAAAAGCGTGGCTCGTCATCAATTATCCCTCCATTTACCTCTCCATTTTAGCTTTGAAGTTACCCGACCCAATGGTTATCTCAGGTCGGGCTTTTCATTTTTCGTTGACACGGCTACCTCGCCTCTGTGGTTGAGGCGCTAAACAGTCGACATTTTCTCTATCGCGGCCCCCAGGGTTTATTGTCAGAGAGGTTATTATGAAATTCAGGCTATTTAATACAATTCGATGGTCCAGCATAAGCTGGGCGTTTTTTTGCCCTGATGCTGCTCGTCGTCCAAACGGCCTGGGCCAAACCGCAGGCTATGCACATTATGGAAGGGTTTCTGCCCCCGGTATGGTGTATCGTTTGGTTTGCCGTAGCCATCCCGTTTTGGATTATCGGCTTCCGCCACATCAGCCAGTTGGTGGCGGCCAAGCCGGAAACCCGGCTTCTGTTGGGGCTGGCTGGAGCCTTCGCTTTTGTGCTCAGTGCCCTCAAAATTCCCAGCGTCACCGGCTCCAGCAGCCACCCGACCGGCACCGGCCTGGGCGCGATTCTGTTTGGACCGGCGGTGATGAGCGTTCTCGGCGGGATTGTGCTGCTGTTTCAGGCCCTGCTGCTGGCCCACGGCGGATTGACCACCCTCGGCGCGAATGCCGTCAGTATGGCCATTGCCGGGCCGCTGGTAGCCTGGGGCATCTGGCAGGCGTTGAAAGGCAGAGTACCCTTGTGGCTGACTGTCTTTCTGGCCGCCGCCCTGGCCGATTTGGCTACCTACGGTGTAACCTCGCTGCAACTGGCCCTGGCCTATCCCGATCCGGTGGGCGGGATAGCGGCTTCGCTGCTCAAATTTGGGGCCATCTTTGCTATCACCCAGATTCCCCTGGCTGTCAGCGAAGGTATCCTGACCGTTATTATTTTCAATGCGCTCCGCAGCAATGCGCCGGTGGAACTGCAAACTTTGGGCGTCAAAACGGCGTAAGAATGAAGCGATGAGGCGTGAGGCGAGGAGGCGAAGAATTTTTCGCCTCCTCGCCTCCTCGCCTCTTTATTTTCGAGGAGATCTCCCATGTCTCAAAACATCTCAACTGAACAAAAAAACAGCACCTTTCTCAATAGCTGGCTGTTGCTGGCAATTGTCGTTTTGCTGGCAGTTATCCCCCTCTTTATCCACCCTGAGTCTGAGTTTGGCGGTGCAGATGGTGCGGCTGAAGGGGTCATTACTGAAGTTGCGCCGGGAACAGAACCCTGGGTTGAACCCATCTGGTCGCCCCCCGGCGGCGAGACCGAAAGTTTGCTGTTTGCCTTGCAGGCCGCCCTGGGGGCTGGGTTTGTTGGCTACTTTTTTGGCCTTAAACGAGGCGAAAAGCAGGCCGCCCGCAAAGCTACTCTCACAAATCCAAATACCTCCCGAAGGTAAACCTATAGTTGCATGCATATTATTGACCAGTACGCCTATGCCAATCGCATCCGCGCGGTTGACCCTGGGCAAAAGGCCGCCATTGCCGGTCTGGCCTTGTTGTTATGTTTGGCTTTGAACAAGCCGGTAGTGGGGGTGTTGGCCCTGTTGTGGATGTGGGGCTTGACCACCTTTTGGGCCGGGCTGCCGCCGCGCACCTTTGGCCGGGTAATCCTGGCCGAAGGCTTTTTTTGCTACTGTCGGTGCTGGGCATTCTGGTCAGTTTCAGCTTCAGCCCGCCGCCGCTGACAAGCTGGCGCTGGCAGGTGGGCGACCTATGGCTCAGCAGCAGTCCGGCAGCGGTGGACACAGCCCTGCATCTGGTCACTCGTTCGCTGGGAGCGGCGGCGGCCATGAATTTTCTGGCGCTGACCACCCCACTGGTTGATCTGGTTGACTTGCTGCGCCGGCTGCGCTGTCCGCTGCTGCTGATTGATCTGATGACCCTGATCTATCGTTTTATCTTTGTGCTGCTGGAAAGCCTGGACGAGATGTACACGGCCCAGGCCAGCCGATTGGGCTATGTTAATTTCCGGCGAGGCATTATGAGCGCCGGGCTGTTGGGGAGCCAACTTTTTATTGACGCCTATCGCCGCAGCCAGCGTTTGCAGGTAGCCCTGGAAAGCCGGGGCTACACCGGCGATTTGAAGGTGCTGCCGGCATCGTATCAGTTTGACCGGCGCTTGTGGGGTCTGGGCATGGGCATGACGGTCAGCTTGCTGCTGGTTTGGGGGTGGTTCCGATGAGCCTGCTTGAAGTGGAGGACCTGCACTATGGCTATCCGGGCCAGCAGCGCTTGGCCCTGCAAGGGGTCAATTTGAGCCTGCCCGCCGGGGTAAAGGTGGCCCTGTTGGGGCGCAACGGCTCCGGCAAGTCCACCCTGATTTTGCACTGCAACGGGATTTTGCAGCCCAGCCGGGGCGTGGTGCGTTTTGCCGGGCGAACAGTCACCTATCAACGGGCGGCGCTGCTGGAATTGCGCCGCCAGGTGGGGGTTATTTTTCAAAACCCGGACGACCAGCTTTTCAGCGCCAGCGTAGCCCAGGATATCAGTTTTGGTCCGCTCAACCTGGGGTTGAGCCAGGCCGAAGCCCGGCGGCGGGTCCAGGCGGTGGCCGAACTGTGCGAGATTACCGACCTGCTGGAGCGGCCCACTCACGCCTTGAGCGGCGGCGAGAAAGCGCGGGTCGCCCTGGCCGGAGTGTTGGCCATGGAACCGGCCCTGCTGCTAGCCGACGAAGTGACCGCCAACCTTGATCCGTGGATGCGCCGCCAGCTTTTTTACCATTTTTCAGCGGCTGGTGGACCAGGGTAAAACCATTGTGCTGGCCACCCATGATGTTGAATTTGCGCGCTATTGGGCCGATCTGGTGGTGGTGATGGAGGCCGGTCGGGTTATTGCCGCCGACACCCCCGACCGTATTTTTGCTAACCAGGCGTTGATGGCGCAGACCGGCCTGGGCCAGCCCTGGTATTTACCCTTTACCCATACGTAGGAGTGAAATATGCTTTTGGGCTTCGGCAAAGCTGTTTTTTAGGGAATTGTCTGGATTTTTTGACAACCTGCTCCAACTTAGATATACTCCGATGATATTGGGGAAGTTTTACCTGTGAGGGTAAAGGTTCCCCTGAAAATGCGTCTAAAACAAACAGGACATTTGTTACAGGTTATTATCCAATGTTTCCAGTAAATCTCGCCCATTTCAATATGTGTTGTTGCTGTCTGTTGCGGAGGTGGGGGAGACACTTGTAACGCAGGGACAGCCTGCGAACCAATGCCCGCCACACTCCGCTCGATCAACGGTTGGGTGGGCAAACATCGCGTTAGTTTACGCTACAGCGCCACCGGGCCATCACCAGTGACGCTGTTTTTATTTTCAAATTCGCATCCTGAGTAGCTATGAGCGAAGCGAAGAGCTTATCGAAGGGTGCGGTTAAATAAGTTACTTCAAATCAAGAAGGGATAATCAAAGGAACCATGAAAATCGCCAATGATGTAACAGAGTTAATTGGTAACACCCCGTTGGTGCGTATCCGCAAATTGACTGCCGGCACCGTCGCCGATGTGGTCGCCAAGCTGGAATTTTACAACCCTGCTCACAGCGTCAAAGACCGGATTGGTCTTTCGATGATCGAGGCGGCGGAGCAGGCCGGACTGATCAAGCCGGACACGATTATTCTGGAGCCGACCAGCGGCAACACCGGTATCGGCCTGGCCTTTGTCTGCGCGGCGCGGGGCTACAAATGCACTCTGGTCATGCCGGAAACGATGAGCAAGGAACGGCGTGCTTTGCTGCGGGCTTATGGGGCCGAGTTGGTTTTAACCCCCGGCAGCGAGGGCATGGGCGGCGCGATCCGCACCGCCGAAGAGATGGCCGCTGCCGACTCGCGCTATCTTATTCCGCAACAGTTCAAAAACCCGGCCAACCCCGAAATCCACCGCAAAACCACCGCCGAAGAAATCTGGCGCGACACCGACGGCAAGGTTGACATCCTGGTGTCGGGCATTGGTACCGGCGGGACCATCACCGGGGTGGGCGAGGTTATCAAAAGCCGCAAACCGTCGTTTCATGCCATTGCGGTGGAGCCGGAAGCATCGCCGGTGCTGTCGGGCGGGCAAAAAGGGCCGCACCCCATCCAGGGTATTGGGGCCGGCTTTGTGCCCGATGTGCTCAATACCAAAATTTATGATGAAGTCATTCGGGTCAAAAACGATGACGCCTTCGACACCGCCCGGCGTTTTGGCCCGCGAGGAAGGGCTGCTGGTCGGTATTTCTTCCGGCGCGGCGACTTGGGCGGCGGTGCAAGTGGCCCGCCGGCCCGAAAA
>JAAUSP010000257.1 GCA_012032575.1 Anaerolineales bacterium | reverse complement strand
GGGTAGAGGAAGCGGGTGGGCGGCGGCGGGGTGGGGTAGCCGTGTTGACTACCGGCGGCGAGGTGGGACTGGGAGTCGGATTTTCTACCACCACAACGCTGCTCTGGCAGGCGGTTAGCAGGTAAATCAGAAGCAGGACTAAAAATCTCGAACCGAACAGATAATTAATCATAGGCCATAGTCTCAGTAGGTCACAGATTTAAGCTCAGAGGGGGTCTGCGGCCCCCGGACGCCGGTCGCAGGACCGGCTTGGAGCCGAAAAATCATAGGGCCATAGTCTAGCGGCGATGCTGGCGGCTGTCAATTTTGTAAAACGCGCCAAAATTGCCAATTTCACAACCGGGCTAAAGAATTGTCGAAGCAGCTAAATCGTTGTAAGATAGACGCCAAATGAGCGAGGACGCGAAGAGGCGAAGACGCGCAGCGAGGTCTCCGTCTCCTCGCCTCATCGCATCACTTGTCCTCGCCTCTCTCTCAAGCAAATCATAGCCACAAGGAGCCAACCATGAGTTACATTGAAGAAATTGTCGCGCGGGAAATTCTCGACTCGCGGGGCAACCCCACCGTTGAGGTTGAAGTTATCCTGGAAGACGGCTCGATGGGTCGGGCAGCCGTACCCTCCGGCGCTTCCACCGGCGTTCACGAAGCGCTGGAACTGCGCGATGGCGACAAGGGCCGCTATCTGGGCAAAGGCGTCGAAAAGGCTGTCGAAAATGTGAATGAAAAAATTGCATCTGAATTGTTTGGCTGGGACGCCCGCGACCAGGAAGGCATTGACGCCTTTATGCGCGAGCTGGACGGTACACCCAACAAAGCCGAATTGGGGGCCAACGCCATTCTGGCCGTCAGCCTGGCCGTGGCCAAAGCCGCCGCCGAGAGCACCGGCCAGCCCCTCTACCGTTACCTGGGCGGCGTCAGCGCCCGCACCCTGCCCGTGCCGATGATGAACATCCTCAACGGCGGCGCACACACCGGCTGGCAAACCACCGACTTTCAGGAGTTTATGGTCATGCCGGTCGGCGCGGAGAGCTTCCGCGAGGGGCTGCGCTGGGGCGCGGAAATTTATCACAATCTGAAGTCGGTGCTCAAGGGCAAAGGCTACAACACAAACACCGGCGATGAAGGCGGCTTTGCGCCCGCGTTGCAAAAAGGCAACCTGGAAGCGGTCGAGGTGATTTTAGAGGCCATTGAGAAGGCCGGTTTTAAGGCTGGAGAGCAGGTTTTGATTGCGCTCGACCCGGCGGTATCCGAACTGTATGAAGACGGCAACTACACCCTGCGCATCGAGAAAAAGACCCTCTCCAGCAACGACATGATTAAATTATGGGAAAGCTGGGTGAGCCAGTATCCGATCATCTCGATTGAAGACGGTTTGGCTGAAGACGACTGGGAAGGCTGGGGTGGTCTGCGCCAGGCTATCGGCGACCGGGTGCAGTTGGTGGGCGACGATTTCCTGGTGACAAATGTGACCCGGCTGAAACAGGCCATCGAGAAGAACGCCGCCAACAGCATTCTGATCAAACTCAACCAGATTGGCTCCTTGAGTGAAACCATCGCCGCCATCGAGATGGCCAAGAAGGCCGGCTGGACGGCTGTGGTCTCCCATCGCTCCGGCGAAACCGAAGACACCACTATTGCCGACCTGGCTGTGGCCCTCAACGCCGGGCAGATCAAACCGGCGCGCGGCCCGCTCAGACCGGGTGGCCAAGTATAACCAACTGCTCCGCATTGAGGAGGAGTTGGCCGAAACCGCCGTCTATCCGGGGATGAGCGCGTTTTATAACGTGCGGTAAATCCGTGGTGCGTGGTTTTTGATTTACGTAACGCGATAATGAAGACGGAGTCAAACGGCTTAAGCCGTTTGACTCCGTCTATTCTCCGAGGTTCCCCGTGCGTTCACCATCCCGCCAGGAAGTTTTGTCGAGGCGAGTCGCTTTTCTCAAGCAGGTGTCGTTGTTCAGCGATGTGAGTGAAGCAGACCTGGCTGCCCTGGTTGACGATTTTTACCCTAAAGAATTTAGCAAAGATGAGATTATTTTTCGCCAGGGCGATACCAGCCGGGAACTATACCTGGTGGTGCGCGGCAAGGTCCGTATTTTTCGGATCAGCCCGGCCGGAGCGGAAACAACCATTGCCATTTACTCGACCGGGGACGTGATGGGCGAGTTTGCAGTGGTGGACAGCGAGCCGCGCTCAGCCACGGCCAAAGCCATTGAGGCGACCGACCTGCTGCTGATGCCGCACGATAAATTTTTGCAGCACATGCGTCACTTGCCCGATCTGGCCCTGAGCATGACCAAATTATTATCCAGCCGGGTACGCTGGACAGCCGCCTTTGCCGAAACCATTGCTCAATACGATGCCGCCGGGCGGCTGCTGCACATTTTGCTGTTGTACAATGAACAGTTTGGTCAGGAAGAAGAGGCCGGCAAACGATATGTGCTCGACCTGTCGCTGAACCAGACCGACCTCGCTTCGCTGGTGGGGGCGCGGCGGGAGTGGGTCAACCGGCTGCTGCGCGACTGGCAAAAGCGCGGGCTGGTGGCCTACGAGGCCGGCAAAATCATCATTCTCGACTTGCCCCGCGCCCAGGCCGAGCGCGATAGCCGCATCGAGGCTAATGTTGGCGGGGGGGGGCTGGTAGTCAAAATTTGACACCAGTTTTTTTGGTCCTATAATGTTATCGTTCCCGTGAACGATAACGATAAAATAATTCGGGTTACAAAGCTGTGACAATCTCCCCTGTAGTAGATTCCTCAACGCCAAGTAAAGCCGCCCTGCTGGAAATGCGGGCGATTACCAAGCAGTTTCCCGGCGTTTTGGCCCTCTCGGATGTTAGCTTCACGGTGGGTCAGGGTGAAGTGGTGGCCCTGGTTGGCGAAAATGGGGCCGGCAAATCCACTTTGATGAAAATTATCTCTGGCGTCTATACGGCTGATGCCGGTGAGATCATTTACAAAGGCAAGCCGGTCACTTTTACCAATCCTCGCCAGGCGCAGGCCGCCGGCATTGCCACTATCTATCAAGAACTCAATCAAGTCCCCCAACTCTCTATCACCGAAAATATTTTCCTGGGCAGCGAAATCACTCGTGGGCCGGTAATTGACTGGGCCGAAATGCACCGGCAGGCCCGGCGGCTTTTGGCCAAACTGCGCCTTGATATTGACCCCCGGACCAACCTCGGCAAATTAGGGGTCGGCGAGCAGCAGATGGTCGAGGTGGCCAAAGCGCTCCATCACCGGGCTGACCTCATTATTATGGATGAGCCAACCTCGGCCCTGAGCATCCGCGAAATTCACGATCTGTTTGCCATTACCCGTGAGTTAAAAGCCAACGGTGTGTCCGTTATCTACATCAGCCACCACCTTGATGAAGCCTTCGAGGTGAGCGACCGCATCACCGTGCTGCGCGATGGCCGCCATATTGCCACCCGACCCGCCCAGACGCTTAATGTGGACCAACTGATCAAATTGATGGTCGGGCGCGATCTGTCAGAGAAATTTCCCAAAGAAAAAGTCTCTCAGGGGCCGGAAATATTCCGGGTTGAAGGATTAAACCAGGGTAAACGGTTGCGCGATATTAGCTTTTCAGTGCGTGCCGGCGAAGTTCTGGGCCTGGCCGGGCTGGTCGGCTCCGGGCGGACCGATTTGGTGCGGGCCATTTTTGGAGCCGATCCGATTGACAGCGGCAAGTTTTATGTGCAGGGGCAGCCGGTCACGATCCACAGCCCGCGCGATGCCATCCGGCACGGGATTGCGCTGCTGACGGAAGACCGCAAACAGCAAGGATTATTGCTGCAACTCAACGTGCGTGAAAATATTACGATGGCCGTGTTGGGCCGGTTGACCCCGACCTTTGTGACCAATCAGCGCAAAGAAGCGGCGCTGGCTCAAAATTACATTGACAAGATGGCCATCAAGGCGTCGAGTCAGAACCAGTTGGCCATCAACCTGTCGGGTGGGACCCAGCAAAAGGTGGTTTTGAGCAAGTGGATGGCGACCGCGCCCAAGCTGCTGATTTTTGATGAACCGACGCGCGGGATTGACGTGGGGGCCAAAGTTGAAATTTATCGGATGATGAACCAACTGGCCCAGGAAGGGGTGGCTATTTTGATGGTCAGCTCGGAACTGCCGGAGATTTTGGGCATGAGCGACCGGATTATGGTCATCCATAATGGCGCGGTGAGCGGCTTTCTGGACCGGGCCGAAGCCACCGAAGAAAAAATAATGGAATACGCCACCAACTCTGAAAGAACATTAGCCAATTCAGCCTAAGGGTAAGCAGTCCTATGAGTGAAATCATTGCGCGTAAACGCTCTGACTATGATATACGCGATTTATTAAGGAGATTTGTCACCGAAACCGGCCCGCTGCTGGTTTTACTGCTAATGGTTGGCGGGTTGTGGATTGCCTCGCCGGCGTTTCGGACGCCGACCAGTTTGCTGCTCATCGGCCTGGAAGCGGCGGCCATCGGTATTGTGGCGGCGGGGCAGACATTTGTGATTCTCACCGGCGGGATTGATTTGTCGGTGGAAGCGATGGTTTCATTCGCCGGGGTGATGGCTGCCATCCTCATCGCCGGAACCAATATTGCCGGCGGACAGATAGCCTTTGGTATTCCGGCCTGGCAGGCATCATCATTACGTTATTGCTGGGCGCGCTCGTTGGGGTATTTCAAGGGGTGCTCATTACCAAGCTAAAAATGAACCCGCTCATCGTGACTCTGGGCTTTCGGAGTGTTTTGCTGGGAGTATCGCTGGTGGCAACACGCGGCGCGGGGATCAATATCCAAAAGGATGAATTTCTGACTTTTTTGACCAGCTACTTTTTTCTGGGCACGCTGCGCATCCCCATGCCCCTCATCATTGCTCTGATTATTTACGCGATTGTTTGGTTTACTTTGAAACATACCAAACTTGGCCGTTACACCTATGCCATCGGCGGCAATCAGACGGCAGCCCGGTTGTCGGGGATCAACGTGGACCGGATGCTGATTGTGATTTACGGCATCAGCGGGTTTCTGGCGGCCATCGGCGGCATTTTGGTGATGGGCCGGCTGCAATCGGGCGCGTATCAAAATGGGACCAATATGACGCTCATCTCGGTGGCCGCGGTGGTCATCGGCGGTACGGCGTTGTCGGGTGGTATTGGCGGTATCTGGGGCACACTGGTGGGCGTCTTTATCATTCGGGTGGTAGATGCCGGCCTGGTTTATCTCGATGTGCCTTCCAATGCCAAGGAAATTGTTATTGGCGTCATCATCGTGCTGGCGGTAGCCCTCGATGTGATCCGGCGAGGTGAGATCACCTGGTTACGATTGCCGGGGATGCGTTCTTCCAAGTCATAGATTCGCTGGAAGGAGGTGAAGTATATTTATTCAATAACGTCGTCGGATTGGCAGGATTAATAGTTACCCGATACAAACAAGTATTAAAGTCTATTTACAAAGGAGTAAAAAGAGATGAAAAAGAACAAGCTTTTCCTACTAACGATGGAGTTGGTAATTCTGGCACTTTTGTTATCCCCCTATTTAGCGGTCTCCCCCACCCCGGCAGCCGCCCAAACCCCCGAAGCTACAGAAGAAGCAATGGCTGAGACCGAAACGGTCAAATGGTGCAGCAACACCAATATTGTTTTCTTCCCCGGTGGCGCGCCCGGCGGCCCCTTTGAAACGGTGGTTTACAATGGCGCGCTGAAAGCAGCCGAAGATTTGGGAGCCAATGTGGAGTATGTCTGGTCAGATTGGAACCCGGAGCAGATGGTAACTCAGTTTGCCGAAGCCGCCGCCACCCAGCCCGACGGCATTGCCATTATGGGCCACCCCGGCGATGACGCCTACCAGGCCGTGGTTGACGAAGCCCGGGCCGCCGGGATCATTGTGACCAGCCAGAATACAACCCTGCCCACACTCGAAGCGGCGTACAGCGCTGATGGTTTTGGGTATGTTGGCGCTGAACTTTACTCCGCGGGCTATGCTCTGGGCACTGAGTCAGTCAAACGCTTTGGCCTGGTGGAAGGCGACCGGGCGATGGTCTGGGGTCTGCTGGCGCAGGCGGGCCGGGGCGAACGCACCCGGGGCGTGATTGAAGCCCTGGAAGAAGCCGGGCTGACGGTGGATTACCTGGAAATTGACGACGCCACCAACGCCGATGCTTCGGCGGGTATCCCCACCTTTGTTGGGTATATCTCGGCTAATCCCGATGTCAAGCTGGTTGTGACCGATCACGGCAACCTGACCGGCACCCAAGAAGCCTTCTTGACCGCCGCCGGTTTGGAGCCGGATGCCATTAATACGGCTGGATTCGACCTCTCAGTGGCTACGGTTGAAGCCATTCGGGGCGGCTGGACCGACCTGGTGATTGATCAGCAGCAGTGGCTGCAAGGCTATCTGCCCATTCTGCAAATCTGCCTGACCCACAACTTTGCCTTCACCGGTCTGCACATTGATACCGGAGCCGGTTTTGCCCATATTGATAATGTGGAACTGCTGGCCGACCTGGTTGAAGAGCAAATTCGGTAATCCACTTAAGGAGATAGCAGCCTCAACACGCCGTTATCTCTGATTTATGAGGAAAACGGAGATTGGAGATTAGAGATTTAATCTCCAATCTCCAATCTCCAATCTCTTCACTGGAGTGAATGATATGACTGCCGATCACAGGCTCGAATTAAAAAATGTCTCAAAATCTTTTGGCGAAGTCAAATCCCTGCAAAATATCAATTTTCATTTGGGCCGAAATGAGGTGGTCGGCCTGTTGGGAGATAACGGCGCGGGCAAGTCTACGCTGATTAAAATTATCACCGGCTACCACCGGCCCGATCAGGGCGAGATTTTCTGTAACGGCCAAAAAATTGACCATTTGACCGTGCCCAAAGCCAGAGAATTGGGGATTGAGACGGTTTACCAGGAACGGGCGCTGGCCGAACTGCAATCGCTGTGGCGCAATATCTTTATCGGCCGCGAGTTAAGTAATTCGCTGGGGTTTCTTAAGGTTAAAGAAATGCAGGCAGAAACCGAGCGGCTCATGCTGGAGTCGATGGGCTTTACCTCCCTGGCCGTGAGTCCCGAGTCGGCTATCAAAACCTTTTCCGGCGGCGAAAAGCAGGGCGTGGCCATTGTTAGAGCGTTATTTTTTGATGCGGAAATCATTGTGCTGGACGAGCCGACGATGGGCTTGTCATTAAAAGAAACCCGCAAACTGCTTAATTTTGTGCGCGGCATCAAAGAAGCCGGTAAATCGGCGGTTTTTATTGATCACAACATCTTTCATGTCTATTCCGTGGCCGACCGGGTGGTGGTGCTGGACCGGGGTAAAGTGGCGGGTGAATTTATGACCAGCGCCATCAGCTTGAATGATCTGATGGATAAAATGTACCGGGTGGCTGAAACCGGTAGTTTTGATTAGAGGATGGTGAACCATGAGTTCTACTGTTGAGGATTCCGTGGCCGAAAAAAGGCTGCCAAAAGCCCGTGAAAAATCTACTCTGGCCAGATTCTTACGCCGTTATGGTACCCAGGTGGGGATTCTGACCGTTTTTGTGCTGATGTGGGTTTCTTTCATCATTTTCGCGCCAAAGACGTTTCTGGCGCCCCAGATTTATCTGGCCTTTATGTCCACTATCCCTTTCTTTGCCATCATTGCCTTACCCCTGACGATGTTGGTCATTGCCGGAGAAATGGACCTGTCTTTTCCCTCGCTTATGGCGATTGGCATGGTGGCCTTTGTGGGAGTTCTCAACACCACCGGCAATGTCTTCCTGTCGCTGTTGGCCGGTCTGGTGGTGGGATTTCTGGCCGGCTTGATGAATGGCGCCATCGTGGTCGGCATTGGTTTGCCCTCGTTGGTTGTGACTATCGGGACCCAGTTTTTCTGGCGGGGAGCGGTTTTAGTGCTGTTGAATGGTAAAAGCTTTCCCCTGGTTGCCGCCAAAAAGAGTTTCGTTTACAGCCTGCTGGTCGGCAAAGTGGGCGGAATTCCCATGCAAATGATCTGGTTGGTGATAATTGCCGTTGCGGTCTGGGTATTGCTGAATCGCCACCGCTTTGGGGCCAATATTTACGTCATCGGCGACAACAAGCAGACGGCCGAATTGATGGGCGTCAACACGGCCCGCACCCGCATGCTCATGTTTGCTCTGGTTGGGATGCCTCGGCCTTTGCCGGTATCCTGGCCAGTTTGCAGGTGTCTTTCTTCTGGCCTTCGTTGGGTGAGGGTTATATGCTCAGTACCCTGGCCGCAGTCTTTTTGGGCGGCACCTCGGTGTTTGGTGGAGTGGGGACCATTTTGGGCACATTTATCGGCAGTTTTATCATTGGGGCTATTCAGGCAGCGATTGTGGCGATTGGTCTGACCGGCTTCTGGACCGAACTGATCTACGGCTTGATTATTATTCTGTCGGTTTCGATGCACGCCATTCTGCGGCGCAGGATAGAGTAACCCTATGAAACACCGTGAACGGGTTTTGACGGCGCTCCAGCATGAGCAGCCTGACCGCTGCCCTATGCAAGTCAGCTTTACCCCCGAATTTGCGGCCCGGCTGCGACAGGACATGCAGCTAACCGATGCCGATTTTCACAATCCGCACGGCGGCGGCAATACTTATGTGATTGAGCGGGCGCTGGATGAAGATATGCTGTTGACCTCGGTCGGCTGGGCCAACTCTTACTACGCCACCGAAACTTACAGCAGCGACGGCCTGACCTACACCGACGAGTGGGGCATTACCTGGCGCAACTCGCCTTACCAGACCAAATTCGGCCAGGGGTATTACACCGAAATCGTGGGCCATCCTCTGGCCGACGACCAGGCCATCAGTGCCTATCGCCCGCCCGACCCGAACCGCCCCGAACTCTATACCGAGGCCCAACGGGTTATTGAGACTTACAAAGATGAATATTGGATTGTCGGCGTAACGGTGACGACCATTTTTGAAACGGCCTGGGCCTTGCGCGGCTACCAGCAGACCCTGCTTGATTTTGCCCTTGACCCCGACCTGATTGAAACCCTCTTTGATATTCCCTTTCATTATCACCTGACAGCCGCCAAAAAGCTGGTCGAACTGGGCGTGGATATGATTTGGTGCGGGGATGACATTGGGGCGCAGAATATGATGCTGATTTCGCCCGAAACCTGGCGCACGCACTTTAAACCACGAATGGCAACTTTCATATCTGCCCTCAAAGCGATCAACCCCGCAGTGAAGGTGGCCTATCACTCCGATGGCAACATTGCCCCAATCATCCCGGAGTTGATCGAAATTGGTCTGGATGTGCTGAATCCGATCCAACCCCGCTCGATGGACCCGGCTGAAATTGCCCGGCAGTACGGCGATAAACTGTGTTTCTGGGGGTCAATTGACGAGCAGTACACCTTGCCCTACGGCAGCCCGGCTGAAGTGGAGGCCGAAGTTATCAGCCGCCTGCAAACGCTGGGCAAAAACGGCGGCTTGATCCTGGGGCCGACGCATCACGTCCAGCTTGACACCCCCCTGGAAAACTTCTGGGCGATGGTCAACACAATCACCAACACACCCTATAATTCAAGGAGTAGGGAGTAAGGAGTAGGGAGTAGAGGATTTCCCTTACTTCATACTCCCTACTCCTTACTTCTTTGAATTAGACTGCAATGAATGAAAATAACTGGTGGACGCTAGAACTTGAAGGGATGCCCGGCTTTGAAATGGCCATGCAGCGGGTTTATGCCTGGTACAGCGGCGAAATTATTGATCGCCCCCTGGTGCGCTTTGTGGCCCATAATGCCTTTGTGGACGAAATCAACCGGGCTTATCCCTCGACCAACATTAAAGATAGATGGTTTGATGAAGAGTTTCAGGTAGATACCTTTCTCAAATCCATCCAGGGGAAGACTTTTCACGGCGAAACCTTTCCGGTCTTTTGGCCCAATCTCGGCCCCAATTTTTACGCGGCATTGTACGGAGCAGAGCTTGAATTCAGGGATGTCACCTCCTGGTCGCCGCCACTGCTGGAGGACTGGACCGGGCTAGACAGCTTGAAACTGGATATGTCCAACCAATATGCCCGAAAAATGGATGACCTGACCCGCTGCGCCCTGGAAAAAT
>JAAUSP010000256.1 GCA_012032575.1 Anaerolineales bacterium | reverse complement strand
GCTCCGCGGCGGCGGGTGAGTTGTCACTTTAATGATTCGCTACCTGGGTAACAATTATCTGCACCGCCCCGGCTTCTGTCAACGCCTGCGCGATGGCAGCCACTTGATCCGGCCAGGCCAGCGCAATCATATTGCCGCCCCAGCCTGCCCCCGATAATTTTGCGCCCACAGCCCCGGCTTCGCGGGCCGCTTCAACCAGACGGTTCAACCCTGGCGAAGAAACCCCCAGTGTTTCCAGCAATTCCTGATTTTCATTCATCAACTCACCGATAGCCATCTGACCCAGGCCGCCCTGCTCGATAGCCATCCGGGCCTGGTTAACAATCGCCCCCACCTCATCAAAATAGCCCTCGTACCGTTCCGGCTCGGCCTGCCAGCGGCGGCGCAAATCACCTACCACCGTGTGGGTCGGCGCAACAACGCCGGTATCCCCCACCACCAGGGTCAAGGGCTGGCTGACTCGCATGCGCTGAAGGGGCCGGCCTTTGACAAAGTAGACCGGCTGCTCAAAGGCCACCACGGTGTTATCAATGCCCGAAGGGGTGCCGTGATAAAGCTTTTCTACCTCATAAACCAGGGCCGAGACCTCGGCCGGGGGCAGGGGTTGGTTGAAAAATTGGCCCACCACGCGAACAATGGCTGTTGAAATAGCGGCACCGCTACCCAACCCCCGCCCCAACGGAATGGTTGAGCTGACATGCAGGATTGCGTCGGGCGCGTTTTCCTGGCCAAGGTGGCGCAGAGTGGCCTGAATAATCGCGGCCAGAGGGTCAGCGGTGGCGGCCTGGGCCAGGTCATAATCGCGTCCCAAATCAGGCGCAAGGATACGAAAGCCCGTCCCCGCTTCAGCCGGAACAAGGGTGGCCTGAGCTTGCACCTCGGTCAGGGGCATGGCAATGGCCGGCGCCCGTAAACAACGGCATGCTCGCCAAAGAGGATGATTTTGCCGGGCGCACTCGCTGCGATCATAAGGGGTCGGGGGCCAGGGGTGGGAGGTCGGGTTGATCCGGGGACGGCTGGTCCCTGACTTCCGTCTTTTGCAACTCAAGGTAAGTCAAGGTCCAGACGGCGGATTGAAAAATAAGAAAGAAACCGGTGGCGGCGCTGCCGAGGATAATAATCGCCAGCAGAGCCAATGGGACACCGGCAATCAGCGCGGCCCAGCCAGATTGGGAAATCAAATAGACCAGCCCGGCGGGAATGCCGCCGAGCAGAGCCGCTGCAATCAGCGATACCGGCAGCACTACAATCAGGGCGACAATACCCCAGGCAAGGCCCACCCCAACCATCAACAGCCACATAATGGCAACATCTTTCAGACGGCGTCTGAGCAGGGCAACGGCTTCGCGCAAGCTGTCAATAACGCCTCGCTCGTCCAGGGCAATGCGCCGCCAGGCCAATTCCTGAACGGGGGCAATGATGACGCTAATGATAAGCAGCAACACCCCAACGAATAAGCACGAGAAAACGGTCAGCACAACACCCAGTACGCTCGCGCTTGTTTCATCGAGAAATAAGAGCAGCAGCGGTGACAGGGCCAGTAGAATCAAGCCGATGGTTAAGATGAACAGCGGAAGCCTACCAGCAAATTTAACAGGAAAATTCGCCAGGCCCGCTTTGACCAACCAAAGCGCCAGCCGTCGCGCACTGTGGCCGCTGCCGTATCCTCAACCTGCCGGACCATGCCGATGAGCGCCGTGCGGGTAACATACTGCACCATCACCCCGACAACAGAGATCAGCAAGATCAAACAAACAAACGCAACGATGAGAGTGATGATGAGGTTGGGATCAATTTCCGGTACAGAAGAAGGCAGACCTTCAAAATCGCCAAAGTCACCCTCGCCACCGCTGCTGGGGAAATTAAAATTGCCGCCGCCGTTGCCGCCCCCCCCACACAACGCCAGCAAAAACCCAAAAATCCACAAGGCCCGGTAACGCCAGGTAATGGTGAAAGCTCGTTTCAGAATATTCGTATGGTTCACAACTTACTCCTGGAATGAGGCAGTTAAAAAGACGAGGGTTGGATGATTACAGGTGATTACCACGCTCCGACAGGATGCGGCTGCATCCAAATTAGCGGCTGCCACTACGGGTGGGGCTGGATTTGAGCCATCGTTTTGCGGTTTCACTAATAAGGCGGGCCGGGGTATTGGCTCTGGCGCTCAGATAACGGAAATAAAACTGCCGGCCCAGGCCCAAAGCCTTGAAGCCTAGCTGACTTGACCAGGGAAACGAGGCATCACCCCATTCGGACGGAAATTGATACCCCCATTTGCGCATAAACGGCCCAAAAACACGTTTGGCCTCGGCCTGGAGGGTGGGCGGGTAGTAGCTTAAATAGCTACCCTCCCGGTTTTTGGTTGGGTTGACCAGGGGCAGGGGGCGTTTTTGTTCCAAACCAAGCCGCTTGAGCGCTTCGCTCAAGCCCGCCTGTAGATTCTCGAAGCGGATGACGTAATCAAACCGGTGATGGGCCAGGCAGCTTGAATTATCGTAGGGCAGCCTGTAGTATTGTCTGAAAAGGTGGGAAAATCAGGCTGAATCTCGGTGAACCATTGGTAGAAATCGGCGGTGTAGCCGTCAATCCAGCCGCCATTTTTTTTAGCTTTTTGGGGTTGGTAAATATTTGATAAGGATTTGTTTTAAAGTGGGTGTAAATGCTTACCGCTTCGTCGAGCGGGTTGCGGATGGAGGAAAAAACAAAATACTTTTTTTCGTCGGCACTGGCGATACGGAGAAATTCCAGGTAGTGAGCGTGTTTGTGTAAAATAGTCACGCCTTCGTAATTTTCAACCAACTCGGTCCCGATAGCCGTCGAGCCGGCATGGGGTAGTTGCACAAAAACATAACGATGGGTGTGGCTGATAATCATGGCTGGCCTTTGCGCACCTGTAAACTCAGAAAAATCCGAGCAAATTTCAAGCAGGCCATTGGTTAATGGAAAGAGCGGGTAAAACCTCTACTTCGGTGAGACCGGGCGATCATGACACAGGTAAGAAAAGCAGCCCGACTGGATCAGGCTGCTTTTTCTTCGTCGGCGTCAATTTCGCTGAGATAGTTAAGCACTTCTTTGCGCGATTTTTCAAAACGGCGCAGCAACTGCTGGTCGGTATCACGCAGAGCGTTGATAGTGCGCTGAGAACAGGCTGAACAGCCGAGCGCCGCTTTATAACTGCCCAGGTCACAATTGAGGCAATCACACAATTTAATCATCATGTGTGAAAAGGAAAGGGCCTCTTCGTGAGTTTCGGGCAATACGGCAATCCGTTCCGTCAATTTTCGCCAATCATCACCCTTGAGCTTTTTTAAACCACTAACACGAGAATGGGGAAATAAAATTTCGCAACGAGAGTACATTTTCCTACAATCCTTGGCTGCTATGTATAAAAAATGAGCCGTGTGGGACTCGAACCCACGACCCATTGCTTAAAAGGCAATTGCTCTTCCGACTGAGCTAACGGCTCACAAATACTTTGATACTTTAATTTCCAAGCAGGAATGGTAACACAGCCTCGTATTCTTGTCAATAGCTCTTTTACTTTTTTAAGGTTAGCGTTGACATGTTTAGCGGGGAATGTTATAATTTGACATAGTTATTTAACATATTGATTAAACCTGCCGGATTTAAGGGGCGAAGTTAGGAGCCGTTAAGGACATGTCAGAGGAACATCACTATCCGGGGGCAGCCCGAAACTTTATCGAGGCCTACGCCAATACCAATTATCTGCGTCCGCTCAAGGGCAAAGATATGGAGTATTTCTATGTGAATCGGGGCATGCACTCCGAATTAAAAGCGTTGATGGGTGAACTTGAAGCCGGTGCTCGCACAACTGTCCCCAATAATACCAAATTTTTGTTTGTGGGTCACACCGGCTGCGGCAAAAGTACCGAACTCTCCTGTCTGGTCAATATCATTGAAACAGGCGTGGGCCGCTCAGATTTTTTAAGAAACCATTTTCTGGCAATTCAGTATTCCGTCAGCGAAGTCGTTGGTCTTTACAACATCGAATTTGTTGATATTGCTCTTTCGATTATTTTGGGCATTTACCGCGAGATGGAACGCCTGGGCTACGTGGTTGATGAGTCGCCGGCCCGGCGGGTTTATGATTGGCTTTATCAAAACCAGATTTCAGCTCCTCATGAAACACCCCGGCCCAGAGACTCAATTGGGTTGGATTTGGGGTTGGGCAGTCTGATCCGGCTGATAGATGTCCGCCTCAAAAGCGAAGGTGAAATCCGCGAAGGTATTCGCGCCCGCATCCGCAAATATATCCCCGAACTCATCAATTTAATCAACCAAATTCTCTACGAAGTTTCGGCCATTACCGGCAAAAACATCTTGCTGATTATTGACGACCTGGATAAAATTCAGCCGCTCGATGCCGCGCTCAATATTTTCAGAGAGCACGTTAAAAGCCTGGCCTCGTTTGATTGCTTTGCTATTTATACCGCCCCTATCTCCTTGTTGTACGACCCGGCGCTAAAGCACCTGGGCCAATTTTTAGAAATTCATTATATGCCTATGTTCCGGGTGCATACCAAAGAAGGCGCGCCGGAGCCGTCCGATTCTCCTTACGTGGCTATTTTGCGCGAGATTGTCTACCGCCGGGTTTCGCCCGATTTGTTTGACGAGGGCGTGGTTGAAGAGGCCATTAATATGACCGGCGGTGTGCTGCGCGAACTGATCCGGGTGATTCGCGGCTGCTGTGTTTACTGTGAGGAGTACGGGCTGAGCCGAATTACCCACAATGTCCTCAACTTTCAAAAGAACAAGCTCAAAAGTGAATATTATCGCATCCTGGAACACGATGATTACCAATGGTTGCAGCGGGTGAAGCAAACCAAGAACCGGGCCGATGTCAACATGCGTCACCTGGAATCACTGTGTGTGCTGTATTATCCCAACGGCAAAGGCTGGTTTGATGTTCATCCCATTGTCACCGAATTACTGGAAGATTGGGAAGCCGATGTTTGGAAACAAATATAGCTGCCCTGAAACAAAGCGAGGGTTTTATAGGGAGACTGGACGCTTCGTGGGAAGATTTAGATCTCCAATCTCTAATCTCTCAGCCCAGGAGCCGGCATGACTTCACCCGAAGCTGACGAATTTGCCGGGCATTTTCCCGATGAAATCAGAATGCTCCTGGGCATGTTGCGCATGAGCAATCTCGGCGGGCTGGCGGTGGCCGAATGTGATAATTTGGACCTGCGCACCCGGCTGATTGACTATTTTCGCCGCCGCCTGGAAACGGAAGGTATCTACGTTTTTAACTACGAGGTTGGGGCCAAAGATACCAACCTGGTCCGCAGCCTGACCGAACTGACCGACCAGGCCCGCTTTAAAAACCTGGAATTAACCGGCAAATATAAATCCATTGTATTTTTTGTCTACGGCATCGAAAAGTTTACCCCCGAACAACGAGCCACCTTTGTTCGCCTCCTGAACTTTTTGCGCGACCGGCTGACGCTGATTGCCCAACCTATTGTCATCTGGGGTACCTCGTCCTTTGTAACTCAACTGGCCCGCAATGCCCCCGATTTTTGGAGCTGGAAAGGTCACTTTTTCAGTTTTCCTTCGCTCAGCCCATCGCCCCAGGGCGCCAAAAACCGGGCCGACTCTGAGCCAATTGACCTTCACGCCAACCGACCGCCCATTCGCCGTTATCTGCGCCGGGTTATTGAAGACCCCGACTACACCATTTGGAAAGATTTGTATGTGGCGCTCAAAGCCACACGCATGGCCGAAACCATTACGCCTTTCCCGCCCCGCCACACCCTGACCTTTGAGGAGTTAAAACAACTCGCCCCCTTGTTCCCCACCGCCGAAGCGATGGAGGCCAACCAGGTCGTCTTCGAACGAGGCCAGCAGGGGGACAAATGTTACGTGGTGGTCAGTGGCGAAGTTGAGGTGCTGGCCCCGGATGCTTTGGGGAACGATATGCTGGTGGCAAAGTTGGGCCGGGGCGACTTTTTTGGGGAAATTGCCCTGATTAAACGAGTCCCCCGCACCGCCACCGTGCGGACAACCAAACCTTCAAAATTTGTCACCCTGACCCATCGCTCCCTGAGTTTGCTGACCAACAAAGCCCCGGCTGTGCTTGACCTGCTGGCCGATATTGCCCAGCGTCGCCTGGAAGATGCCCGCGAGCGAGGCGCGCAGGATACGGTTTCGCCGCTGCGCCGCTTTGGGATTGAAGGTTCCAGCCTGATCCGCCAAACGCCGGTTGATGTCCGCGAATTGACATCTGATGACCACCGAACCATTGTGCTGGGTGAGGCCGGGGCCGGCAAAACCACAGTCCTACGCCGGTTGATGCTGGATACCGCCGAGTCGGCGGAACGGGCTTTGGCCCAGGCCAAACAGCCGATTGTGCTGCCCATTTTTATCAAACTAAATGCGCTGACGCCCGGCAAAACGCTGGAAAGTATCATCCTCAAGGCTTTCCACAACTACGAAATCTTTGAATTCAACACCGAAGAAGATATCACCAAACTGCTCAAGGGCGAAGGTCCCGACGAGAGCATGATCCACTCAGTTTTGTTTTTGATGGACGGCCTCAACGAGATGCCCTTGCAGCCCAAAACCCGGCCCGAACTGAACCGCTTTATTCAAACCTATGCCCATCACCGCTTTATTATTTCCTGCCGGGTGCAGGATTACACCGCCCTCTATGGCTTTCGCACAGCATTGTTGCAGCGGCTGGCCGGCGAGGATATCGAAGCTTTTTTGGTCAACTATCTACGCGCCGAGCAGGGTCGCAAAGTAGCCCGCGAAATCTACAGCGATCCGCAACTGGAAGATTTGGCCCAGACTCCGCTGGCCCTGTACATGTTTGCCCAAATTGCCAAACGCAGCAACGAAGCGCTGCCAAAAAATCGGGGGATCCTGTTTGAGGTGTTTACCGATAACTTATTGGAGCGGACCGACAGCGAATGGTGGAAAATCTTTGGTCGCTCCAAATCGCAGGTGCCGCTGGTGCTGCGACGGAGTGTTTTGGCCAGTCTGGGCCTGGCCATGCAGGAAGAGGAGGTGTGGGCTTTTCCGCGAGTCCGCTGGACGGAGCTGATCACCCGCGAGCTTTACCTTTATCGTGAAGGCGCTACCCCCGGCGAGCGGGTCGAAGTGCAGTACATTACCCCCGAAGATGTGCATGAGGAAATCAAGCACAGCGGCTTGCTGCGCTACTCCGACGACCGGGCCTGGGTGGAGTTTGCCCATCACACCTACCAGGAATTTTTTGCGCGCTGGCTCAGCGCGATCAGGGCCAGGACCTTGAACCACGTCTGCACACCACTGAGGCCCGCCGCCGTTGGCAGGGCACCATTGTGCTGCTCTACGGGATTGCTCACGACAATGCCGCGCTGTACTCCAAAATTTTGGGCCAGGAAAATGATTACGCCCGTATCTGGCTGGCGGCGCAGTGTCTGGCTAACTCCGGCGAGGAGATCAACCAGGCTTTGCGCCGGCTGGAGCAACTTCTGCCGCCGTCGCAACATTTTGCCCTGCTTTTCAGTGTGGGTCTGGCCTGCCGGCAACTGGGCCGTTACCCCGAAGCCCTAACCTATTTAAACCTGGCGATTGAAGAAGAACCCGGTTCAGCCGAGGTGCAGTATGAATTGGGGTCGCTGTATCGCCAGGTGGACCAGTTTGAGCGGGCGATTATTCACCTGGAAGAGGCCATCCGGCTCCGTTCCGATTTTGTGGACGCCTATAACCAGTTGGGTATCACCTATCACGATCAGGGCAAGTATATCGAAGCCTTGACCGTTTTTAAAGCGACCACCCAGTTGGAGCCGGTCAATTCGCATCACTTTTACAACCTGGGGGCGGTCCAAAAAACGCTGCGCGATTACGTGGCCGCCCGCGAGTCTTTCCGCAACGCCCTGCAGCTCAAACCCGATTACACCGAAGCACGGGTGCAGCTTGATATTCTGGAAAAAGCCCTGGCTACCGGCGTAGTGCGGGTGCTGGAAAATATTCCCATCCTCAGCAAGATGACCCTGGAGCAAAGCGTCCTGCTGGCCAACCGAATCAAAGTAGCCGAGTACAAGCCCGGCCAGATTGTATTCCACATGGGCGAAATGGGCGATACCTTTTACATCATCGAGGTGGGCGAAGTGGAAGTGCTGGCCCCGGATATGGCCGGGCAGTCGGTGGGAGTGATCAACCGGCTGAAACCGGGCGACTTCTTCGGCGAGATTGCTCTGCTGCGGGCAGTTCCGCGCACCGCCACCATTCGCGCCGTCAAACCGACCCGCCTGCTGGCGATCAGCCGCGAGGATTTTGATAGTGTAGTTGAGAAGTACCCTTCCATCGCCCACGGCCTGGCCGAAACGTCGGGGCTGCGGCTGTTACGCGACCGGCAAATTGGCCGCCGCACCGATTTGGATCTCTACTACGATCCCGGCTACATTGCCGAATTGACCCACCAAAATGAGGTCACGGTGGTGATGGGCGATATTCACGGCTCAACCCACCTGACCAACTCCATTGGCCCGGAATTGATGGTGGCATTTTTGGACGAGTATTTGCTGCGGATGTCTACCATTATTGTGCAGGCCGGCGGGGCCATGGATAAAAGTCTGGGTGACAGCGTGATGGGCGTGTTTGGCAATTTCCCCGGCCGCCAGGGCGGGCAGCGCAGTTCTTCGGCCAATGCTGCTTTGCTGGCCGCCCTGAAAATGCGCCAGGCTTACCTGACCTTGCGCGAGGAGTGGAAAAAAGAGAGCCAGGAGTTTGGCAACCGGCATGGGCATCGGCATCAGTACCGGCAAAGTGACCACCGGTACCGTCGGCCCGGAAGCCACGATGGTCGGCCCGGCGGTCAACATGTCCAGCAAACTGAGCAAAATGGCGATCAAAGGCCGCACCGAAAGCGAAATCTACGTAGACACCCGCACCCGCGGCCTCCTGGGCGACTCGGTGATGGTTGAACAGTTGGACCCTGAGTACACTCAGAAGAAGGTTGGGGTGGCGCTGGAAGCGTATCGGGTGGTGTGAGACTACCCCCCAAATTTTAACACAATCGCCAGCGCCTGAGTAACTCCGGCCATTGCCCTATCAGGCAAAACTCCCAATTGTCGCACAAATCTTTCTTTGGCTACAGATCGTACCTGAAAAGCGTCCGCTGCTGAACTTTCGGACAAACCGTTATTACTATCAGGTTCTAATCGAACCAGCCAGGGAGCAATTGCGTAACGATCTTTCCAATCGGTGATGGGGACAATAACCCGCAGTGGTAAAACGCCAATCGCATCGTCATTGACGATGACCACCGGACGGGCTTTCTTGATCTCAGCGCCAATTGTCGGATCAAGGTTTATCAACCAAACTTCACCTCTATTCACGAAAATCCTCGCCATCAAGAACGGTGAAAATGGTTAGTTCATCATCTGTGGTGTAATCTGGTGACAGAAGTTCAGCCGCCGCTATTAGCCGTTGGCGGCGTTCGGTTAGAGGGGATTGTAAATTCAATTGTTGTACCCCTTCTGCCTCGCGCCAGGCCCGAAAGGCAGCATATTCGGCCATCGGCAGCAGAGCAGCGACGGGCTGACCTTCCTTTTCCAAAATCACTACCTCATCGGACAGGAGCGCCTCGTCCAGAGAAACATTATAAGGGGCGCGGGCTTCTTTCAGTTCCAGTTTTTTCATGGGGAATCTACTCTCTTTTTGAGTCTGATTCTAGCACGACCCGCTGAGGTTGACAATGTTACGCTTCTATCCAGCCCGGCGGCTGCGGCGATACAGCAGCAAGCGCAACCCATTCAACGATACCAGCACCGTGCCCCCCTCGTGACCGATGACGGCCAGGGGCAGGGGCATGTTGGCGGAGAAGATGGCGACAATCATAATAGCAATGGCAGCCATAGCGAAACCCAGGTTGACGATCAGGGTTTTGCGGGTTTCGCGGCTCAGGGCAATCAGGTAGGGAATATTGCTCAAATCGTCGGCCATCAGCACCACGTCGGCGGTTTCCAGGGCCACGTCGGTGCCGGCAGCGCCCATAGCCACGCCGATGGAGGCGCTGGCCAGGGCCGGGGCGTCGTTGACCCCATCGCCAATCATCGCCACCGGGCCATAGTTG
>JAAUSP010000255.1 GCA_012032575.1 Anaerolineales bacterium | reverse complement strand
CGCCCAGCAGCGGGAGTCGGCGCGGCAGGGGGAGCATCTGTTCCAGTCGTTATTACATCGGGCGTTTCGGGGGGAGTTGTGAGAGTTGGCCGGCGTCGCCCCGAATTGAAATTCCGGGCTGGTATGGAAAGTCGGTTAAAAACCGACTCAAAAGGGTAAGATTAAGCCAAGATACGGTTCAGCCAGTCCGTTTCAACGGACTTTTTATAACAGCCTGAACTTCAGTTCAAGGCTCAGGAGGAAATCTAAATGAGCCACTTGCCCAAAGACCCGGCCAAAATCCGCGAACGGGTCAAACGTTATGAACGTGAACTGCGCCAGGAACATAAACGTTTTGGCGCTTATGACGACAGCGGCGGCAAACGGTATCTGCTGGGGCCGCTCTATCTGCTGTTGGGGGATACCAAAGGCGCGCTCAAAGCTTTCGAGTGGTTTGAACAGAACTTTCCCGACGACCGCGGCCAACCCGAACACTTCTTATGCTGGGCGTTAGCCCTGTACCGTTCCGGTCATAGCGCCGCCGCCGAGCCAAAGCTGCTCCGCGCGATGCTGTCGAATCTCTATCTGATCCCTCATTTGCTGGGCCTGGAGCAGCCGGAACTCGACATCTGGCACGGCTCCAACATAGACCGGAGGGATTATCTGCCATACATCCCGCCTGAACTCCTGAGCTTGTGGGATGAAGCAGCTTTGCAATGGGCCAGAGAAACTTATGACAGCGCCAAATTCAGCCAGGCACGGGACAGGTACATTGAGATTCACCGGCAGCTCAAAGATGAACCTCGCGGCCCGACACGGAACCAACTGGTCCAGGAAGCATTTAGTCTGTACAAGTTGACTTGACGCCTGGGCGGGATGAAAAACGGTGAGAGATGCATCCGCTTCAATCTTTATGGCCGGGGCGATGGAAGGATCACGATGCCTGCCAACGGGCGTTTGAGCGGCTGCTGCGGGAGTTGAAAGCGGACTGGTAGCTCGTAAACAAACAGGGGTTTAACTAAAGTTGCTGCACCACTCTGCCTGCGTCTTGAAGCTTCAGGCCCACCCCCTCCGGTCGCCGCCGGCTTTACTCCGGCAGCCCTCAGTGCCGGGGCAAGGCCGGTTGAAGGGTGGCTCGTTGGGCCGGAGGGGACCGCGTCAATCGGCCTTGCCGCTACCAATGGATTTTGATCGTTTCTTCTTACGCGCAAGTCTCACCCCAACCGGCCTATACATCCTAAACCCAATACTTTTCAAATAACGTAGTTTAGCCCCTTGTGGGCGGGCACAAGGCCCGATGCTACAGTCTTATTTGAATAGTATTGATCCTAAACCATATCTCTGGGCGTACTGAATGTCCACGTTTTGGCAAACACCCGCGCATGACCCTCATACGCTTCCAACAGGTTGGTCACATAAAACTTTTCCGCATCGGCGGTCATGGTGCTGCTGGTTTTAATCTGTATGGGCCAATCTCCCCGCCGGTACTCCAGAAAGCGGTCGCTGCGGGCAGTGGCCGAGAGCGGGTCGCCCTCGACGATGGTATAGGTGTCGGTGGTGATGTCTTCCACTTCAAGCCCATTGTCGGTATAACGCACCCGGCCAAAATCAAACCGGTTTTGCAGTTCGGTCAGGCCGGTGGTCAAATCGGTGTGTTTGTGGCGCTGAATTTTGCCGGTTCGCAAGGTTTCGACCGGCAGGGGGGCGGACCCTTCTGCCGGGCCAAAAGGGGGAAGCGGCGCGTCGTCCGGCTGGGAAGGTCGAACCGGCAGGGTTAAAATGCTGGACTCGCCGGTAAAAATGGTCAGAGTCACAGGCCGGGGCGACGGCCAGACCATCGGCCAGTGGGTTGGCGAGAGGGCGACGCGCCAGCGGTGGCCGGGCGGCAGGGTATATCCGACCACTTTCAGGGGAAACGTCACCGTGACCGGCTCACCCGGCGTCAACGGGCTGGGGATTTCGTGGCTTTCGCGGTGGGTCAGGTTGAAAACACCCCAACTGACCAGAGTGGACGCGCCATCGGGGGCCACATCCGAGAGGCGGGCGGAGACAAAAGCGCAGGGTTGATCCGCCGCCACCGTCAGCCTGATTTCAGGAAACCCCAGAATATCCACCGGCGCAGCCACCGCCGCCGAGGTAAAAACCAGCGATTGGCCGTTGTCGGCCCGCTGGTCGCCCGGAAAATCACCCGGCAGGCCGTAGGCACACCACGCCCCGGTGTCGAGGCCGGTCGTTTGTAAACCCACGAGGGATAAGGATGAAGGATGAACGCTGCGCGTGAAGGATGAAAGAGAACTTTCCGCCTTCCGCCTTCCGCCTTCATCCTTTTGCGTCAGCGTTCCGTCTCCGTTGAGAATATAGGTTTCCGGCTTAATATTCGGCGAGGGCCAGGATGGGTCGGCGGCCCAGCGGCCGGGGCGCTCGGTGTAGTGGGGGCGAGGGGGCTGGCTCTCTTGCAGCCAGGAGCGCAGCATGGGTTCGGCCATAATGCCGGTCTCGATGCCTTTCAGCCAGTAATCCCACCAGCGCAAACTTTCCTGCAAAAAGCCAATCGCCGGGCCGGGCGTACCGACCTCCGGGTAGGTGTGCGCCCAGGGACCGATCAAGCCTTTGCGCGGCCCCGACAGCCCGGCCAGCAGACGCGGCACGGCGTTGGGGTAGCCGTCAACCCAGCCGCCGACGGCATAAACGGGGATGGTGATGGCCCCAAAATCCTCACAGACCGAGCCGTGTTTCCAGTAGGCGTCGCGGCGCTGGTGGCTGAGCCAGGCTTCGATGTAGGGCGGCGTCTTTTCCATGCGCTCAAACCACATCTCGCGCCAGCGCTCACCCACAAAACGGGGGTCGGGCGGGGCAGCGTTGTAAACCAGCATAATCGAGGCCCAGGCCAGCATATCGTAGGCCAGCACGCAGCCGCCGGTGTAATGCACATCGTCGGCGTAGCGGTCGTCGGTGGAGCAAAAGGTGATGATGGCTTTGAGTTCGGGCGGGCGGCGGGCGGCAATCTGCAGGCTGTTGAAGCCGCCCCAGGAAATGCCAAACATACCAATCGAGCCGTTGCACCAGGGCTGGGCGGCAATCCAGGCCAGGATTTCCAGAGCGTCGTCCTGCTCCTGGGGCAGATACTCGTCATAGAGAATCCCATCCGAGTCGCCGCTGCCGCGCATGTCCACCCGGACGCAGGCGTAGCCGTGCCGGGCCAGATAAGGCTGGCGCAGGGCATCCCGCATGGCCGTCCCATCCGATTTGCGATAGGGCAAATACTCCAGCAGGGCAGGGATCGGGTTGGCTTCGGCGTCCACCGGCAGCCAGATGCGGGCCGCCAGGCGGGTTCCGTCGGCGAGGGGAATCCAGGTATTTTCAATCTCGCGGATAGGGTGAGCGAAATCGGTTTTGATGTGCATGGGGGTCTCCCTTAAGCATAACCCGGAAAAGGAGTACCGTTGCCAACCCTGACCCGGCGCAGCAGATTATCCCAATCCCGGTCATGCAGCGTTTGGAGAGCCGCGCCCCAACATTGGCTGCTCTCTGATGGAAATGGAACTGAGGGAACGAAGGGAATTGACGGAACTGAGGGGACTCAAAAAGTTCCTTTAGTTCCGTCAGTTCCCTTCTTCGCTTTAGCTTTTACCCAACCGCTTTTTGAACTCCTCGGCCAGCGCGGGCAGGTATTGAAACAGGTCGCCCACAATACCGTAGTGAGCGTACTTGAAGATGGGTGCTTCGGCGTCTTTGTTGATGGCAACGATCAATTTGGAGGTTTTCATCCCGGCCAGATGCTGAATGGCCCCGGAGATACCGCAGGCAACATAGAGATCGGGCTGCACGGTTTTGCCGGTTTGCCCCACCTGATGGGCATAAGGCACCCAGCCGGCATCCACCGCCGCCCGACTGGCCCCCATTGCCCCACCCAGGGCTTCGGCCAGAGTTTTGACCGGCGCGAACCCGTCAGGGCCGCCCACGCCGCGCCCGCCGGAGACGATGATCTTGGCATCGGTCAGGCTGACTTCATTGGCGGCGGCTTCGATACCTTCCACTTTGGTAGCAATCTCGTCTTCGGCCAGAACCGGGGCAATCGGGGTGATGTCACCCGCACGGCCGGTATCGGCTTCGGGCAGCGGAAAAACGCGGCGGCGCAGGCTGGCTATCTGCGGGCGGGCCGGGCCAAAGACAATCTTAGCCAGCACATTGCCCACCAACACCGGGCGGTCGCTTCCAAAGCGCCGTTGTTGACGCTTAGATCAATGGCATCGGCCGCCAGGCCGACGCCCAATTTGGCGGCAACATAGGCCGATAATTCCAGGCCGGCATTGCTCGCGCCCACCAAAATGGCGGCGGGCTGCTGCTCCTGGGCCAGTTTGGTCAGGACGGCGGCGTAGGGTTCCAGCCGAAACTGTTTGAAGGTGGCATCATCGCCCAAAAAGACGCTGTCCGCGCCGTAATGGAGGGCTTGCTGAGCCAGGTCGCCCACATTTTTGGCCCAGCACTACAGCCACAAGCCGGCCACCTAACTGGTCGGCCACAGGCCGGGCCGCCCCCAATGTTTCCCAGGCAATCGAATCGGCGGTGCTGTTAAATTGTTCAATCCAAACAAAAATGTCGTTTGACATGGTTATATCACCTTTTCCGCAGCCAGTTTGTCGGCCAGAGTTTTGGCAGCTTCGGCGGGTGAGCCACTGATGATTACAGCGCCGCCTTCGCGGGCCGGGGGCAGGCTGACCTGCGGCCAGCTTACCTGGGAACCGGCGGCCCCCACCTGAGCGGCAGACAGGCCCAAATCGGCCAGGCCCCAGGTGGGAATGGTCGCTTTGGCCGCTTTGCGAATACCGATAAAGCTGGGAAAGCGCGGCTCGTTGATCTCTTTGACCACCGTGACCACCGCCGGCAAGTTGCTGCTGACCGTTTCGCGGCCATTTTCTATCAAGCGAACCACCGTAATGGTCTTGGCCACCGCGTCAATCGCTTTGATGGCGGCCACATACGACAACTGTGACACGTCCAATAAGGCGGCCACCTGCACCGCCGTCGCCGCCGTGTTGCCGTCAATCGCCGAGCGGCCGGCCAGAATCAAATCGAATTGGCCTATCTTTTGATCGCCGCTGCCAGGGCGCGGGCAGTAGCCAACGTGTCGCCGCCTTCCAGGGCGGGGTCGGAGATGAGGATGGCCTCATCCGCGCCCATGGCCAGGCCGCGTTTCAACGCTTCGGCGGCATCCGGCTTGCCCAGGCACAGAGCGGTCACTTTGCCGCCGTGTGCTTCCTTGAGCCGAAGGCCCGCTTCAAGGCTGTATTCATCCCACGGGTTGACAATTCTAGCGCCGCCCTCGCTCATCAGCCTGAGACCATCAACGGAGCTGGAAAGCTGGGCGGTATCGGGAACCTGTTTGATTAATGTTATGATGTTCATCTGTTTTCCTTCATTATTTTGAGTAGACAGTAGACGGTAGACGGGGGCAAAAGAGTTTCTTCCCCCGTCTACCGTCTACGCTTCTGCTTGCCAATAGTCAGGATCGTAGGCCGGCAGTTCGCAACGGAGCGGCCTGTCCTGGCGGGAGCCGAGCACATAACCGGCCTGCATCAATTGGTGAATCTGGCTGGTGCCTTCGTAAATAACGGCGCTTTTGCTGTTGCGCAGGTAGCGCTCGACATTGTATTCGTCGGAGTAGCCATAAGCGCCGTGAATCTGCACGGCGTCGTTGGCGGTGGCAAAGGCGGCGTCGGTGCAGAACCATTTGGCCATGCTGGTCTCGCGGGTGTTGCGGATGCCCCGGTTCTTGAGCCAGCCGACCTGGCGGACCAGCAGGGTCCCGGCGTCAAGACGCTGCTGCATAAAGGCGATCATCTGCTGGACCAGTTGGTACTCGGCAATGGGCTGGCCGAATGTTTTGCGCTCGTGGGCGTACTTGACCGACTCTTGCAGACAGGCTTTCATCAGGCCGAGCGCCCCCGCCGCGACGGTATAGCGGGCGTTGTCAAGGCAGCTCATGGCAATCTTAAAGCCCTCGCCCTCTTCGCCCAGGCGGTGGCTGGCAGGTACGGGAACGTCGGCCATGTTAATCCAGCCGGTGTTGCTGGCGTGAACCCCCATTTTACCTGCGATAGTGCCGGTGGTCAACCCCGGCCAGTCGCGCTCGACAATAAAAGCGGTAATCCCGTTGACGCCTTTGGCCGGGTCGGTTTTGGCAAAGACTAACATCTGGTCAGCTACATCGGCCAGGGTAATCCACATCTTTTCGCCGTTCAAAATGTAACTGTCGCCCTCTTGGCGGGCACGGCTGCTCAGTCCGGCCACATCGGAACCAACGCCGGGTTCGGTCAGGCCAAAGCAGGCTATTTTCTGGCCGGTGGCTAAGGGAGGCAAAAGCGCCGCTTTTGTTCCTCCGTGCCCCACTGAAAAATGGGCATCGCGTGCAGGCCCAGGTGAACGGCTATCGTCTCCCGCACCGAGGAGTCGGCCCATTCCAGCCCTTCGGAGACAATCCCCAGCGAGATGTAGTCCATCCCTGCCCCCCCATACCGCACCGGCAGGCAGACGCCCAGAAAGCCCTGTTCGGCCAGTTTGGGTAATAATTCACGCGGATAGGTATGGTTGCGGTCGTGCTGTTTGATGATCGGCAGCACTTCTTTGCGGGTAAACTCATAGACCATCTGCTCGATCATGCGGTGCTCTTCGGTGAGTTCAAAGTCCATGGCGTGTCCTTTTGGTGTGCAGTAGGTAGTAGGGAGTAGGGAGTAGGGAGATATCTACTGATTATACGAAAGTGTTTCTTGATGCGGCTTGATTATACCACGTAGCTAAAGAGTGCCGAAATAGACCGAGTGCAATTCCTCTCAACTCCCAAGAGTAGGTATTGTCCCTGATATTCCTTGATGAGTTAGTCAAGGAATGAAATGTTGGTGTATCCTCAAAAGCATAAACAATGTTGAGCGAGGATACCAAAATGGAGTGGGAAACACTTTATTGTCCCAACAAACGCTGTCGCTACTATGGTCTGCCATTCCGACAGGGCAAAATGGTCAAAAATGGTTCCAGTTACGGTCAACCCAGGCACTCTGTAAGGGCTGTGGGAGTAGTGTTGCCTTGAGTTATGCCACGGCCTACTGTGGTTTGGAAAGCGATTGGACGATTTTCGAGACCGCGGTGCGGGCTTTAGCCGAAGGAAATTCTATCGGAGCCACCGGTCGTATCCTGCAGGTCGACAAAGATACGGTTTGTGCTTGGCTGGACCGAGCCGCTCTCCATTGCCGGGTCGTGGTTTTGTACTTGTGGCGCCAGTGGCATGTGACCGAATGCCAATTAGACAAAGATCAAACCCTTATTCGCCTTACTTTAAGAAGTTCATCAAGGAGAATGAGGGACAATACCCAAAGACCGGGTCGCCCAATTATGGTGCGAAAATGCCACGATTCTGACGGGCACGGAATGGGTCTATAAAAAGGTGCTGCAAAAGGAGTTTGAGCAGCTTCGCCCCAGCGAGTTTGATGACTTGATAGCGCTGGAGCCGATTATGCTTCTTTGATTAAAGGTTTACCAACCGGCAGGCTTGCGAAAATGGCCGTTGGTAAAAGCTGAGGCCGCAGCTTTCGCCACGGCCTCGCGCCCTACCCCCGAAGGACAACCGCCGTCTGGCGGAGCCGGTCCAACTCTTGCCAGGCCGCGGCCTGGGCAAACTCAGGCGGTACCAGGCGGGCCACTTCCGCGCCGCGTGAAGTCAGGGTCACTATTTCACCGTTTTGAACCTTTTGCAGAATAAGATTCATCTTCGCTCTAAATTCGCTAATCCCAATACTGATCATATTGCCCTCCTATTTGAGACTAACGTACAATTTAATTGTACAAGTGCAGAGGAGCAAAAGCAAAAGAGGGGGATAGGGTGTTATCATAACGAGGCTAAAGAAGCTTTTTGTTTCCAAAATAGGATAAATATATTTTATATATTTCCCAAAAAGGGATATAATATAAATAAATGCGCCTTATCACCAGACAAAAACTGATTGCGTGTTGGACAGAACACCCGGACATAGAAGATGCGCTGAAAGCCTGGGAAAAAGAAGCCAAACACGCTCATTGGAAATCCCCGACCGACATTAAAGCTCGTTATCGCAGCGCCGATTTTCTGCCAGGAAATCGGGTCGTATTCAACATCAAAGGCAACTATTACCGGCTGATTGTTCAGATTCACTACAACACCGAAGTGGTCTATATCCGGTTTGTCGGCCCCCACACTGAATATACCCGGATTAACGCGGAGACAATATGATGAAGCCCAAAATTATTAAAAACGAAGCCGATTACCAGGCAGCGCTGGCTCATCTCGAAGGTCTGATGGAGGCTTTGCCCGGCAGCCCTGAGGAAGAGGAACTGGAACTGTTCGCCGTACTTATTGAAACCTATGAAAAAGAAACCTTCCCCATCGGCTTGCCCGACCCGGTGGCCGCCATCCAGTTTCGCATGGAACAGCAAGGGCTAACGCGCAAAGATTTGGAACAGTACATCGGCAGTCAGAGCAAAGTTTCAGAAGTGCTAAACGGCAAACGTTCCCTGAGTTTGGCGATGATGCGCGCTTTGCACACCGGGCTGGGTATCCCTGCTGAAGTGCTGCTGCGCGAACCCGACCAAAATATGGCCGCGCTTCAATACAATTACCACGACTATCCCTTTGCCGAGATGTTCAACCGGGGTTACTTTAAATCCTTCAATGGAACCCTGGCCAATGCCAAACAATACGCTGAAGAACTGCTGACCGAACTGTTTGCCAATTTTCAGGGACACACCCCGGAGCGGGTATACTGTCGCAACTCCGAAGGTCAACCGGATGAGCGGGCTATGCAAGCCTGGCAAGCCCGCGCCCTGGCCCTGGCCTCTGAACAGGAATTGCCGCCTTACAAGCACGACAACTTGACTGAGGAATTCATCCGCGATGTGGTGAAATTGAGTAGTTTGTCGGCGGGGCCTGTCCTGGCTCAAGAACGGCTCCACCAGCGCGGCATCCCGTTGGTTATCCTCGCCCATCTGCCGCAAACCTACCTGGATGGCGCGTGTTTCAAATCCCCGTCCGGTCGGCCGGTTATTGGCCTGACTCTGCGGCACGACCGGCTTGATAACTTTTGGTTCACCCTGGTGCATGAACTGGCCCATGTGTTCCTGCATCTGGAAAATGGCGACGTGGCCTTCTTCGACGATACCGAGTATGGGGCATCCAAGACGTGCCATCCGCAGGAAATTGAAGCCAATAACCTTACCACCCGTCTGCTCATCCCTGAAGAAATCTGGAATCGGGAAAAGCCTAAACTCATCAGCAAAAAAGGGATTGTGGCCTTTGCCGATCAATTGAGCCTCTGCCCGGCCATTGTGGCCAGACGCCTCCGCTGGGAAACGCACAATTACAACAACTTTGATGAATTGCTGGGGCGCAAAGCTGCTCGCAAATTATTTGCCGCTGAAAACTGATCCTAACCTCAATACTTTTCAAATAAGGACGCGATTAAAATCACACCTGGAGGGCTACGCCGCGATGTCCGCCTACGCGGACAAAGAGAGCCGTCCACGTAGGTGGCCGATTGGCTTTAGCCCTGAAGGAGCGATTTCAATCGCTTATTTGGGCAAGGTTCAAATGTCCGTAAATTTAGATTGACACTTTTTACCACAGACTGCGAAGCGAGCAGAGGCACAGAGTTTTTTAATTATTTTCCTCTGTGTCTCTGCGCCTCTGTGGTTAATTCCTGGTTCCAAATTACTTGTTGATTGCCGTGGCGACTGCCTCCGAAGCCATCCCGGACGAAGCCAAAAAGATCATCCGCGAAAAGAATGTAGTACCCTATGAAGTCATCACCCGCATCATCCGCGAAGGTCAAAAGGATGGTTCCCTCAAAAATTATGATGCCGAGGCGCTCGCGCTTGTTTTTTGGACCTCCATTAAGGGTCTGGCCATCCATAAGGCGACCCATAAAGAAAAGTTCAAAATACCCGACCCTGAGATACTAACATTACCCTTGACTGCACCTTAAAAAGCGCATAACTGAAATTGCACGAGGGCGAATTGTGAGTAAACTCTCCCTATTCCATAGATGAGGGTCAGAGCCATGGAAAAATATTATCCCCGGGCGGTGCA
>JAAUSP010000254.1 GCA_012032575.1 Anaerolineales bacterium | reverse complement strand
GATAAATAAATTTAATTTTAAGACTTGGTGAGGGCAGTTCCAATTATAAAAGGTAGCTACCCAAAAGTCAATGCTTTTTACAGAGGTCCAGGATATATTAAATTTGATTGCAGTCTACCCCCAATCCGTCTGAAAATCGTTACCAAAAACGTTACAAAAATCAGGTCTGACAGATGACCGGGAAGGATAGCCCAAAGCGGCTGCTCGTGGTAGAATGTCGGCTACGATTTTTGCGAATAGTTTTGTTTGGGAGAAAAGTATGCCTGCTGGTATTACAATTGTCGGCCTCGGCCCCGGCGACAGCCAATATTGGACTCGAGCGGCTGAGGCGCTGCTGCAACAAGCAACTGAAGTTTGGGTGTGCGCCAAACCTCAGCCAAGCCTGACCGCTGTTCCGGCCAAAATTTATTCTTTGATCGAAGCAGCTCCATCTACCGGGGCTGAACTTCAACAAGTGGCCGCTGAGGTGGTGCGGCTGGGCTTGCGTGAAACGGGAGTGATCTATACCGTACCCGGCCACCCCCGCGAAGACAAAACTGTGCCGCTTATTCGCGCCCTGGCCGAAGCCAGCCAGGTTCCGCTGACAATCATTCCCGGCCTCAGCCTCCTCGAGGCAGTCGCCAGCGCGGTAAAGCTGGAAACGCTGCACAAACTCCAAATCGCCAGCGCCGCCGAGGTAGCGCCATTGCATCACCCACCGCTGGCCCCGGATCAGCCGGCGCTGGTGACCGGGCTGTCCAACCCGGAGCTGGCGGGACAAGTCAGACAGGTTTTGTTGAACGCTTACGCGGGGAATTTCACGGTGACATTGGTCCAGGGGCTGGAACAGGTCTGGTCCGGCCCCCTTGACGAGTTGGGGCAGCAATCCTGGCTGAATGAACTAACCATCCTCTATCTACCCGCCGACCCGGCCAACAACGGTCTGCCCACTTTTCAGGAGACAATTGCCCATTTACGCGCCCCGGAAGGCTGCCCCTGGGACCGGGAGCAAACCCACCAAAGCCTGCGCCCGTTTCTGCTGGAAGAAACTTATGAAGTTCTGGAGGCGCTCGACGCGGCCAATCCAACCGCTCTGGCCGAAGAATTAGGCGATTTGCTGCTCCAAATTTTGCTGCACACCCAGATTGCAACGGAGGCGGGTGACTTCAAAATGGGTGACGTTATCGCTCACATCCACCGCAAATTATTACGGCGTCACCCCCACGTGTTTGGCGATGTCACCGTTAACGGGTCGCGGATGTGACCGCCAACTGGGAAGCAATCAAACAGATTGAACGGGCCGCCTCAAACAGCCAGCCTGAAACGCCCCCCTCTGTTCTGGACGGCGTTCCGGCGGCGCTGCCGGCGCTGGCTCAAGCCCTGGCTATCTCCAAACGAGCGGTGCGGGTGGGCTTTGAGTGGCCTTCAATTGAGGGCGTACTGGATAAATTGATCGAAGAAGCCCGCGAAATTACCGAAGCCACCAATCCGGCAGAGCTTGAATCTGAAATTGGGGATTTGCTGTTCAGCGCGGTCAATCTGGCTCGCTGGCGTCAAATTGACCCGGAGAGCGCTTTGCGGGGAACCAATGCTCGCTTTACCCGGCGCTTCAAACGGTTGGAGACGTTGGCTGCAAGTCAGGCTAAAGTTCTGTCTGACATGACCATTGAGGAACTGGATGTGCTGTGGGCAGAAGCAAAAACCCTCGAAGGGTAATCTATTTTGATTTTCAAAACGGGTAATGATCCGGGAGGGTTGGCAGGCTGCGCTCCGCCTGCCTGTGGACCGACGGGGTTAAGCAGTTCCCAACCCTCCATTCCTCCAGGCTTCCAACTTGTTTTTGCTTTTGCTGTCTTGCTGCTCTCCATCCTTGCCTGCGGACCGGTCAATCCCTTGTTTCAGCGCAACAATGAGGTCAGGCAGGCTGTTTTTGCCTACGAACAAGCTCAACGCGGGCCAGTCGTAGATTTGGTGATTCACTTCCGCCGGGATGAACCGCGCGTCCGGTTTGAGGGGCAAAATCAAAACGGCGGCCATACCGTCTGGCTCTATCCGGCTGGGGGTCAGGAATATTTTGCCACCCGACCGCCAACAGCCAGCTATCTTTACATCCAGGAAATTGAGTTCAGTGAAGATCAGCAGGTTGCTACGGTCAAAGTTTACCGGGGCGATGGGTCAAGCTATCAGGGCTGGCAGTTGACAGTTACCAGGCTCACCGGCGATCAGTGGATGGTGACAGATGAAATCGAACTTGAGGAGGAGCCAGTCAAGTAGGGGCACGGCCTCGCACCTGCCCCATCCGAGTTGCTTTTATACCGACCATCCTATTTTGAGGAATCAATCGTGGTTGTTCAAAAACGGGGATAAGTTTGGCTGGGCCGGTTTCACCCGGATCGGTCGTCCGGCGATAAACACAAAGACAGCCACAAACAAAAGGCCAGGATTTCGGTAGTGGTACGCCCCAAAAACTAACAAAAGAGCGATACTGTAGCCGACGACTACAGCAATTTTCGTAGCCACAGGATACGAAAGAAACAGAGCCAACACGGCCCGCAGGATACGCCCGCCGTCCATCGGAAAAGCGGGGATCAAATTAAACACAAACAGAATGGCATTAGATAACAACAGAAAAATAATCAGCCCCAGCAGTGCGCCTTCTCGAAAAAAAGACTGCATCACTGCCTCGATCACTGTCTCCGGCGAAGCCAGAAACCCCTGCAACAACGCCTCTCCACTAAACATAAGCGCCACTGGAACCAACGCGGCGGTAATGGACAGATTGACCAATGGCCCCGCTCCGGCAATCAATATTTCATGCTCCGGCTTTTCCGGCAGCGACTGCATCTGAGCCAACCCCCCAATGGGCAACAAAATAATATTTTTCACCCGGACATTTAACCGCATAGCGATGAACGCATGACCCAACTCGTGCAAGGTGACACAGACAAACAACAGCAGCACTGCTATCAGGGCAAAAACTATCCCTTCAACCCTGCCGTGGCTCAACGCACCTTGCAAGATTATCCAGACAATGATAAAGCTAAAACTCCAGTGGACATTGATATCCACGCCCGCCAGACGGGCCATGCGCCAGGAGCCTTTCACAGCCAATTAAAAATTGATAATTGACCATTAATTATTGACAATTTCTTCCTCCAAAAACTTAAATTGCAGCGCGTGCAATTTGTGGTACAAACCATCGGCCCGGCAACCAGTTCGGTATGGGTGCCTTGTTCCACAATGCGTCCGCTCTCCAGAACCAAAATCAGATCAGCATTGATAATGGTACTCAAACGATGCGCAATCACAAATGTAGTCCGCGATTTCATCAGGCGTTCCAGCGCTTCCTGGACCAACTGCTCTGACTCACTGTCCAGCGAGGAAGTCGCCTCATCCAAAATCAGAATCCGCGGGTCTTTAAGAATGGCGCGGGCAATGGCAATCCGCTGACGCTGGCCGCCGCTCAGTTTGATGCCGCGCTCACCCACGCGGGTGTCATACCCTTGCGGCATATTCAGAATAAAGTCGTGAGCATTGGCGGCGCGGGCGGCAGCTTCAATCTCGCTCTGGCTGGCCTCCAGCTTACCATAGCGAATATTCTCTCGAATCGTGTCAGAAAAGAGGGCTGTCTCTTGAGGCACTACGCCAATTTGCTGGCGCAGACTCAGCAGCGTTACCTGCCTCAAATCGTGATTATCAATCGTAATACAGCCGGAACTGACATCATAAAAGCGGGGAATAAGATTGACCAGCGTTGTTTTGCCGGCGCCACTCGGCCCGACCAGTGCCACCACCTGGCCCGGCTGAACCTCCAGAGACACTTCATGCAAAACCGGCAGACGCGAATCATATTCAAAACTGACCCGTTCAAACTTAACCCGGCCAATAATCCCCGGCAGGGGATAAGCGTTGGGGGCATCGGCAATTTCGGGCCGCAAATCGAGCAGTTCAAAAATATGTTCGGTGGCTCCCAGAGCCGCTTGAAACTGGCTGTACAGCCCCGAAAAAGCGGCAATCGGCCCCGCCACTAACAAGGTGTAAATCAAAAAAGCAATCAGCCCACCCGGTGACAGGTGGCCTTGAATCACCTCATATCCGCCGAACCAAAGGGTAATGGTGAGAGATATAAACGCCATAAAACCAATCGTTGGCGCTAAAATGGCCGAGATTTTCACCCGTCGCATCGCAGCCATAAACGTCTCTTCGATTTTAGCCGTAAACCGGGCAATTTCATAAGCCTCGCGGGCAAACGATTTGACAATGCGGACGTTGCCAATCGTCTCATCCACCACCGCCGAAGCCTCCGCCAGACGGTCCTGCATGTCCGCCGCCGCCCGCCGAATTTTCCGTCCCAGGTAAACCATGGTCAAAGTGACAACAGGAATGCCCCCCAAAATAACACTCGTCAGCCGCCAATCGAGCCAAAAAAGAAAAATCACCCCGCCGACCAGGGTCAAGCCCTGTTGCAATAGCGTTACCAGGTTATCCGTAACCGCCGCCTGCAAAGTGGTCACATCGTTGGTGACGCGCGATACCAGTTCGCCCGTGCGCCGGTCAGCATAAAAACGAAGCGAAAGGGTCATCAGGTGGCGGTAAAGCTGCTGGCGCAAATCAGCGACTACGCGCTCGCCCACCAAAGCGGCATTAAAGCGATTGACAAAGCTGAAAAATGCCTGGGCCAGAAAAACCAGGGCCAGCAGAGCGGTCGAACGATTGAGCAAATCCAGGTTTTGCTCGACAAACACCACATCAACAATGTTTCGCACCACCAGCGGCATAACCAACCCTGACAGCGTTCCGGCAATCAGAGCAATCCCCGCCAGAATCATCCGGCCCTGATAAGGGCCAACGTACCCCAACAAACGCCGATACCCCCCCAACTGAGCACGGGTAATGGGCCGGCGAACCATCTCTTTTTCGATTAAACTATCAGGGCGGCGAGGTCTGAACATGTTTCCTGAAATTGCCTAAAATTTTCGAAGCACCACAAATCAGTGTAGCATTTTACCCCAAGCGAGGCAAAAAATTTAGGGAAGCATAAAAAAATTTACGGCAAATTTACTGACTCAAATTAGCATGCATGTTATAGTGGTGGCAATTAAACCTGTTGCGTCGAAACCCTCCCATTTACGGCTGCACCCACAGCCAAAAGCCTCTTCTAAAATTTATCGGCCTGACTGACGCTGGAAAATCTTCCCCAAGATTTATTTTTTTGATGCGACAGGATTTCTCAGGGAAAGTGACCCCACCCGACCCTGAGAGGAAAAGACACTCACTCCCTCCCAGGTGAGTGTCTTTTTTTATCCGGTGACTGATACATGCCTCTGGTAAGACGACAAAACGCGGCCAATTTATGACCGAGACGATACCAAATTAACGCGCTAAACAAGCAAGAATAAGAGTGATTTGTCAAGCTTTCTCAATAAGAGTATAATTTGGTATTGCCGTTCGGCAGAAATAATCTCCAAAAATTTTTAGAGGGATGCCTCATCTTGGTTCAGCGCAAAACTCAGACCCCGGCCTATTGGCAAGGCCAATTTACAGTTAACAGCAAAGATTTAGAATTTATATACAACCAAATTTTAGAAAGCAACCGGGTTTTTACTCTTGATGAAATTGGTTTGACTCTGGTAAAGCGCCAATACCAGGTCGAAGAATTAGCCGCCCGGAGCGAGTTTCAACAGGGAAAGCTGTACCAGCCCAAAGAAAGCTATGCTATTGACGAGCAGGTGGTTTTCCCTCATCTGGATTTTGCGGTTGGTACCGTAAAAAAGACACGCCAGGGTCATCACCCCGTTCATGGTACGTTTACAGTTATCGAGGTAAGTTTTGATAACGGCAGTGCTGTCCATGAGTTTGCGGCTGATTTTGATCGTTCCCACCCCCTTAACCTGGACACTAATCAAAGTCTGGCAAATTTGCAGGGGTTAATGCCCCCGGAAGAAATTTACCAGACTTATCTGGAGTTTATCCGCCCTAAAGTTGAGAATGCTCTAAAAAATAGCAACGACTTTGTGAAGTTTCACGGTCACTATTTCTTAAGTGATCTGCTGCCGGATTTTCATGAAGGATTATTTAATATTGCCGACGCTGCCATTGATATAAACAATGGTCCCTTGAGCGTGGATGCGCTGATTGAACAAATGGGATTGGCCGAAGGCAAAGATATTACGGATACACTCCGATTCTCGGTGAGCTACCGGCTGGCCAATGATGAGCGGTTTGATGATGTGGGTCCAACCGGACAAGTCTTGTGGTATTTGGAGCGAATTGAACCTCCGGAAGCACATCACGCGCCGCGCCGTTTGTACCTGGAAAACGATCTGGCTTACGACATTGATTTGTTTGATGAAGACCTTCAGGCATTATTAACCGAGATTGACGATGAAGCAACACCTGTCGAGGACCTTGCGGCGATTGATCCCAATCCCCAAACTGTTACCATTGTGCTCAATTATCCTCATCGGCGGGTAGGGACGCTGCCCCTGACCCCCAAAACGGAAGCTTTCTTTCCCAGCAGTCATTACAATCCGGTTCTTTTTGAATTTGTTGATGGCCGCACCGGCGATACCTTTCCGGGTTGGACTGCCCTCAATGACAAATATGTCTTTGGGTTGGATGAATGGTACAACAAAAATAAGCTGCCGGTCGGGGCGTATATTACGATCAAACGCACCGATAATCCGATGCGGGTTATTGTAGATTATCAGGCGTTGCGATCTCAACGTGATTGGGTTCGCACCGCTAATGTTAGCGGCAACAAGCTGGTCTTCCAGATGAACAAGGAAGCCATTAATTGCAAATATGATGAACTTATGATTATTGGCGAGTCGAACCAGGCTCAAATAGATGCACTTTGGCTAAACGCAACCGAAAAAAAGTTGTCTATTTATGATATTCTCTGCCAGGTGTTTCCGGAATTGTCCAAGCTCAACCCCCAGAGTACCGTCCACGCCAAAACGCTTTACAGTGCTGTCAATGTTATTCGGCGGGCAGCACCGGGGACAATTTTCCAGGAACTGGTGGACAACCGCTGCTTTATTCCAATGAAGCATGGCTACTGGATTTATGATCCTACTTTAAGAGATTAGCAGGAAAACGTTCCTCAACGCTATGGCTAAATATATTAAACCAACCCTTGAGACAAAATTTCATATAGATTTTGCCTGGTGGCATAAACAAAGCCAGAATTTGGGCGCGTATTTGCAAGGTCATCTGTGTCCAGAGGCCAGGAGCCTTCACTCAGCCGAAAACCAAACCTTTGATTGGATTAATCCGGAAACGGGTGAGGTGTTTCAAATAGATATGCTCTGGCATACTATTCAAACCCACTGCGGCCAACAACCCAATTTTATTGATGACAATCTCCCGTTGACCCGAGCCATCTTCCGTCTTTTTATCGCCAATGATAATACCCCTCTGACGCCGCTGGAAATTTACGAAATGTTACACAAAAAAACACCTGATCTCATCCTGCGCACTATTGGCGGGCATCAGGTTTATGATGGTATTCGTCCCGTTAATATGTCGGTTTAAATACCGGGGTACATTGTCAATCATGGAATAATCTCTGCAACAACACCGCCCTTTTGGGCGGTTTTCTTTTTTTCATTAGCGCTTTTTATCCGTTACCATTAAAATATAAGTAATCTCACTTGGGCGACATAATCATGAAATCAGCCAAAAATTTTTTAAAACTAGTTATGGTATTGGGCCTCCTGATTTTTGGTTCGACTGTGTTCGTGCGATCAGCTTTGGCCCAAGATGGAACCCGGCAGCAACAGGGAACTTTTGTTTATACGGTTCAGCCAGGCGATACCCTCAACGGGATTGCCCGGCGTTTTAACCTTTCACCGGGGGAGATTGCGCTGGCAAACCGTTTATCAAATTTGAATCTTCTTTTCCCTGGGCAGCAGCTTATTTTGCCGAGGGTGGCCCGGCAAGTGACGACTGCTCCGTCAACTTTGTCTCCCAGTCGAGTTGATCAAACTCACACGGTTCAACCTGGCGAAACACTTTTTACCATTGCCGCCACTTACGGGGTTTCGCTGGAAACTATTATTCTGGCTAACCATTTAGCCAATCCCGATCTCCTACAAGTGGGCCAGACCCTCATGATTCCCGGCAGCGTACCTTCCAGCCCGGAAACCCTGGCGGCCCCCTTTGCCGCTGTGGAACTTTCTGAACCAACCATTATTCAAGGTCGCACCCTGGTGATTCGGGTACAACTGACCGCGCCCGCAACAGTGAGCGGCGATTTTGAAGGCCGGCCGATCCTTTTTAGAGATAGCGGTAACGGTCAATTTTGGGGTATCACGGCTGTTCACGCCATGGCTGAACCCAGTGTTTACCCCTTAAAATCACCGCCAATCTGGCCAATGGCTCGCAGGTGACTCTCTTGAAGGAAGCCAGCGTGGTTGCGGGTCCGTACGGACAGGAAAACATCCAGCTTGACCCTGAACGAGGGAGCTTGCTTGATCCTGAACTCATCCGCTTGGAACAGGAAAAGTTGGACAACCTGTGGTCCCATGTGTCGCCGCAGCCTTACTGGCAGGGAGCTTTTTGGTATCCGGTTGGCCCTGACACGCTGCGAGTAACCAGCAATTTTGGCACCCGGCGGAGTTATAACGGCGGCAGCGAGTTGACCTTTCACGCCGGAACTGATTTTGGCGGGGAAATCGGGACGCCGATTTATGCTCCGGCAGCGGGGAAAGTTGTGCTGGCCGAGAAACTGGCTGTGCGCGGGAATGCCGTTCTGCTTGACCATGGTCTGGGGTTGTTTAGCGGATACTGGCATCAAAGCCAGCTTATTGTGGTGGTGGGGCAAGAAGTGAAGCAGGGTGAATTAATCGGCCTGGTGGGGGATACAGGTCTGGCAACGGGGGCCCATTTGCATTGGGAAATGCGGTTGAACGGGATTGCCGTCGAACCATTGCAGTGGGTCCAACACTCAATTCCATAATGGGACAGTTTTTAGGGAGTATCGAGGATGAATAGCAAAAAACGTATTTGATTGATATGGATGGAGTTCTGGTTCAGGGTCAAAATCCAATCCCCGGAGCGGCTGAATTTATCGAGCGCCTGATTGCGGGTGAACATAAGTATCTGGTTCTGACCAACAACTCCCGCTACACCCCAACCGATTTACAGCACCGGCTGCAATCGGCGGGCATCAATATTGGCACGCAACAGATTTTTAGCAGCGCGATGGCCACGGCGGCCTTTGTCCAATCGCAAAAACCTCACGGATCGGCTTATGTTTTGGGTGATATTGGATTGTACCAGGCGTTGACCGATGTCGGCTATACCCTGACCGATTACAAACCTGACTACGTGATTTTGGGCGAAACCGAGTCCTACCCTTACGATAAAATTATTCGGGCCACCCAATTGATTTGGGCCGGGACACCCTTTATCGCCACCAACCCCGACCCCTCCGGCCCGACCGAAATTGGTTTGACCCCCGCTTGCGGCGCAGTTGCGGCGCTAATCGAGAAAGCAACCGGCTTTGCGCCATATTTTGTGGGCAAACCTAACCCGCTGATGATGCGTTCGGCGCTGCGCTATTTGGGAGAACATTCTGAAAATACCTTTATGGTTGGGGACCGGATGGATACCGATATAAAAATGGGGCTGGAAAGTGGACTGGAAACCATTCTGGTTTTAACCGGGGTCACTCGACCGGAAATGATTATCAATTTTCCCTACCGGCCCAATCGAGTATTCAACTCTGTTGCTGAAATTGAGCCATAATAGTTTCACAACCTCCCCATTTTTTGCTTATTTCTGTTTAGTTACAGGGTACGTAGTATTATTTTTGATATTTTTCGAGAATAATATCCCACAATAGTATTTTTGGATTTTTAATTTTGTAACATCAAAATTTCCAAAAAAGACTAACAACCAACGACTTTTTAGCTAAAAACCATCCGAATTTTTTAATCCACTTTTGCCGTAATATATCAATATTTTAGGGATTGCAGTTTATTTTCTGGACATTATTTTTATTTTTGACCCATTTTTGCAAAGAGGCAAAGGTTGTGAAACGTGTCGTGAGTATCAGTTTGGGCAGTTCCAGTCGTGACAAAAAAGTTGAGTTTCAATTAGGCCACGA
>JAAUSP010000253.1 GCA_012032575.1 Anaerolineales bacterium | reverse complement strand
CGGCCGGGGTGCGCGGGGTACGCCACAACTGGGGCAGGGCCGGGTCGCGCTCGCTCCAGCGGGTCAACATGGCGCGGGCGGCAAAATGCTCCTGCAAGAGTTGGTGGCTAAATTTATAGGTATCGTCCGGCTCGCTCACCTGGCTAAACAAGCCGCTGCGCCAGGCTCGCTCAAAGACCAGCTCGGGCGGAGTTTCGGCGGGCCGGAACTGTTTAGGCAGGCGCACCTGGGGCGGCAGCAGGGCCAGGATATCGGCGGCGGGCAAGATGGTGCTTTCGCCCCGGTCCTGCATGGCGTAACCCAGGTGGGCCAGGGCGGTCAGGTGAGCCTCGCGCTCGGGCGGGGGCGCTTTGGGATAGAGCTGCCGCCACAACAGGTCGGCGTAGGCTTTAAACAAAAGCCCTTTATTGGCGGGCAAATCGCCGCTGGCGGGTTGAAAGAGTTGGGTCAGGAAAAAGAGTGAAATCGGCACACGGGCCAGCGGCCATAAATCCAGCCGTTCCAGGGCTTTTAAAAAGGCGTCGGCCTGACTGCCCAGCCGGATGGCGGCAAACTGCTCAATTTGCTCCGGCTGGAGCGGTTCAATTTCGACGCGGGGCAGACCCAAAGGCTGTTCATAATCGCCCTGATCACGGCTGGCCAAAACGGCCCGGCTGCCGGTGGGGGCGGCTTCGGCAAAAAATTGAGCCACAAAACGCCGCCAGTCGTCGGCCCGTTCACCGGCGGCGGGGGCAGGCAGATAGGGCATTTCGTTCAGGCCGTCGGCCAGTAATAACAAGCGGCCTTGCCGGGCCAGGTTGACAAAATCGGCGGCGACCTGGGCCGTCCATTCGGCCCCGGCAAACTCCAGGGGCGAGTGGCGCTCACGATAATAACTGCCCAGTTCCAGCAGCAGGGGCAGGCGGGGGCTGCGGCCGGCCAGATAAGCCTGGGCCGCGTCACGCGCCAGGCGGCGCAGCACCGTACTTTTACCGCTGCCGGGTGCGCCCAACAGCACAAAGGCCGGGTGTTTAGCCAGGGCTGCGGTTACATCGGCCAGCCGTTCGCGTTTAAGCTGGCGCTGCGGGCCATCGCCCACCCAGGTTAGTTCGCACAAATGGCCTTGCAGCCCTTCATCATCCCAATCCCAACTGAGGTGGCCGGGCAGTTGAATATAAAAATCGCGGGCGGCCACAGCGGCCGGGGGGTTAAGGGGCTGATAGGCCAGCAGCCAGGCGGCGTAGCAGCGATAGCGGTGGTCAAGCGACAGGTCGGCGGCCTGGGGGAATTGGCGGAAGGCTTGCACCAAATTAGCTTCCAGGGCCAAGAGCGATTGGCCGTCGCCGGCCAGCAGTTCTAACCCGCCATCCGGGTGGGGTTTAAACTTAACCTCGCTCCGGCCGGCCAGCCGGGTCAGGTCGTCCAGGCTGCGCAAAACAATTTCAACCTTGTCAATTTTTAGGCCCGTAATGATGTCGTGGGCGGTAATATTACCCTGAGCGTGAACCGAACCGGAGGAAGAGGTCATGGGCGTTGCTCCATACAATTGGCAATTGGCAATTGTTAATTATTTTGGCCCCGGCCTGAGCGTCAACCTGAGTTTACCACAAAGGCCGGGGCTGGATGAATATAGGGCCGGGCGGCTGGAGACCCTCCCCCTACCCCTTCCCCGCAGCGGGGAGGGGGTAGGGGTCTCTCCTCGCCGCGCGCGACCAGGATTGAGCCAGGCTATCTATTTGAGCCTCGCTGCCCGCCGTAACGACCAGCTTTACCGGCAAAATAAAAGTTAGGGGCAACTACAACTCGAAAACCGATATTATTGTTGAAGTTGTCGGGTTGGTTGCGGTTGCGGGAGGAGACGCGGGCGTTCCTTTGATTGTTGTTCCACGCGCCGCCCCGCAGCGTTTTTGGCTCAACCCGACCTAATTATCAATGGTCAACGGTCAATTGTCAATGAGGTTGTTGGCTATTTACGGCAAAAACAACCTCTGGGCCACCTGGTACAGGCCGGTGGCCAGGCTGAGCGCTTGCAGGATGAGCGGCCCGGCTTTACCGGCGGCTTCCAAAGCTTTACCGGCATCGGTGATAAACTCGACGGCTTCGCGCAGGCGGTTGATCACTTTTTTGGCCAAAGGTTGGGCTTTCTGGCTTTCGGCGGCGGCTTCGTCCAGGGCTTCAACGGCGGCCTGGGCCTCGGCCGGGCTGTCGGGCTGGGCGGACAGGCCGGCCAGCGTCTGGCGCAGAGCCTGCAGTTCGGCCAAAAAGTTGTCCCGGTCGGGGGCGTCCGGGTTAAGGTAGCGAAAGCCGGTGATGATGTCCTGGGCTTCAACGCCCTGGTAGCCGCTGACACCGCCGGTGCGCCAGTGCTGCATGGTTTCCAGCGCGGTTTTAAGCACGGCGTCACTGGCCGCGCCTTCGATGTCAACGCCGGTAATGATTTTGCCGGTCGCCACCACCTTGCCTGCGGCGGAGGTCACACCTCCGGTTTGGGGTTCCTGGGTCATGGGTTGCTCCTTTGCTATGGTTAAATCAGGGCTAAAATTGGGGGACTCCCCCGTTGCTGCTTTCTCAATTATACCACGAGCCGGCAAATGAAAAAACAGTTTGGAGGGTATCTTCTCTGAAAATAAACGTTCCGGAGTTCAAAAGCGCAGCTTTTGCGATCAAAATTCAAAAGCTGCGCTTTTGGACTCCATTTTCATTCTTTGGTATCGAACCCCTGGTTCTGTCCGACTCCTTCCGGTTATGACAAAAATCGTATCTTCTCAATAATTCGGGGTAGGGGCACGGCCTTGCGCCTGCCCCGCGGGGCGACCGCAAGGGTTCGCCCCTACATATTGAGAAGATACCAAAAATCAGCCAAAAGATGACATGTCACGCTTGACGGCTGCCTTCGGGTATGCTATATTCTTATCAGCTACCCCCCCCAGGGGGGAGGGGGAGTAAGGAAAACAAGGAACAAACCGTCATGAACGAAGAAACAAACAAAATTGTCAACCGGCTAAAAGCTCGAAGGGCACGTGCGCGGCGTCGAGAAGATGGTTGAAGAGGGCGCTTATTGCATTGACATTGTCAAACAGATCGAAGCGGTTCAGGCCGCGCTGCAAAAGGTCAGCGCCCTGGTGCTTGACCGCCACCTGCACACCTGTGTCACCACCGCTATTCGCGGCGACGACCCGGCGGAGCGGGAGCGGGTGATCGGCGAGATTATGGAAGTGTTTAATACCATAGGGAAGAGTTGAAACGTGATGCGTGATGCGTAAGGAAGATTTTACGCATCACGCATCACGCTAAAATGAATGCGCGATTTAATCTACCTATTTCAAGGAGAGTTCCATGCAAACCAAAACCGTTAAAGTTCCTAACATTTCATGCGGGCACTGTGTCCACACCATCCAAAACGAGGTCAGTGAACTGGCCGGGGTTAAAAAAGTGGTGGCTTCGCAAGACAGCAAGCTGGTAACAGTCGAGTGGGAAGCGCCGCAGACCTGGGATAATATCAAGGCGCTGCTGGCCGAGATCAACTATCCGCCGGAAAATTAGGTTGGAAAGTTGGAAAGTTGGAAGGTTGGAAGGTTGGAAGTTCAACCAACCTTCCAGTCTTCCATTTTGGTCGTGATTTATGGGGACTATTCATAAGTTACTTTTTTGCTTTTAATTTTGAACCTGCTGTTGTCCGCTTGCGGCGGCAGCGATGGCCCGGTTTTGGGCGTCGCCGGGAGGCCGACGGTTGTGTTTGTTTACACCGATGGCTGACCCCCCTGAGCAGAGATGACGCCCATCGTGGATGGGCTGGAGCAGGAGTACGGCGGGCAAATTGCGGTGCAGCGCATCAACGCCAATATCGAGGATGGGCCGAAGATTATGCGCGACTACAAGCTGCCGGGCCACCCGGTTCTGTTGATTTTCAACAGCCAGCAGCAAGAAGTCTATCGTTTCATCGGGCCGCAGCCGGCCCACGAGATTGAGATTCGGCTGCAAGAAGTGTTAAACGTTGAACGTTGAACGTTGAATGTTGAACGTCAAAGGGGGATGTATGGCTGAACAAAAGCAGCTCACTATGCCGGTGCTAGGCATGACTTGCGCCAACTGTGTGGTTGCAGTGGAGCGAAGCGCAAAAAATCGAGGGCGTCAGCGAGGCCGTGGTGAATTTTGGCAGCGAAAAGCTGACGGTCAACTATGATCCGGCGCTGGCCTCGCCCCAGGCCGTGATCGAGCGGGTGGAGAAGGCCGGCTATCACGTGCCGGTTGCCACCCTGGAACTGCCCATCACCGGCCTGACCTGCGCCAACTGCGTCAATACGGTCGAGCGGGCGCTCAATAAAAAAGTGCCGGGCATCCTTGAGGCGACGGTCAACTTTGCCACCGAGAAAGCCACCGTCAAATATATTCCCGGCGCGGTGACGCGGGCTGATATAGTAGCAGCCATCGAGCGGGCCGGTTACGGGGTGGTCCAGGGTGATTCCGAGACAGAGCTGGTAGACGCCGAAAAAGAGGCCCGTGAACGGGAGATCCAGGATCAGACCCGCAAATTGTGGGTGGGCGTGATCTTCACCCTGCCCTTGTTCCTGTTCAGCATGGCCCGCGATTTTGGACTGATCGGTCATTGGGCGCACGCCAGTTGGGTCAATTATCTGTTTCTGCTGCTGGCGACGCCGGTCCAGTTTTACACCGGCTGGGATTATTATGTCGGTGGGTTTAAGGCACTGCGCAATAAGTCGGCCAATATGGATGTGCTGGTGGCGCTGGGGTCGTCGGTGGCTTATTTCTACTCGATTTTTATTACCGCTGGACTGCTGGGCGGGCATGTTTTCTTTGAAACGTCGGCGGCCATCATCACCCTGATCAAAGTCGGCAAGCTGCTGGAAGTGCGGGCCAAGGGCAAAACCAGCGAGGCGATCAAAGCGTTGATGGGGCTGCAAGCCAAAACCGCCCGCGTCGAGCGAACCGGGGTAGAGGTGGACATCCCGACCGATCAGGTGGTGGCGGGCGATGTGGTCATCGTCCGGCCGGGCGAAAAAATTCCGGTGGACGGTACGGTTATCAGTGGACGTTCGGCGGTGGATGAGTCGCTGCTGACCGGCGAGAGTCTGCCGGTTGACAAAAAAGCGGGCGATGCCGTGATTGGAGCGACCCTCAACAAACAAGGACTGCTCAAAATTGAGGCGACCAAAGTGGGCCGCGAGACGGCGCTGGCCCAAATTGTCCGGCTGGTTGAGGCGGCCCAGGGTTCCAAAGCACCGATCCAGGCTTTGGCCGATAAGGTATCGGCGATTTTTGTGCCGGCAGTCATTACGCTTGCGCTGCTGACTTTTGTGGCCTGGTGGGTCAGCGGAGCCGGGTTTACCTCCGCCCTGGTGCGAATGGTCGCGGTGCTGGTCATCGCCTGCCCATGCGCCCTGGGGTTGGCGACCCCGACGGCGATTGTCGTCGGCATGGGCAAAGGAGCGACGCAGGGTATTTTGTTCAAAAACAGCGCCGCTTTGGAAAAAGGCCACGCCCTTCAGGCGATTGTGCTGGACAAAACCGGGACCATTACCAAAGGCGAACCGGCGGTGACGGAGATAATTGTGAATAGTCAATTAAAAATTCACAATTCACAATTGGCAATTGACAATTATCTTCTTCGCCTGGCCGCTTCCGCTGAACGCGGCTCGGAGCATCCGTTGGGTGAAGCGGTGGTGCGGGCGGCCCAGGCGCAGGGATTGGCGCTGAGTGAGCCGGTCGGATTTGAGGCGATTGCCGGGCACGGCATTGCCGCCGAAGTAGACGGGCACAAAATCCTGATCGGCAACGCCCGTTTGATGCAGACTCAAAACGTGACCCTCAACGGGCTGGGCCAACAGGCGCAGCAGTTGCAGAACGAGGCCAAAACGGCTATGTGGGTGGCGGTGGATGGTCAGGCATCGGCGGTGATTGGCATTGCCGACACCATCAAGGCAGGCTCGCAAGAGGCCATTGCCGACCTCAAGCGGCAGGGCTTGCAGGTAGTGATGATGACCGGCGACAACCAGGCGACCGCTCAGGCCATCGCCGCCGAGGTAGGGATTGATCCTTCGACAGGCTCAGGACAGGGCCGCGTCCTGGCCGAAGTATTGCCCGGTGACAAAGCCGCCAATGTGGCCAAACTGCAAGCCGAAGGATTGGTAGTGGGCATGGTCGGGGATGGCATCAACGATGCGCCGGCGCTGGCCCAGGCAGACGTTGGGATTGCCATCGGCACCGGCGCAGACGTGGCGATGGAAGCGGCAGGGATTACCCTCATCAGCGGCGATTTGCGCGGCGTGGCCAAGGCTATCCACCTGAGCCGGGCGACTATGCGGGTCATCCAGGAGAATTTGTTCTGGGCTTTTGCCTACAACGTCATTCTCATCCCCATTGCCGCCGGAGCGCTGGCCTTTTTCCCCGATTTGCCGGTGTATTTGCGGGAGCTGCATCCCATCGCCGCTGCGTTTGCCATGGCTTTTAGCTCGGTGACGGTGGTGGGGAATAGTTTACGGCTGCGCGGGATGAAGATAGGCCAGAACAGTTGATAGTTATCGAGTCGCCTCAAATTGTGCTAAAATATCAACAACTGGATAACTCTTGAAGTGATATGAGCAAAGGTGATGCAAACGGTAACGATCTCTCAGATCAATGAATCTTTGCAAAAACTACCGGCGGATAAGCTTGTTATTGTTTATGATTTTGTTTCTTATTTAATAGAACGGGATACAAAATTGAGCCTGCGGGAGAGTTCAGAAGCTTATGAAACCATGTTGGCTTCTGAAGCTGTTTTGCGCCGTGATTGGGACAGACCGGAAGAGGATGAAGCATGGGCCGATTTGTAAAAGGCGATGTGGTCGTTACCCCGTTTCCTTTCTCGGATTTGAGCGATGCCAAGAAGCGTCCTGCCTTTGACAATTACGCTATCCCTCTCTCCAAAGCCGATTTTGCTGCGTCTTACGTCTTCCGTTAGCTTCGCTTCGCGTCACGCAAGAGGCAACACGAACATGTCGTAATTATTTTTCTTGGCAATGCCTGAGTTGAGGACTCTTATGTCAACGCAAACACAAGTTACCTTACCCGTCATCGGTATGACCTGCGCCAACTGCGCCGCTACCATCGAACGTAACGCCAAAAAAGTGACGGGTGTCAGCGAAGCTGTGGTCAACTTTGGCACAGAAAAAGTGACGGTGACGTATGATCCCGCCCTTGCCACGCCGCAAGCCATCATCGAGCGCATCGAGCGGGCCGGCTACAAAGTACCGGCGGTGCAGGCAAACTCCCCGGACACCCTGGCCGAGGCCCGCGCCCAGGAAATCAGCCAGCAAACCCGCCAGTTGGGGGTGGGTCTTTTTTTCACCGGGCTGGTCTTTTTGATCAACCACAACTGGCTGATGCTGTTTATGACCGTTTACGGCCTGGGGTCGCTGGAACAATGGGTTTATCCTTTCTGGATCAACGTGGTCCTGCTGGTGCTGGCGACGCCGGTGCAGTTCTACACCGGCTGGGATTATTATGTAGGCGCGTTCAAAAGTTTGCGCAATCGCACCGCCAATATGGATGTGCTGGTGGCGCTGGGGTCGTCGGTGGCCTATTTTTACTCGATTGTAGTCACGGTCGGTTTGCTGAATGCCCCGACCTTTTTTGAAACTTCGGTCCTGATCATCACCCTGATCAAAGTCGGCAAGCTGCTGGAAGCGCGGGCCAAGGGCAAGACCGGCCAGGCCATCCAGGCTTTGATCGGGCTGCAAGCCAAAACGGCCCGCGTGGAACGGGCCGGCGTCGAGCAGGAAGTGCCGGTCGAACAGGTCCGGGTGGGCGATGTGGTTATTGTCCGGCCCGGCGAGAAAATCCCGACCGACGGATGGGTCATCGGCGGCTACTCGGCAGTGACGAGTCCATGCTGACCGGCGAGAGTATGCCGGTGGACAAACAAAGCGGCGACGCCGTTTTCGGGGCGACGCTCAACCAGCAAGGGCTGCTGCGGATCGAGGCGACCAAAGTTAGCAGTGAGACGATGCTGGCCCAGATTGTCCGGCTGGTGGAAACCGCCCAGGGTTCCAAAGCGCCCATTCAGGCCGTAGCCGACCGGGTGGCCGCCATCTTTGTGCCGGTGGTCATCACCATCGCTGTCATCACTTTTGCCGTCTGGCTGGCCAGCGGGGCCGGATTTATCCATGCCCTGGTGCGGCTGGTGGCGGTGCTGCTTATCGCCTGTCCCTGCGCCTTGGGACTGGCCACGCCTACGGCCATTATCGTGGGCATGGGTCGAGGAGCCAGCCAGGGCATTCTCTTCAAAAACAGCGCCGCCCTCGAATTGGCCCACAAACTGCAAACCATCGTGCTGGACAAGACCGGCACGATAACCAAAGGCGAGCCGGCGGTGACGGATGTAATTGTAAATAGTGAATTGTCAATTGCCCACAGGGGGCCTTCGGCTCTGAATGGTGAACGGGGGAAAGGAAACAATGTACCTTTCATCCTTCATCCTTCCGCCTTCATCCTTCAGTTGGCCGCTTCCGCCGAGCGCGGCTCCGAACATCCGCTGGGGGCGGCGATTGTGCGGGCGGCGCAGGAACAGGGGCTGGCGCTGAGTGAAATAGCCCATTTTGAGGCGATTCCGGGCCAGGGGGTGGCGGCAGAAGTCGAGGGGCATCAGCTTCTTTTGGGCAGCCGGCGCTTGATGCAAACGCGGCAAGTCACCTTCAACGGCCTGGGCGAGAAAGCACAGCAGTTGCAGCAAGAAGCCAAAACCGCCATGTGGGTCGCCATTGACGGGCAGGCGTCGGCGGTCATTGGCATGGCTGATACGGTGAAAGAAGGCTCGCCGGAAGCGGTGACAGCGCTTAAGAAATTGGGCCTGAACGTCGTCATGATAACCGGCGATAACTCGGCTACGGCCCAGGCCATCGCCGCCGAGGTGGGCCTTGACGAGGTGCAGGCCGAGGTTCTCCCCGGCGACAAAGCGGCCTATGTGGCAGCATTGCAGGGTCAGGGGTCAGAGGTCGGGGTCGGGAGTCACGCATCACGCATCACGCATCACGCACCATCGGCATGGTCGGGGATGGAGTCAACGACGCCCCAGCCCTGGCCCAGGCAGATGTCGGCATTGCCATCGGCGCGGGGGGCGGATGTGGCAATTGAGGCGGCGGGGATCACCCTCATCAGCGGCGATCTGCGCGGCGTGGCGAGGGCTATTCAGCTCAGCCGGGCGACGATGCGGGTGATTAAGGAAAATCTGTTTTGGGCTTTTGCCTACAATGTCCTGCTCATTCCCATTGCCGCCGGAGCGCTGGCCGTCTTTCCGGGGCTGCCGGTGTATTTGCGCGAACTGCACCCGGCTGCCGCCGCCTTTGCGATGGCTTTCAGTTCGGTTATGGTGGTGGGGAATAGTTTGCGGCTGCGCAGAATGAAGATTAGTTGAAATGTAACTACCCAGCCATGTCATTTCGACCGAAGGGAGAAATCTCCGAGGCCAATCCAGTGAGAGTTGAGCAGTTACGTTGAAATAAAATAAAAGGGGACTCTTTCGAGCAATAGCATGAGTATTTTTGAGACAATTAAAAAAGTTTTCACAGGCGACGAACAGCCAGCCTCTCAAGTCAGTTCACTGGCTTCCTCAAAACCGGATTTATCACCTCAAGAAACCTATATTGCCGCTATCGAAGCGGAACGGGCTGAAAAAGATATGTATTTCCGGCGCGATCCTTACGGGCCGATAGAGGACCGCACCAACTTTAACGGCCTGAACTATTACCCGCCCGATCCGGCCTTTCGTTTCACCCTGCCCCTCCAGCGGGCCGAGCCGGAGCCGCTCACCTTCCAGACCAGCACCGGCGATGAGCGAGTCTACCAGCGCATTGGCACGGTTGAATTCGAGGTCGGGGGGCAGGCAGCCCACCTGGCCATTTACAAATCCGAAGATTATGATGAACTGTTCCTGCCTTTCCGCGATGCCACCAGCGGCACGGAAACCTACGGCGCGGGCCGCTACCTGGAGCCGGTGGAACTGGGCAGCGGCGAACTGCTGGTAGACTTTAACCTGGCTTACAACCCCTATTGCGCCTACTCCGATGCCTTCTCCTGCCCCCTGCCGCCGCTGGAGAACTGGCTAAAAGTGGCTATCCGAGCCGGGG
>JAAUSP010000252.1 GCA_012032575.1 Anaerolineales bacterium | reverse complement strand
CTGGCCGCCGGAAACTAGGCCGGCAAGGGCCATAATTGTGAATGGTGAATAGTGAATGGTTAACGAATCTACTTCCCAAACTTTGTTTTGGGGAGTAGATTGTCCAAGGAACTTTGTTTCGACAAAGGATATTTATGACCTTTCCTTTCAAACGTATCCTGGGGTTGTGGCTGGTTCTGCTGCCCCTTTTATTGCCCCCCCCGGCTCTGGCCCAGGAACCCATCCAACTCGTCTTGCATAGTCTGCCGCTGCAAGATGACCGGCTGCTGGTAGTGACAGTGCAGCTTGAAAACGTAACCGACCTGTACGGAGCCGAAATTCAGCTCCGCTATGATCCCAGCCAGTTGAAAGCACGCGATGAAGACCCGCGACTTGAAGGCGTTCAGATTGCTCCCGGTCCGCTGCTGGCTTTTGATGATCGCTTTGTGGCCCTCAATCAGGCCGATGCTCAGACTGGGTTGGTTGATTTTGTGTTTACGCAGCTCAAACCGGCTCTGCCGATCAACGAGGACGGTGTTCTGGCTACGGTTGCTTTTGAGGTGATTGGGACTGGGCCGCTTAAGGTTGAGGTAACTGAGGCTAAATTTGCTTCCTCTCGATTCACTGCTATTCCGGTGGTCACAACCAATTTGGTGCTGGCTGGGCCACAAACGGAGTCTGCCGCCCAACTGCAACCAGCCGTAGCAGTTTCACCTTTCGGCTGGGCCATCGCCGGGATTGTGGGGGTGGTGGTGCTGGCATTTGTGCTGCTGCAATTGCTTCCCAGACCAGAACCAGCCACCGGCCCTCAACCCGTGCGGCGGATGCCCGGCGTAGCCCCTTTGCCAACTCGCACCGCCGCCCTGCTAACCGAACAAGCCTATCAGGCCATGCAGCAGTACGATCTCCCCCAGGCTTACGAGCGCTTCAGCCAGGCCATCGAACTCGATCCGGCCAGCGCCGCTGCTTGGCTGGGCAAAGGATTGGCCGCCCAGCAGCCAACCGAAAAACGCATTTGTTTTCAACGGGCGCTGGCCCTTGAGCCGGGTAACGTCCAGGCTCAGGCTGAATTGCAACAGCTTGATACCCCGATTGAGGGATTAAAAAAATGAAGACTGCTTACAAAAGAATTTTCTATTCACTGCTTGGTTTGCTCTGGCTGGTCTTACCCGGCCACATCGCCCTGGCTCAATCTCCCACCGACGTTGAATCCGCCCTTGCTGCCAACCCCACGGCCCGCGTCATTGTCGTTTTGCACCCGGTTGAGGCCGGCGCAGCCCAGGCCGGTCAAATTGCCCGGAGCCAGGAAAGCGTAATCCAGGCTGTAGCCCCCCATGATTTCAGCGTCATCCAAACCTATCAGACTTTACCCGGCCTGGTGGGCGAAGTTACCTCCGCCGGCCTGGATGCGCTGCGCCAGCAGCCCGAAGTCGCCGCCATTGCCCTGGATTTGCCGGTCGAAATCGCCGATGTGACCCCCAACGCCAGCCTCATCGGCGCGGATGCAGTCTGGCAGGATTTTGGCTTGAACGGGGCCGGGGTGCGGGTGGCGGTGCTGGACACCGGCGTGGATACTGCTCACGTTGATCTGTCTCCCAGCCTCGTCGCCCAACATTGTTTCAATCGCAACGGCGGCTGCCTGCCCGACAGCAATGCCGAGAGCGACAGCGCCCAGGATCAAAACGGGCACGGAACCCACGTGGCCGGGATCATTGCCGGCCGGGGCCAAACCAGCCCGCAGGGCATGGCCCCCCGCCGCCGAAATGGTGGCGGTGCGGGTGTTAGGGCCAAACGGGTCCGGTTTTACCTCGGATGTGCTGGCCGGGTTGGATTGGGTTGTCGCCAACCAGCCTCAATTGAATGTAAAGGTGATCAATCTGAGCCTGGGCGGCGGCAGCTACGCCGGGGTCTGTGATGGGGCCGATGCCAACACCACCCTTTACGCAGCGGCTGTGGCGGCGGCCCGGCAGGCGGGGATCACCGTTTTTGCCGCTTCCGGCAACAGCGGCCAGGCCGACGCGCTGATGGCTCCCGCCTGTGTGTCGGGGGTGGTGGCAGTGGGCAATGTGTACGACAGCCCGCTGGCCGGTTTGGGCTGGCCAACGTGCAGCGACCAGAACATTGTGGCCGATCAGATAGCCTGTTCCAGTAACAGCAGCCCGGAACTGGATTTGTTGGCTCCCGGCGTGCTGGTCCGCTCTACCGGCTTGGGCGGTGGTGAAGCCACCAAATCCGGCACTTCGATGTCTACCCCGCACGCGGCAGCGGTGGCGGCTTTGTTATTACAAGCCAACCCCAATTTAACGGTGGCCGAGTTGGAAACAATTTTGAAAGAAACCGGCCGGCCCATCACCGACAGCCGCACCGGACGAGTCATCCCCCGGCTCGATGCCCTGGCTGCCGTCACACGGGTCGTGGTCGGGCAGGTCACGCCACTCTCCGGCACAGTGCTGCTGCAAGGCCGCACCGATCACAGCGGCACCGGCATATACCTGAGCGACACGCCTTGTACTTCGTCGGTTACGGGCGAACCGTCCGCCGTCACTGATACCGCAGGCCGCTTTGAGGTTGTTCCTTCATCCGAGCAGGCGTTTCTCTGCCTGCAAGCCGTCCAGCCGGCCTATCTCATCGGTCAAAAAGACGCGCCACAGGGCGACATCGGCACCCTGACCCTGCCCGGTGGTGACGTGGTGCAGGATGCGGTCATTAATATTCTGGATTTGGCGTTTATGGCCGTCCACTATCGCAGCAACGACCCCACCGCCGATGTCAACGCCGACGGGATTGTAGATATTTTTGATTTGACTATCGCCGCCAGCAATTACAATCTGCGTGGTCCGGTGGCGGGGTGGGAGTAGGAAGTAGGGAGTAGGGGGAAGCCGTTGAGGACATGTCATTTCGACCGCAGGGAGAAATCCCTACAGGGTTAAATTCAAGGGAGTAATACCAAAAAATCAATACCGGCCATTTTCAGTTAACGGTGAAGGTATTTTAGCTTCTTCCTCGTTCGGATGAGCAGCGAGAGCAACCGTAATCGCTTCGGTTTCGACGGGATTGGCTGGCAGGGCTTCAGGAAGGTCTGGCTCTTCATCGGCAAGCTTAAACCGGGCCACCAATTGCTGCAAGGCTTGAGCCATGTCACTTAGAGCCTGGGCCGAGGCGCTCACCTGGGCAGCCTGGTCGTTTACCTCCTGGGCCAGGGCGCTGACTTCTTCCACCGAGTCACTGTTCTCTTCGCTGACGCTGGCAATAACCTCAATCCAGCGGGCCACTTCATTTGAACCGGCGGTCATTTCTTCGGTTGCTGCACCATTTTCTTCGACGATGACCGATGCTGTCTCCATCGCTTTGACCAGTTCAGCCGTGGAATTATTTGTCTGCTGAACCGCTGCCGAGATTTCTGAGACTTGATCGGCCACTGTTTCGATGGCCTGCAAAATTTGGTAGAGGGATTGCCCGGCCTGATCAGCTCGGGCTACACCTTCTTGCACCGCGACTGCCCCTTCCTCCATTGACAACATGGCTTCGGCCACAGTCTGTTGAATACCTTTGATCAGGCCTGCAATCTCCTGGGTGGCATTGGCCGATTTCTCAGCCAATTTGCGGACTTCATCGGCCACCACCGCAAAACCCCGCCCGTGCCCTCCGGCCCGCGCCGCTTCGATGGCCGCATTGAGGGCTAATAAATTTGTCTGAGAAGCAATATTGCTGATCGTCTCGACAATCAGCCCGATCTGCTCCGAGTGCCGGCCCATTTCGTGGACTTTTCGGGCTGACTGGTCAACCTTGACCCGCATCGTTTCCATGCCCTTAACGGTCGCCTCGATGATACCGGCCCCGTTCCGCGAGGTTTCCGCCGCAGCCGCCGCGCTGCTCGCACTGGTTTGAGCATTGCTGGTTATCTGCCGCATGACTGCTGCGATCTGATGGGTGATTTGGGCTGATTTGGCAATAGCTGCGGCTTGTTCCTGACCGCCGGCTGCTACTTGTTCTACGGCCCGCTCCGTTTGCCTGGTTGAAGCAGCAACATCGGCGATACTCTCTGTCTGCTGGGTAACGCCGATAGATATTTGCTGGAGGGTGGTTGTGATCAGGGCAGTCGCCTGTTCGGCTTGTTCAGCGGCGGCAGAGAGCTGCATGGCTGATGCACCAACCCCGCCGGTGTTCTGAGCCACCTGACTCACCAGTTCTCGAAGCTGCTCAATCATCCGGGCAACAGTTTGCCCCAACACATCTTCGGTTGAAGCGAGCTGCATTTTGACGGTCAGGTTGCCCTGGGCGAGTTGATTGATGGTTCCGGCCATTGCCTGCAAATAGGCCACCATTTGGCTGAAAGAATGGGTCATCTGTCCTATCTCGTCTCTGGACTCAGCCGGCAGGGAGACATCCAATTTACCATCGGCCAACTGCCGGGTTGCTTGAGTCATGAGCTTGATGGGGCCGACAATGAGGCGGGTCACACCCCAGGCTACCCCCAGCCCAACCACGCTGGCCAGGATGCTGACGATAATCAATTGCCAATGGATAGAGGCAATGGCATTTTGGGCGCTGGCGTTGGAGAGGTCGGCAAACTTACGATTAACCTGGACCAGTGTTTCAAAAGCAGCGCGCATTTGGGCCAGATCACTTTCCAGAGCGGTCAGGCTGGCCGACTCGCCGGCCAACAGGGCATCGCGCCTGGGCAAATAATCCTGGTAGGCCGTGCGAAATTGGGCCAGGGCATTGGCCTCGTCAGTTTGGAGGTCTTGCTGGCCCTGTGCTGCCAGTACTGCCGTAAATTCCGGGCTGAGCGTGGTCAGCCACTCTGCTTCGTAGCGCGTGATGACATCTACCATTGCCTGATCCGCCGTGCTGATGGTTTCGATCAGGGCTGTCCGCTCTTTGGCCGAGATAAAAGGCCGGGTCAAATCGAGTACCCCGCCTTCTACAATCTGGCGCTGTAAGTTTGCCTCATCAAGCGCCATAATCGGGATGAGCATGAAACCGTACAAATTATTGTATTCATACTTGATAACTCCAACACCTTTTAAGGCAATACCGGCAATTGCGGCGGTAGCCAGCGGGATCAGGAGGGCGATGAGGGTAAGTTTTCTGAACAGGCTAAGATTGCGGATCATGATTGTCCCTTTCTTGTTTCTTCTGGGGATAGTGGATTTCTCTCATCAGATGACGTTTCCACTATGGACAGTTGTTGTCCAATTATATGTTTCGGCCTGTACGGAATCAGCCTCCATAAAACCGGCATAAAGCCCATGGGACTGACGCCCTGATTAATTTTAGCGGCTCCTTCAATTCATGCATGCCTATCTCGTCGCTGCTCCTTGCAAAAAACTCGACATAATGTATCATCCTTACAAGGCATAGTGGATTAGTTGATAATAAAGTGGGCTGACAGAACAAAATCTCTTTTGGTCCATTCTTTTACATGTTGTTGGTTGATATGCTGTTTTTGTAGGCCGGAGGTACTCCATGAACAGGTTCATCTCCTTTATTTGCCTGGCGTTTTTTGGGCTGGGCCTCATTGGGTGCGATATTACCCGCGACGAGCAGTCTGCCGGGGATATTGATCAATTTGCGCCGCCGGCGGCAGGCGCTGCGGCCATAGTTCAGGTCGGGACTGTTATTCGCTTTGCCCCGGCGACCACTCAACTGAGCGTGGGCGGGACGCAAACGTTTGATATTGCCATTGATAATGTCACCAATATGACCGGGGCCGAAATACAGATTCAATTCGACCCGACGGTGCTGCAAGTGGTGGACGCCGATACCGGCAAAGATGGAATTCAGATTCAGCCGGGCGACTTTCCCCGGCCTGATTTTGTGGCACGCAATGAGGTTTCAAACAGCGCCGGTACCCTGCAATATGCGGTGGTCCAGTTGAGTTCTCAATCTCAAGGCGGCGATTTCTCAAATATTCGCAGCCTGGAAGAGGCGCTCCGGCAGTTGCCGGCCCAGGCTGTGAGCGGCAGCGGCGTATTAGCTCGAGTCACTTTTCAGGGGCTTGCCGATGGAACCAGTGATCTAACCTTTGCCCGTGTCCTCCTGGCCGACGGCCAGGCCCAACCCATTCCCGTCACCAGCCAAACCGGCCAGATTACGGTTGGGGCCGGTGGGCCGGTCAATACAGCCACCTTAACCAGCACCCCGACCAATACCCTGGCCCCAGGGACACCAACCGCTACCTTTACCCCCACTTCAATTCCTGGCACCCCCACCCCGACTCCCATCCCGCCGACCCCCATCCCCTCAGCCACTTTTACCCCAATTCCCACGCCGACGCCAACCAACACCCCACCCGGACCGCAAGTATTTATTCCACCTGGGGCAACGCAGGGTTTTTGTTACCGGGTGCAGCCTGGGGAAACCCTGGCCAACCTGGGTAGGATGTGTGATAAGGATACCCGTTTCTGCAACTTGCCCGATCCGGGGTTTATCAGTTTGGTCAATGATTTAAACCCGCCGGGGTACGTTTACCCGCAGCAAGTGTTGTTTATTCCGCGGGATTACGGCAGCGGGCCGAACGTGTACGTGGTTCAGTCGGGTGACACGCTGGCTGGCATTGCCGAGCAGTGCGCGATGAAGGTGGACCTGTTGGCGTATGTGAACGGGTTAGCGGAGAATGCGAACCTGGAAAAGACTTCGACCCTGATCATTCCACGTCCGCTGTTTGCGCCGCCGTCGCGGTATCCCTATCCGCAGGTAGGACCGCCTTCCGTCTGGCCTCCGCCCTGCTCCGGGTCTTGTTATTAGAAGAAAGGAACTAAAGGCATGGAGGGAACTAAAGCAATAAGTTCCTTCAGTTCCTTTAGTGCCCTCTGTTCCCTGTATTTTTGATGTTGGATAAATCAATGCCAACCACTCTCACCATTGACCATGTGACCATCGCCGGGCCGGCTCTGGCCCCGATGGAGCAAGCCTTCACCGGGGTGGGGTTGCCGACAGATTACGGTGGACCTCATTCCAACGGCATCACCCACATGGCCCTGTTGGGCTTTACCGATGGTTCCTATATGGAGTTGATCTCTTCCCTGGAACCGGAACCCAGAGAGACCATCTTTTGGGCCGAGCAAATTGCCGGCAACGGCGGCCCGTGTGCCTGGGCGGTGCAAAGTGATGATGTGGCCGCCGAAGCCGCCCGATTGAAAGCTTTGGGCATTACGGTGAAAGGGCCGGAATATATGCACCGCCGCCGGCCCGACGGCAGACTGGTTGAATGGGACCTGGCTTTTTTGGGCGATGAAGGCGCCGGCGCGACCCTCCCCTTTATGATCAAAGATATTACCCCGCGTGAGTGGCGGGTGCAGCCCTCGGCGGGTGTGGCCGGCCGATTGACCGGGGTAGCCCAGGTCATTCTGGGGGTGGAACATCTGGCCGACACGATTGATCTTTTTCGCCGGGCCTATGGCTGGTCCGTTCCCCAACTCCAACAAGATACCGACTTCCCGGCCAGACTGGCCCATTTCGCTGGAACGCCGGTCACGCTGGCTGCACCGCTGGCTAAAGCTGACTGGCTGGCGCAGCGCCTGGCGCGATTTGGCCCGTCACCGTGCGCTTTTTTGCTGGGCACAGCCGATTTTGAAGCAGCCAGGTGTGAATTTGGCTTGATTTCCTCAACCGAGTGGTTTGGCCGCTCGCTGGCCTGGTTCAACCCGGCGCGGCTCAGCGGAGTCAAACTGGGGGTGATCGCTTGAATGGGTTACGCTCCGAAACCGCGTAGAAAGTTAACCCCCGAAGGGGTGTTTCTGTTTCTGGGCCTTTTTGGCTTCATTATTTTTATTTGGATTGTTGCTTTCCTTTTTTTGCCGCTGTTAACCAAGCGGCCTGCGCCGGTTGCCCTGGCCCCGATCATTGTCGAAATGGCTGCCACGCGGGGTTTTGTTTTGCCCCCTACCTGGACACCCAGCCCCACTCGTGAAATTATCCCCACCGCCACCGGAACGCCGGCATTTGACGGGGTGGTACCCACCCGTATTTATACTCCCCGCCCTACCTCCCTGCCAGGTTTGCCGCTGCCGTTATGGGTTCCCAAATTGACGGTGCTCGATCTGGCCCGGATTATGCAGGGTGAGTCGCCGGGGGATAAAGAGGCGGCTTATATGGTCGGTTGGGTAGCCAAGAACCGGCTGCTGCACCCCAGTTATGGCGACACCTATGCCGTGGTCTCGCACGGTTTTTTTGGCTACCGGCCAGATATGTCGCCCAGTAAGGAATTTATGGACATCGCCCGGCGAGTGATCAAAGCACGCGACGATCCGACGGGCGGCTGTCTCTATGCCCTCTCCCGAACCGATATTACCAACCTCGGTGTCCCGCCCAGCCGGGCCGATGTGGCTTTTGGCGAATGGTTTTTCTTCAAAACCTGGCCGGTCGGCAATCGTGGCCGTTGAGCCATCCGGTACTGATTTCCTTTTGAACTGCATCTCTAGCTGTGTTATAATAACAGGGTGGAAAACACCGTGTTGTGAGAGGATGAGTTATGGAAGACCTGATTGGTCGCTCCTTTGGCGGGTATGAATTAAAGGAACTGGTCGGCGCCGGCGGCATGGCCAGTATTTACAAGGCTTTCGACGAGAAGCTGTCCCGCTGGGTAGCCATCAAAGTTATGCCGATTATGGCCTCGGGCGACGGCGAGGAAAAGCTGCTGGCCCGTTTTCGCCAGGAGGCCCAGGCTATTGCCGCCCTGCGCCACCCCAATATCCTGACCATTTACGGTTATGGCGAAGATCGGGATGGCGGGTGGGCCTATATTATTATGGAATTTGTCCCCAAAGGGTCGTTGGAGAAAATGATGAAGCCCAACGAACCGTTCTCCGGGGAGGAAGCCCTTACCGTGCTTATTCCGGTCTCGAAGGCATTGGCTTTTGCCCACAAGCAGGGCGTGATTCACCGGGATATTAAACCGGCCAATATTTTGATGCTGCGCGAAGATGTCCCGCTGCTGGCCGACTTTGGCCTGGCCAAATTACAGCACTCGGCCACACCCAACCTGACCATGCCCGGCCAGGTGTTGGGGACGATGGCTTATGCCGCCCCGGAGCAAATTCAGGAAAGTACCACTATTGATGGCCGGGCCGATATTTATTCGCTGGGAATTGTGCTTTATAACCTTTTGACCGGCAAGCTGCCCTTTCAGGGGCAAACCGCCTTTGATTTCCTGATGGCCCGTCTGACCGACCCGCCCATTCCACTGTTGACGGCCAATCCTAAGGTGTCACCGGTGTTTGTGCCTGTCCTGGATAAAGCGTTGGCGCAGGAACCCGACGACCGCTACCAGACCATGGAAGAGTTCTCTCAGGCTTTGCTCGAAGCACGTTTTGAACTCAGCGGTTCGTTTTCTACTCAGCCACCGCCACCCCGACAGCGGCCCAAAAGAGAAGAAACTACCAGCCTCATTGATACTGACGAAATTAACAGCCTGCAAGAGGTCAAAGTCCGGCTCAAGCTGCCGGCTACCGGCAAGGAAATTTCCACCGCCGGGCGAACTGAACTCGTCATTGGCCGCACCCACAAAGACTCCAAACCCGATATTGATTTGGGGCCGTATGGCGGCAGCCAGGCCGGCGTTTCGCGCCTGCACAGCAAATTGATCCGCCAGGGCGATGACTGGTCGGTGGAAGATTTGGGCAGCACCAACGGTACCTTTATCAACGGAGCCAAAGTAGCGCCCCACCAAAAGAAGAAAATCAAGAACGGCGATGTGATTCGGGTGGGCCAGATTGAGCTGGAATTTCACGCGGATGCTTCCAAATAAAAAAGTAACTATTCAGGCATGTCATTTCGACCGAAGGGAGAAATCTTCGAAGCCGATGTAGCGCGATAGAGATTTCTCGGCCTACGGCCTCGAAATGACATGAGGGCTGAGTAGTTACTTTGATCTATGTTGCGTGTTGCGTGTTGCGTCACATGCTTTTCACGGAACACGCAAGACGCAACACGTTTTGAGGAGATTTCTTATCGCGGGAGTCTCCTCATTTTGTTTTGCCCTCACTTTCAGATTACAATGACGCTTTATGAATTACAGCAAACGTCAAGCTTTTTTCAAGATAATAGTCTTACCTGGTTTAATTTTTTTGACCGGCTGTGCTGCCGGTGCAGCCAGCCCACCGCTGCCTGCAACCCTACCCCCT
>JAAUSP010000251.1 GCA_012032575.1 Anaerolineales bacterium | reverse complement strand
TGCAGGATCAGATCGTTATCAACGCCGGTATACTGCCGGTGGGCCTCCGGGTCCATCAGCTTCAAATCGAAAAACACCAGGTCGGCTCGTTGCAGCACCAGGCGAAAATCCTGCTCGCTGCCATAGCCCGATGTGTCCAGCAAGACGTGCAAACCATCCAGCAGGTCAACAACTTCGGCTACGAAGTGAGCCTGCATCAGCAGTTCTCCGCCAGAGAAGGTGACACCCCCTCCGCAGGCTTTCAGGATCGCCGCCTGGCGATTCAGCAGGTGGGCCAATTCCGCCGGTGTATATTCTCGGCCAGCCGGGCGAGCACCGGCCGGGCTGTGCATTACTTGGGGCCGGGGTGACCGCCCTTCGGGATTGTGGCACCAGGAGCAGTGCAGCGGACAGCCCTTCAAAAGACAGTGGTACGGATGCCGGGTCCGTCGTGAACGGCAAATTCTTTGATGTCGAAGACAATTCCTGGGGTCATGTTATCACTTAGCAAACAGGCAGATAAAAACCGCCTGCAATGGGTAAATTTAGCCCGGATACCAGATAATCCGGGGATCTTCTGCGGCCCGTTGATAGTTCCAGGCGGCCTCGACCATTTTGGGCAGGTCGTAAACCGGTCGCCAGCCCAGGAGAAATTTGGCCTTGGTGTTATCCAACCAGGTTGAATGGTAGGGGGTCTGTAAGCGGACGGTTGGCAGCCCGCGTGTTTCGGCCAAATATTTCCCCAACTGCCCGTAATCTACCGGCTCATCCATACATACGTTGAAGGTTTGCTGCCGGGCCTGCGGATGATCTATGGCGGATAAAATGGCGCTGACTAAATCTTCAACATGCACAAAGTTGCGTTTAACCGGTTGACCGGCCGGGTCCAGCATGATGGGGATGGTTTGGGTTTTGACATATTCATCGGCCTGCTCCGGCCCCACCAGCTCTCGCCAGCGCGGCCCGCCAAAAACATCCTCACCAAAGGAAAGCTGGTATTTGAAGTCGTCCTTTTCCATAATCCAGGGGGCACGCAAACAGCAGCCGTTGAGATCATACTGAATGTAATACTGTTCCAGCATCACCTCTTCCAGCACTTTAGACAAGGCATAACAGCCCGGATAGGCGCTGTGTTTTTGGGTTTCGGTGACCGGAATGGGATGGGGGTAGACAAAATGCCCCATCCCGGCGTCGCCGCCAATCAGCATGAACTGCTTAAACGTGGGGCTGCTGCGGCAGCCTTCGAGCATCCAGAACATCCCCTTGACCGCGACATCCATAATGGTTTCCGGGGTTTCTTTGCTGGTGGCCAGGTGTAACACGTGGGTCACATCCGCCAAAGCTGCTTCAACCAGGTCACGGTTCTCGATAGAACCCTTGATTACTTCTTGCCGGTCATGCGCTTCCAGCAGACGGTTATGACATAAAGCACGCACGATAAAATCATCAAATTTGGGGGCTTCAAACAGCCGGCGGATGAAGGTTTGACCCACTTTACCGGCAGCGCCGGTCACTAAAATACGTTTGGTTGGGTTCATTAGCCTATCTCACTGTTCGATAATAACCTTGCCGGTATCTCCGGCAAAGAAAAGTTCAAACGCCTTTTGAATATCAGATACCCCCAAGCAATGGGTGATGATTTGATTGAGATAGGGGCGGTGTTTTCTCAAGAGTTCCAGGTTGGCGGAGAGTTCGTTGTAACAAAAATACTCGCTGCCCAACACCGCTCGCTCTGTGGCAATGAGGTCAGGGGAGACGGTGACGGTCAACCCTTCGCCATGCCCAATACAGACGAGCACCCCTCGTTGCGCCAGAGCATTGAGACAGGCCTGCCGGGCGGCCCCTTTACCACTGGTATCAACGGCCACATCAATGGCCGGTAAATCATGCGTGCGTAACCCTTCGGCGAGGGTTTGCTGACTGAGATCAATGGGCAGGCCGCCCAGTTGCTCGGCTAACTTGAGCCGCCACGGAACAATATCAAAAATCGCCACCGGAAAGTCGTGGCCCCAGGTGATTTTGGCCATTGCCAGCATACCCAGGCCAATTGGACCGGCGCCGGCCACCAGCAGCGATTGAATATCGGGGTGGACCAACTTAGCCCGCCGAATCCCGTGCCCGTTGGTCCCCATAATGTCCAGCAGCACCGTAGCATCAGTGAAAGAAATATCCGGGTCAATGGGAAAGAAAATATTCTCATTGATTAGCTCGTAAACACCGTAGCCGCCATCCTTATTAAAGCCCATATCGCCCCGTTTGCGCAAACATTGATTGGTCATACCAAGCCGGCAACTGCGACACTCACCACAAAAATCCATTAAAAAGACCACCCCCGGTGTTCCCAGCGCGGTCTGGGTGTTGGGGCCAGCGGCAACCACGACCCCGGCGGCTTCATGGCCGGGGGTTACAGCAGAGCCTTGAAAAAACTGCGGGCGTTCCGAGCCGCACAACGCATTGGCCTTGACCTGAAGCAGCAATTGACCGGGGCCAGGCTCCGGTACGGGCTTCTCGATAAAATCAATTTCCCCCTTGCCCAAAAATCGGGGCACGCGCATCGTTGCAGGAATTCCATTATCGGACATCAAAATATCTCCCTTTTTGTAAATAGGCTAAACCACATTTTGTTGAACTCCTCCTAAGATTGAGGCGAGGTGGCCCGGCGAAGCCACGCCCGCTGCCAGAGGCTGCCTCCCCGTGTTTGGTTGGCCAAAACCGCAATCACAATCAGACAGCCGGTCACAATTTGCTGCATAAACGGCTCGACGCCAAACAGATTTAAACCGTTCTGAATCATGCCAATCAGCAGCGCCCCGGCAATAGAGCTGATCACGCTGCCGGAGCCACCCATCAAATCAACGCCGCCAATCACCGTGGCCGCAATTACTAACAACTCGTAGCCCTGTCCGGCCCCCGGATAGGCGGAACGCAGCCGGGCCACTAACACCAGCCCGCCCACAGCACTAACCAGGCCGCTTAACACGTAAACACTGGTGGTATAGCGAGCCACATCAATCCCGGCCAGCCGCGCCGATTGTTCGCTGCCGCCAATAGCCAGCAAGCGCAGCCCATAGCGGGTCCGCTTTAAAAAATACTGGGCGATGATAGCCAGCAGCACGGTTAAAATGATCGGCGTAGGAATGCCGGCTATTTTGCCGTTGCCAAAAAATTCAAAGGCTTTGGGGAAATCACCCACGCTGGTCGGCGTTAATACAAAGGCCAAGCCCAGCCCGGCCCCCATCATGCCGAAGGTCGCAATAAAGGGTGGCAGCTTGGCGTAACCCACCAGGAGGCCGCTAATCAGCCCGGCTACCACTCCGGTCAGCAGGCCGGCCAGAATAGCCAGGAATATATTATTGGTGGTCAACCAAACCCAGCCCGTGACCGCTCCCACAAAAGAGATCAGGCTACCCACCGAAAGATCAATTCCCCCGGTAATAATCACAAAAGTCATACCAATCGCCACAATCGCCACAATAGAGGATTGTTTGGCAATATTGAGCAGGTTGCCCGGGTTAAGAAAATTGGGTGATAGAAATGAGAAAATGAGGGCGATAACAATTAACCACAGGAAAATGCGCAGTTCACCGAGTCTATCAAATATTGATCGCTGGCGGGTATCGGCTATTTTTTCTTTAAGCATGATTAGCCCCTTTTCACTTTTCTTCTTTTTTGCAACTGGTCCGAGAACACGGCCAGAACAATCACTGCCCCCAAAATTGGCTGCATCAGGTTGACGGGGATGTCCAGCAGGTTAATGCCATTCTGTACTTCGGCCATCAACACTGCGCCTAAAACGGCACCCAATACGCCGCCTTTCCCGCCCATCAGCGACGTGCCGCCCATCACCACCGCGCCAATGACAAACAGTTCAAATCCTAAAGCTGCATCAGGGTGAGCCAGGTTAGAGCGGCCGCTTAAAACAATGCCGCCCAGGCCGGCCAGCAAGCCGTTGAGCATATAAATAAAAAGTTCAACGCGCTTGACGTTAATCCCCGACAGTCGGCGGCTTCACGGTTTGAACCAATGGCAAAAACACTGGCTCCAAACGTGGTCCGGGTTAGCACAAAATGGCCGATGATCGCGGTTATGATCATGATGATGATCGGCATCGGGATACCGCTGATCTTGCCCTGGCCGAGAAATTTGAGCGGCTCTGGCAGGCCATAGGCCGGGTAACCGGCGCTGACATAAGCGGCTACCCCGCGCACAATGCCCAGCATCCCCAGGGTAGCAATGAAAGGCGGCAACCCGGAACGGGTAATTAACAGCCCATTAATTCCGCCACAGATTACAGCCGCCGCCAGCGCTCCGATTACGGCCCTGGAGATAACCCAGGGGTCTTGTCCCAGGTCTAGCAGCGCCGCCGGGTCACGATACATCGTGGTTGAAACAACCAGCATCCCCATTGTAATGGAGGAAAAACCGGCCAGGCTGCCCACCGAAAGGTCAATCCCGGCTGAGACGATGACAAAGGTCATGCCCACAGCCATAATGGCAATAATTGAAGATTGGGTCAGGATGGTCAACAAATTAGAAACGGTAAAAAATTAGGCGAAAGCAGGGCCAGGAATATGGTCAGCCCCAGCAGCCAGAATACAATCCCGGACCGGCTTAACCGCTGAATGAATTCGCTGTTAAGCCAAAGCTGTACCAAAGAGAAGGGGTCTTGTTTTATATCTGCCTTGTCAGAAACTTCCATAATCTTGTATCCTTATTGGTATATGGGCCACCAGGGGTGATGAAGACGGCAAAGGGTTGCCGTCTTCATCACCTGAAAGGCAAGAATGAAGACCTAGAAGGATTCCTTCAGCGCCTCGTCGGCGTTGTCAATGGTAATCAGGTTGGTGCCGGTATCAATATACTTGGGCAAAGCGTCGGCACTGATGGTCTCGTGCCACAGCCCTAACCCGATGTCGGCGGCCAAAACCCCGTTCCGAACCGGATACTGGGCCATCGTCGCCATAATTTTGCCGGCCTTGATAAACTCGATGCCCACCGAAGAGCCGTCAAAGCTGATAACTTTGATCTGGTCTTCTTTACCGGCATTCTTAATGGCTTCGAGAATACCGGCCACCATCACGTCTGAACAAGAGTAGACCAGTTCGGCTTCGGGGTGAGCCTGGAGCATATTTTCCATCGCCTTCATCGCGCCTTCGGTGGTCCACATGCCCGACTGCGAGCCAACAATTTCAATGCCGCCCTTGACCACGTTCTCTTTGAAACCATCGCGCCGTCGGTCGCCGGCTTCACTCCCGGGCGCACCTTCAACCACCAGAATTTTGCCCTGATCGGCTAAGAGTTCACGGGCGTAGTCGGCAGCTAAGGCCCCGGCTTTGTAGTTGTCGGTCGCCAACAGGGTGGCGTAATCCTGCCCATCAGCACCCTGATCCATCAGCACGATGATGATGCCGGCCGCTTTGGCTTCCTCAAAGGCAGGTCCAACCGCTTTACGATCCAGGGGGCTGATGATAATAATATCAACCTGCTTCTGAATCAGGTCTTCGATGATACTGACCATCTGATTGACGGCCGTTTGGCCGCCGGCCTGGTAAATTTCGGCCTCTGCGCCCAGGGCGATGGCGCGGTCACGCGCGGCTTCGGCCATTTTCAATTGAAATACGTCACCGGTCAGGGTTTTGACCACTACAGCTACTTTAGGTGTACCTTCTTTGCCAAACTGCAGGGGCAGAGCTTTTTGGGTAAAGCCCGTAATCAGCCCGCCGACCAGCAACAGGACCAATAGAATCGCGGCAATGATGGATTTATTTTTGGTTTGCATTTGTAAATTCCTCCTTGAATTGTTGTATAACGGTGTGTACATCGTTATACTTGATGGCAAAAATTTTTTCTAACCATAAACTCAAACTTAGCTAATGAATATTCCTGATTTGTATCCTCCTTTCCCTGGTATCGAGGGCTTCATAGCTCAAATTCAGGCTGGCTCCAACTCATGTTTGCCCATAGCAAAGCCCAAAATCTCTTCGCTGCTGGTTTGACCTCGTTTAAGTTCGGCCACCACTCGCCCTTTGTTCATTACATAAATTCGGTCACTCATCCCCAGGATTTCCGGTAACTCGGAGGAAATCATGAAAATGGCTGCACCCTGGTTTGCCAGCTCGTTCATCAAGCTGTGGATAGCGGTTTTAGCACCCACATCAATCCCTCGGGTTGGTTCATCAAAAATAAAAACTCGCGAGGCAGCGCACAGCCATTTGCCCAACACCAATTTCTGCTGGGTGCCGCCGCTCAGAAAACGAGCCTCTTGATCGGTCGAGGAAACCGCCATATCCAATTGGTTGATATACTTTTTGGCCACCTCCCGGCGTTTGCCATGCCCCAACCAGCCATGCCAGGCTAACTTCCCCATGGCCACGTGGACCATATTATCAGCCACGGAGACGAGAGGCACAATACCTTGCCGCTGTCTATCTTCGGGCAGCAAGCCAATGCCTTGCCGGATTGAACTTTGAGGTGTTCCTGCTTTGATACTTTTGCCAAAAACTTTAATCTCGCCGGCATCGAAGGGATCGGCGCCAAAGATAGCTCGCGCCAACTCAGAACGACCCGCGCCAACAATACCGGCCAGCCCCACAATTTCGCCGGAGCGGACATTCAGGTTAATCTGGTGCAAAATACCGCGCCGCTCCAGATTTATCACTTCCAGCGCCATCGGGCCGGGGTTCCCCGGAGTTCGGGGAAACATGTCGGAGATCGTCCGGCCCACCATCATCTCAATCAGGGCATCCACAGAAGTCTCATTTATATTTACGGTTCCAACCGTCTGCCCGTCGCGCAGCACCGTGACTCTATCGCCAATTTGATGCAGCTCGCCCAGGCGATGCGAAATGTAGATGATGCTAACTCCCTGCCGCTTGAGTTCCCGGATAACGGTAAACAAGCGCTCAACCTGGTCGTCGGCCAGGGCGGCGGTCGGTTCGTCCATAACCAGAATTTCCGGGTTGTGGGATAAGGCTTTGGCTATTTCAACCATTTGACGTTGGGGCACTGTTAAATCTTTGACGCGGGCTGTGGGGTCAATATCTACGCCCAAGCGCGACAGGTAATGTTGCGCAGCCTGGTTTAGCTGGCTGGTGTCAACCGTTTGAAACAAACCTTTAACCGGCTCTCGTCCCAGAAAGATGCTTTGACTCACATTCAAATTAGGGCAAAGGCTGAATTCTTGCGCCACCAGGCTGACGCCAAGCTCCTGAGCTTTACGTGGCTGGTCAACCCGAACTTCCTGGCCTTTGAGCAAAACCTGGCCGGTGTCTGCCGGAATCGCCCCACATAAAATCTTCATCAAGGTGGATTTACCCGCGCCGTTTTCGCCCAGTAAGATATGCACTTCACCCCGGCGCACCTCAAAATTTACCGATTTAAGCACACTGACTTCGCTGTTAATGGTGCGCCCTGAAATATCGTAAAGACCTTTGGTCACACCACGTAGCTCGAGGACATTTTCTATAGGTGGATTGGTCATAAACGTTTCCCTTTACTCAGAGGCATTAATTGGCGTCTGGATTTTTGACTGGGTTTAATGGATTGCATCAAGAGAGGCATCGAGCGCAACCCACAGGTTTTTGTGCAAAAATCCTGCAAAGGGTGCTGGGGGGAGATGTTTATCCTCTCTGATAAAAGTTCTATAGTTTACATCGAAATATATAACGATATATACATCGTTATACAAACCGATTGTATTATAAATATATTGATTTGTCAAGACTCAAAATTGGGCTTAGAACCTATCCGAAAACTAGCGGGTCGGGCTTCCACGCCCGGCCAACGGCGGCGTGAGAGCCGCCGCTGCTAGGTTTTCGGATAGACTTTTAGTCATCATCATACTCAGCAAATCTTTTGCGGTCTTGACAAATGCTAGGGGGTATGATAAAATCGCCTCACTTGATACACACTATAGTACACACCAATGCGCCGGATTAACTTTACTTTTGACGAAGCAACCATTGAACTGCTGGAGCAGTTGGCCGAGAAATATTACAGCGGCAACAAATCGTTGACCGTCCGTTCGGCCCTGGAGTCACTGGCGGCTCATACCGGTCACGCCGGCTGGGTTATTACCGGCTATACACCCATTGTTCTGGATCAGCAGGTTAGCTGTCACACCTGCGGCCATGTTTATCCCAGTGGAAATACGCTTTACCGGCCGGTATTCGAGCGGGGCCGGGGTCCCAGCGCTTTGTTGAAATTACCCAGCGAAAGCTGGCTCGACTGCGCCACCTGTATTGAGCGTTCTGCCAATTAAACTCGGTTTGCTGTTGTTTGTTTTTTTATTCATAATTGAGATATTATCTCAATTATGAATGAGAAGAGATGATAAAATAGGAGTAGCCCCAACGCATGCCTCAAAAGAGTGGCCTATACTACCCCAATAAGATTGCCCGCATCTACCTGATGGCCCTGGAAGAAGTTATGGGTAGCAATGGAGTCAAGGCTGTGCTCAACCTGGCTAAACTGCCCGAATTGATTGGTAATTATCCACCCAATAACCTGGCCCGCGAGTTTGACTTTGCCGATTTCAGCGCCATCAATCAGGCCGTTGAAGACATGTATGGGCCGCGCGGGGGGCGGGGCTTGGCGCTGCGGGCCGGTCGAGCCTCTTTTGCCCAGGGATTGAGTGAATTTGGCGCGGTCATTGGGGCCAGCGAATTAGCGTTTAAGGTTATCCCTCTCAATACCAAACTCAAGGTGGGGTTGAAGGCTATGGCCGAAACCTTTAGCAAATTCAGCGATCAAACTTCTGACGTGCGCGAGGAAGACGACTATTTTGTTTATACTATCTATCAGGACCCGCTGAGTTGGGGCCGCACCTCCGATCATCCGGTGGGCTATGGCGCGATTGGGATTTTGCAGGAAGGGCTGCGCTGGGTGAGCGGGGGTAAGGATTTTAAGGTGGAACAAGTGCAATGCAAAGCTATGGGCCACGAAAACAGCGTGTTTCATATTTACAAAGAACCGCTGAATTGACTCTCTTTTTTTGCATTGTATTGAGATATTATCTCAATTAGGTCGAAAACGAATGAGCCGTCATAAACCAATTCCCTTAAACAAAACTCAGCCTCCCCAGAGCGCTGGCGGCTGCCGCTGCCGGCCAAAGCGCAGCGGCTGGGCCGGGAACTGCTGGACCAGCAAATGTGGTGCTGGGGGTGTGATGTCCGCCGGGCCGAGGGTAATCTGCTGCTGCACTATGGCTTTACCCGCCAGCGTCCGCCGGAAGGTAAGACCGGCAGCAGCGTCTACACCTTTCAGGATCAAGCCGGCCACAATCTGATTCTGTGGGGCTTCGGCTTATTCTATGGCGAGTTTGAACGGGGGAATCTTTATTTGAAGCGGTACGAATTCAAACCTCGCCTGACCTTAGCCTCAGCCCTGCCGACCAGCGCATACACGCAGGAGCAACTGCCGATCTGCCACAGTCCGCACACGGCTGAAGAAGGTCATCTGGCTATCCACTTGCTGACCGCAGCGCTGCACTGGCTGGGGGCTTACGAGCGGTGGGTGATGGAAACACTGGGCGTGAGCTACCGGCAAAGCTGTATTCGCTCATGGCACAAAAAGTCCACCATCCGTGCCGAAGAAATAGCCGCAACCTGGCTGGAGTTAGCTCGGAAATGTGAAGACCTTACTTTTATTGCTGGAGGGTGATATGTCAAGAAAATGTCAATTGAGTGGTAAAAAACCACTGTCGGGTCACCGTGTATCCCACGCTCAGAATAAAACCAAACGACGCTGGCTGCCCAATGTGCAGGATAAACGGATTTATGTGCCCGAATTGGGCCGGATGGTGAAGCTGCGGGTGTCGGCGCGGGCGCTGCGTACCCTCAACAAAAAAGGGCTGACAGCTTATTTACGGGCAGAAGGTTTATCGCTAAACGATATTATCTGAGGGGGAGCTATCCATGGTGGAAGAACGTCCGATGCCGAATGCGGCGCTGCGGGTACTGCTCGAGGCCATTGAGGAAGTGATGGGAGAAAACGGGACCAAGGCGGTGCTGAATGCCGGGAACTTGGGTAAATATATCAACAGTTATCCCCCCAAAAATCTGGACATGGCGGCTACGTTTGCCGAATATGGAGCGATTGAAGATGCCGTGGAAGACTTTTACGGACCTCGTGGGGCGCGGGCGATGTTGTTACGGATTGGCCGGGCTACGTTCAA
>JAAUSP010000250.1 GCA_012032575.1 Anaerolineales bacterium | reverse complement strand
GGGAACGGCATGTCAACGTCAAAATTTTCTGGAGCGGCCTGGTGGCACTGGTCTATCCGGCCCTGATCTTCTTTATTTTTCCGCTGGCCTTTAGTTTCGGGGTGCTCTGGCTGCTGGCGTCGCTCTTTTTTAGCGCCCTGCTGCTGCTGATTGTCAGCACCTCGCTGATCTTTTTCCCGGTCACGCTGCCGATGGAACGGCTGTTGATTGCCCTGGTCAAACTGGTCAACGGCCCGATTGGCTTTTTTGCCCAGCGCAATATCATCCGCGGCCAGAACCGCAACACCCTGATCAGCCTGATGATTGTGATCAGCGCCACCCTGCCGACCTTTTTTGCCACCAGTCTGGCTATCGAAACGGCCAATACTCCCACCGATACCCGCGTGAGCAACGGCACGCCGCTGATTATCCGCAAAACGGGCGCAGCCCTGCTGCTGGAGGATAATCGCCCTGGCCCGCCCCGCCCGACTCAGCCCGCCGAGGTGAAAGACCGCTTCACCCGCGAACTACTGGGCGAAATCCGGGCCGACGGTGCGCTTGGCCCTACCGTCGCCGTAAGCTATCGTTTCGACACCCAGGTGCGCGACGATGTGGGGCTGCGCGACGTCGGCGTGCGCGTTTTTGGGCTGGATGGCAATTTGAATGAAATTACGTATCCCGAAGGAGTGAGGTGGATTGCCGGGGGTCCGGCCAGTTTTGCCGAAGTGCAAACCGACCCGAATGCGGTCATCGTCAGCCAGGGTCTATCGGAATATTTTGAACGGAGCGTGGGCGACACCCTGCGGTTGAAGGGTGAAGGGCTGGACCACGAGCGCATGGTCAGGATTGTCGGGGTGCTGGGTCGCTTTTCCGGCTTCGATGGCTTTACCTCCAAGCGCACCCAGGCCGAGGATGGCCGGACAGACTTGTTTCTCAACCAGACCGCTTTCCGTGAGCTGACCCGCGACCCGCTGGACGGTCCCTACGACCCTGCCTATCCGATAGTCGAGCGGCTGATGGCCGCGCCCAACATGCGGCTTGGTATCGCCGGGTTGCCGGAGGAAGTGGGCAATGCCGCCGTTAAACAGGTGGCCACCGAACTGCGCAAAACTTACGGCCTGAGCGAAGAAGTCAGCGTCCGCTCCACCCCGGAGGATATCGAGACCGCCGAAGCCAGCGCCCAACAGATTCGGGTGGTTATTTTGGTGCTGACCAGCCTCAGTTTTTTGCTGGCAATTTTCGGGGTGTTTTGTTGTCACCTATATTTCCGTCTACACCCGCCGCAGCGAGATTGCTATGCTCAAAGCCATCGGCGATTCCAACCGCCACCTCTTCGGCATGTTTCTCAGCGAAGCCCTGGTGATGACCCTCAGCGCCACGCTGACCGGCATTGTGGCCGGAGTTATCCTGGGCTATGTCTTCCGCTTCTCCAACGCCTTCCGCAGCGAAACCCCCACCATCGCCGCCTTTGACGAGATTGTAACGCCCTACATGCTCGTTCTAATGGCGGCAGCAGCCCTGATCAGCACTTTATTTGCGACCTGGGGCTATCTGCGAAAGAAGGCGATAGAGATCATTCGGATGATATGAGGGGTTAAACCACTGCTGAATTTGAATTCATTGCGATAATTCTCAGCTTCAGCGCCCCCATCACCCTCAGCATTAACCCTAACGCCTGTAACTCGAATGTAACTGGTCCCTGTTAAAATAAACAGAAAAATTGCCCTTTAATCACTTTCTTGTGGCGAAGCCGGGTTTGGCTCCGGGCTTGAGTGTCCACACTAGCATGACACCAGCCAAAAGTCTAAAGCAGGAAAAATGATAACCCCATTGCATGTAACCTCAAGTTTTTTATATTATCTTTTTCTGATCGGCTCTAACTGGAATGAAAAATTAGTGGATACCTGGAGTGCCCTTTCCACCGTTGTTTCGGCTCCGCTTCTCCCCGAGGCAGCTCCTGCCAACATTACTGAACCCATAGCCGAAACAGACAACCAAAAACCTGATTTGATTTCAATTGTTACCGATGAATTGAATACCCCGTTGACCTCCATTCGAGCCGCTTCAGAGATTTTATACGACAACCCCACTTTAACCCTGACCCAGCGTCAGCAATTTCTGGGTATTATTTTGCAAGAGAGCGAGAAATTGACTCAAGCTGTTAACCGCACTTTGGCCTTATTAGAAAGTGAAACTAGCGGCAGTTAGGGGCTACTTTTTCAACCTTGAGGACAGATTATCTCAAAAGCCCAAAAAATGTTTGCTCTCAGGTTAAAAAAGTGTATAATCCGCCTATTCCGTTTGTAAAAAATCCCACAAATTCTTCGACAAGAGAAATATTGGCAACAAAGGAACTGGGGGATATAAGATCGGCTTGTTTCTTCAGTTCCTCATTAATATAAAGGTGCCGCCGCCCATTTGCCGTAGACCTCAAAGCTGAGTTCTTTGGGGGGTCAGCGGTTAAGGGTCGGCGGTCTATGTACAAAAGGAGGTTCTTATACATGGGTGTAATGAATGTTGGTGTTTTAAACCTTTACCGGACCTCAATCGGTAAAAAGGTGATTATGGCGGTCACCGGTTTGATTGGGATTGGCTATGTGGTTATGCATATGTACGGCAATCTCAAAGTCTTTTTGGGCATGGAGTATTTCAACCATTATGCCGAAGGTCTGCGGGAACTGGGTGCGCCGATCTTCGGGCATACCCATATGCTTTGGATTGCCCGGCTGGTCTTAATCGGCGCGGTGGTGCTGCACGTCTGGGCGGCCTGGTCGCTCTACCAGGATGCCGAGCGGGCCAGGTCAACCAAATATGTCAAACATGTCAAACTCCAGGCCACTCCGGCGGCGCTGTACATGCGCGTGGGTGGAGGGATCATCGTGCTTTTTATTATTCTGCACCTGATGCACTTTACCTGGGGTGTGCCCGGCGTTCATCCCGAATTTCAATGGGATAATGCCTATCACAACGTAGTCGCCGGCTTCAAATCATACTTTTATTTGCCGGCCATTTTTTACCTGATTGCGATGGCGGCCCTGGGGTCCCACCTGTATCACGGGGCCTGGAGCATGTTCCAAACCCTGGGCCTGAATAATCAAACCTATACCCAACCCCTGCGACTCTTAAGCCTCGCACTGGCCATTGTCATCGCCGGCGGCTTTGCCCTGGTTCCCCTGGCCATCATCTTTGGCATTGTCAGTTAAATAAGGAGAGAGGACTCTCATCATGGCAACAACAACACAACCCGAAGTGCAAGTTGGCGCTCTGCCTAAATTTACTGAGGCAACGCTGAACGCCGGTATCCCCGCCGGTCCGGTTCAGGAAAAGTGGGACAAACATCGCTTTGATATGAAGCTAATCAACCCGGCCAACCGGCGCAAATTCAATATCATTATCGTCGGTTCCGGTCTGGCGGGGGCCTCGGCGGCGGCGGCGCTGGCCGAGCAGGGCTACAATGTGGAATGTTTCTGCTATCAAGACAGCCCGCGCCGGGCGCACAGCGTGGCGGCTCAGGGCGGTATCAATGCCGCCAAAAACTACCGCAACGACGGCGACAGCATCTACCGCCTCTTTTACGACACCGTCAAAGGCGGCGACTACCGCGCCCGCGAAGCCAACGTTTACCGGCTGGCTCAGGTGAGCGTCAACATTATTGACCAGTGCGTGGCCCAGGGCGTGCCCTTTGCCCGCGAATACGGCGGCCTGCTCGACAACCGTTCTTTCGGTGGGGCGCAGGTTTCGCGCACGTTTTACGCCCGCGGGCAGACGGGTCAACAATTGCTGCTGGGGGCCTATCAAGCCCTGGAACGGCAGATTGGGCTGGGCGGGGTTAAAATGTACACCCGCAGCGAAATGCTCGATGTGGTCGTGGTCAATGGCCGGGCGCGCGGCATCGTCGTGCGCGATATGGTCACGGGCGAGGTCCGCTCGCATGCCGGCGACGCCGTAGTGCTGGCGACCGGCGGCTACAGCAACGTCTATTATCTGTCCACCAACGCCAAAGGCTGCAACGCCACCGCCATCTGGCGGGCCTACAAGCGCGGCGCGTTTTTCGCTAATCCCTGCTTTACCCAAATTCACCCCACCTGCATTCCCCCCGCGGGCGAGCACCAGTCAAAATTGCCCCTGATGAGCGAATCGCTGCGTAACGATGGCCGTATCTGGGTGCCGCGCAAAGCGGGCGACGACCGCAACCCCAACCAAATTCCCGAAGGCGAACGCTATTACTATCTGGAGGAGCGTTATCCCGCGTTTGGCAACCTGGTCCCGCGCGACATCGCTTCGCGGGCGGCCAAGCGGGTGGTTGACGACGGCCACGGGGTCGGACCCCTCAAAAACGGGGTTTACCTGGATTTTGCCGATGCCATCAATCGGCTGGGCAAAAAAGTCATCCAGGAACGCTACGGCAATCTGTTTGACATCTACAAGAGCATCACCGGCGAAGACGCTTACGATGTCCCGATGCGCATCTACCCGGCGCTGCACTACACCATGGGCGGGCTGTGGGTGGATTACAATCTCATGAGCACCGTCCCCGGTTTGTTTGTCGCCGGCGAAGCCAACTTCTCCGACCACGGGGCCAACCGGCTGGGGGCCAGCGCCCTGATGCAAGGGTTGGCCGACGGCTACTTTATCCTGCCCTACACCCTGGGCAACTACCTGGCTTCAACCAAGCAGGACAAGATTGAAACCAGCCACGTGGCCTTCAAAGAGACCGAAGCCGAAGTAGCCCAGCGGGTCAGCCGCCTGCTCAGTATCAACGGCAAGCGCACGGTCAGCGAACTGCACCGCGAGTTGGGTCAGGTGATGTGGGAAAACTGCGGCATGGGCCGCACCGAAGCCAGCCTCAAACAGGCTTTGGCTCGCCTGCCCGAAATCAAGGCCGAGTTCTGGCAAAATATCAACGTCCCCGGCGAAAGCAAGGACCTGAACCAGAGCCTCGAAACGGCCGGGCGGGTGGCCGATTTTATCGAACTGGCCGAACTGCTCTGCCTCGATGCCCTGCACCGCACCGAGTCCTGCGGCGGTCACTTCCGCGAGGAATATCAAACGGAGGAAGGCGAAGCCCTGCGCGACGACGAAAACTTTGCCTACGCCGCCGCCTGGCAGTTTAGCGGCGACAACAGCGCCCCCATCCTTAACAAAGAGCCGCTGGAGTTTGAGAACGTTAAACTCTCGCAGCGGAGTTACAAATAAGGGAGAGTTGGAAGGTTGGAAAGTAGGAAGGTTGGAAGGTTAAAAAGACCAATCTTCCATTCTTCCAATCTTCCCTTGAACCAGGGAGACAATAAACTATGAACCTACATCTCAAAGTTTGGCGACAGAAAAATAGTAACGCGGCGGGCCAGTTGGTTGATTATGACATCGAAGATGTTAGCCCGGACTCCTCTTTTTTGGAGATGCTCGACCTGCTCAATGAGAAATTGACCGCTCTGAACCAGGAGCCGGTCGCATTCGACCACGACTGCCGCGAGGGTATTTGTGGCATGTGCAGTCTGATGATTAACGGGGTAGCTCACGGCCAAAATCACGGCGAGGTAGCCATTACCACCTGCCAGTTGCACATGCGTCACTTTCATGAAGGCGATACCATCATCGTCGAACCCTGGCGGGCCAAGCCCTTTCCGATCCTCAAGGATTTGGTGGTGGATCGCGGTGCGTTTTGACCGGATTATCCAGGCCGGCGGCTTTATCTCGGCCCCAACTGGCAGCGCCCCCGAAGCCAACGGCCTGCCGGTATCCAAAAAAGACGCCGACCGGGCCATGGACGCCGCCGCCTGTATCGGCTGTGGCGCTTGTGTGGCTGCCTGTCCCAATGGCTCGGCCATGCTGTTCACCTCGGCCAAGGTCTCGCACCTGTCACTGCTGCCGCAAGGCCAGGTAGAGCGTTATCAGCGGGTCATCAATATGGTCAACCAGATGGACGAAGAGGGCTTTGGCGGCTGCACCAACATCGGCGAATGTACCGCCGTCTGCCCCAAAGAGATCAGCCAGGATTTCATCTCACGGATGAACGGCGAGCTAATCAAAGCGACTTTGTTTGGCTTCAGCGCCAACGGGCGCTAAAAGTAATCACCGCTCATGTCATTTCGAGGCTGAAAGCCGAGAAATCCTGAGACCGTTGTAAATGTAAAAGGCGAGGAGTTTCATCCTCGCCTTTTTAGCTTTAAAGGGCAAGCCAGAACCAAAATTTTTTAACGCAAAAGGCGCAAGAGGCGCAAATGTTTTTAATATTTTCCCTTTAGCGTCTTTAGCGTCGTTTGCGTTTAACTGGAGAAGCTACCTTCGGCCAAACAGGATTTTTCGCCACGAATTACACTCAATCAATACCCCCGGCCCCCCATGCGATGAATCGCTACAATATGAGCTGCCAGCAAACTAAAACCCAACATAAAGACTAAAATGGCTAATACAACCAATAGAACCACAAACATTTTTCCCTCTTTTCTGCCTATCTGCCATCAAACCGGAGATAACAGGTGTCCTTTCATCAATCTTGGCCGTAGTATAAGCGCTTGAGCCTACCGATTCTTGTACATTTGCTACGGATTTTTCTCTTTCAACCGCTTAGGACTAAAATTAAAGCGTACGGTTTTTCGTAGTGGAACTACCACTTTTTGGCCGGCTTCGCTTCTATGATATGTTTGTCGTTTGTATGCTAATGCTGGCTACCGGAGTCCAAAGCTTGCTTTGGCTTTCTCAAACCAACGTTTGGACTCCAGTTTTGTAACGCTCATATGCAATAACCCCCGAAGCCAGGCGGCGTTCCTGAGAGTCGAGTTTTCACAGTGGAAGCGTAGCCAAAACGTCAGTTTAAAGGTAAAACCGAAAGAGCAACCTCATGACAAACTCCGAATTCAAACTACTTTTAAAAGAAGGCATTGACAGCGTCGCCAACCGCCAGGGCAAAAAGGTCAGCATTGTCGAGGAAGAAATCGGCGAAAGCCTTGTGTGTCTCGCCACACACGGTCCAGCGCTGGAAGCGCGGCTACGTTCCCAACGACTTGCAGCGCCTGGAGTTTTTGACTGCCTACTGCCGGCAGCATGGCCGGGTGGACCGCACCTGGGGCCGCCGTTTTCTGATCCAGGGCGGTTTTCCTGCGCCCGAAGCCGTGCTGGATCGCCTCTTCCCTGCCTCGTCAGCCCAACCCAGCGAGCGCGATGTACCGAGCGTTTTTCACAACTTGCCCCCCCGCTACGGCGAATTTATCGGCCGGGAGGCCGAGGTGACCCGCGTGCTGGAGTGGGTCGAAACGTCGCGCTGGCCCCTGGCTTCGATTGAAGGGATGGGCGGCATCGGCAAAACCAGCCTGGCGGTTGAGGTGGCCCACCGCTGCCTGCCCGGCCCCAGTCTGGCTATCGTCCGGCCCTTCGATGCGGTGGTCTGGACGTCGGCCCGTGATTACCCCGATTTCAATTTGCGGCTCGATCACGTGCTCGATACGATTGCCCGCGTGCTCGATTATCCGCACCTGGCTCAACTGCCGCCCGAACAAAAGTGGGGGCGGTGGACAAGTTGCTCCGCAGCCACCGCACCTTGTTGCTGGCCGACAACCTGGAAACCGTGACCGACCTGGCCCTGGTGAAATTTCTGGAACAAATTCCCGAACCCAGCCTGGCCCTGGTGACAACCCGCTATAAGCAGCTTCGCCGGGTGTGGGATATTCCGCTGTACGGCCTCAAGGATGCCGAAATCCTGACCCTGATTCGCCGCCACAGCCACCGCATCGGCCTGGAGGTGGTGGCCGGGGCCGACGACGACACCTTGCAGCGCCTGGCCGCCGCCACCGGCAACAACCCCAAAGCGGTCGAACTGTCGCTGGGTTTAATCAAACAAAAAGGGCTGCCGTTCATGACGGTGGTGGACGAACTGTACCAGGCCAGCCAGATGGTCAGCGAGGTGTTTGACTACATTTTTGCCGAAGCCTGGAAACTGCTCGACGACGAAACCCGCCAGGTTTTGCTGACGATGTCGTTGTTTGTCTCTTCGGCCAGCCGGGCGGCCCTGGCGGCCGTGGCTAAAGTAACGGATTTTGACTATTTCAAAGCTATCGAAGAGTTGGTGGGCATGTCGCTGCTGGAAGCCAGCGAAGCTTTGGATGTGAGCCAGCAGCGCTATTGGCTGCACCCGCTGACCCAAATCTTTGCCCGCCATCAGTTGGGCGTAGATGCGTCGCTGCATGTGCTGCGTAATAACAGCGGAGCCAGTCCCCAAAAAATCGCCGAACTTAAAGTCAATTTCTGCAATTTCTTTGCCGCCTGGAGTGAGAAAAATGCCGGGCGGAACTTTTGGGATTTCGCCACCTGGAGCGCCGACCAGTACATCAAAATCCACCAGGAGCTGCCCAACTTGCTCATCGCCATTGAGTGGGCTTATGCCCACAAGAATTGGGAGCAGGTGTTAGCCCTGGCTAAGGCCATTGTCCACCCGGTCTACTACCAGGGCCACCCTGACAAGCGCATAAAATGCAGTGAATATGCCTTGACTGCGGCCAAAATGTTAGAGGCGAAAGAAGACGAGGTTTGGTTTTTGGTCCACGGGCTGGGTTCAATTTATCTGCTGCGGGGCGACTACGACACCACCGAAAAGTATTTGACCCAGGGCATCCAACTGGCCAGGGAGATTGATTTGCGCGAGGCTATTGCTTTGGGCCACACCTATCAGGCCTACAAAGCCCTGCAATTGGATGAGGAGTTAACCGCCGCCCGGAATAATGTAGAAATTGCCTTGAGCAGCTCTCAAGACCCCTTATTCAGGCATCGCGCGTTGCAGGCCGCCGGACATATTGCCCGCTACGTTCACGATTACGAACAGGCCAAAATTTATTATCTGGAAAGCATCCAATGTTTAGCCGGCAGCCCCTATCGCGATCCGTCCTCCGAAGTGTGGCTGGGTTTTGCCGATCTGGGCCTGGGGCAGTATGAGCAAGCGGTCAATCACTTTCGCACGTATGTGGAGGTCCACGGCAAATATGGTAATCACCGGGTGATGGCCATGGCGAAACTCGGTCTGGCCCTCTTTTATGAAGCTCAGGGACAACCCGCTCAAGCCGCAGACTTTGCCCACGAAGCTTATGACCTGCTGGCCCCCATGAACGCTCAATGGGAACTCAAACAGGTGCAGGAGTTAATGGAGCGACTGGCCGTTTGAGTATTGCAAACCCTCCCGCCCTGTGATAAACTAATCAAAATTAGAAAAAGAATTCTAATTTCTTATTTCTCACTTCTTTTTTCTCTCACAGGAAACTATGCCAACCCCAACTTATGAACCCTCTTTTTAGTGGACCTTTACCGCAAAATGGTCACGGTCCGCGAATTTGAGCTGCGGGCCATCAACGAGCGGCGGGCCGGGCTGATTCCCGGTTTTATCCATAGCTGCGTCGGCCAGGAAGCGACGGCGGTAGGGGCCTGCGCTGCCCTCGCCCCCGATGATGTGATTACCAGCACCCATCGCGGCCACGGCCATCTGATTGCCAAAGGCGGCCAGCCCAAATATATGATGGCCGAACTGGCCGCGCGGACCACCGGCTACTGCGGCGGCAAGGGCGGCAGTCTGCACATGACCGATTTTGATTTGGGCATTCTGGGGGCTAATGGCATCGTAGCCGGCGGCCTTCCGATTGCCGTCGGCGCGGCCCTGGCGTTTCAACAGCGCCGGGAAAAACGGGTCGCCCTGGCCTTTTTTGGCGACGGCGCAACCAACGAGGGCGCTTTCCACGAGGCGCTCAACCTGGCCGGCTTGTGGAAACTGCCGGCTATCTTCTTTTGCGAAAACAATCTCTACGGCGAAGGCTCGCCCCAGCACACCCAGGCCCCGGTCAAAGATTTGGCCGAGCGGGCCGCCAGCTATGCTTTCCCCGGCGTCATCGTGGACGGCAACGACGTGCTGGCCGTGCTTGAAGCCACCCGCCAGGCGGCGGAACGCGCCCGCGCCGGTCAGGGGCCGACCCTGATCGAGGGCAAAACCTACCGCTTCCGCGGCCATTACGAGGGCGACCCGATGCTGTACCGCGACAAAGCCGAAGTCGAAGCCTGGCGGCAGCGCGACCCGCTGACCGTCTTCCGGCGCACTCTGCTGGAACAGGCCATCTGCGCCGAGGCCGATTTGCAAGCCGTCGAAACGGCCATTCAAGCCGAATTGGATGAAGCCGTCGCTTTTGCCGCCGCCAGCCCACCCTCGCCCGAACCCGACCAGCCGAGACGG
>JAAUSP010000005.1 GCA_012032575.1 Anaerolineales bacterium | reverse complement strand
CCTTTAGTTGAGAATAGTGCGAAACTCAGCAGAGGCGGCTCCCACGCCGCCGAATTAGCCGGGCGTAGGAGCCCGGCTTGCTCGTTTTGCACTGAGTGCTAATTCAGAATGGACAGCGTCGGGTCGGCCTGGAATTGGCGCGGGGTGTGGAGTAAATTCTGCACGCTGATTGCCGCCGCCACCTTTTGGGCCACTTGCCGAATCGCCTGCGCCGCCACCGATTCAGGGGCGCGGACCACAATCGGGCTGCCCTCATCGCCGCCCATGCGAATCTGCGGCTCCAGCGGCACTTCGCCCAAAAAGTCAGCGCCCACTTCTTTGGCCATCGTCGCGCCGCCCCCGTGCCCAAAAATGTCATAGCGGTTGCCGGTATCAGGCGCAATGAAATAACTCATATTCTCGATGACGCCCAAAATTGGCACATTCAACTGCTGGAACATGGCCACGCCGCGCACTACATCGCTCAAGGCGACCTGCTGCGGCGTGGTGACAATCACCGCGCCGGTCAGGCTGAGGCTCTGGGCCAGGCTCAAGCTGGCGTCGCCGGTGCCGGGCGGCAGGTCTATCACCAGGTAATCCAGGCTGCCCCACTCCACATCCTGCAAAAATTGACGCAGGGCATTGTGGATCATGGGGCCGCGCCAGATCACCGGCTGGTTGGGGTCCACCAGAAAACCCATGCTCATTATTTTTACATTGTAGGCTTGCGGGGGGATAATTTTGTTGTTCTGGCCTTTGGGCCGCTCATTGACGCCCATCATCATAGGAATATTGGGGCCGTACACATCCGCATCCAGCAGACCAACCTTAGCCCCATCGAGGGCCAGGCTGAGGGCCAGATTGGCCGACATGGTGCTTTTGCCGACTCCACCTTTGCCGGAGGCGACGGCAATGGCATTTTTGACGCCGATATTCATTTTGCCCATCAGCCGGGCGTCGGCAGGAATGTTGGCGTCAAAGCTGATATTAACCTTTTCCACGCCGGGGACGGCCAGCAAAGCCGCATTCGCATCGGCCTCCATTTTGTGTTTCAAAGGGCAGGCCGGGGTAGTGAGCATAATCGTAAAATTGACCTGGCCGCCGTTGATTTGCACATTCTTGACCATATCCAGCGTAACCAGATCGCGGTGCAGTTCCGGCTCGATGACGTGGCTGAGCGCTTCCATCACCTGAGCTTCAGTGACTTTTGACATAAGTTTACTCCTGGCTAAAGATAGGAAGGGCAGGTCTTAAACCTGCCCTATGGTAATGGTTAATTTTAACGGAGGTAAAGCCTCGCGGCAAATGTTACGATCCGGCGTAACTGCTCAGCGCCGCACTACATCGGCCCCGGAGATTTCTCCCCGCTTGGCGGGTCGAAATGTCATGGCTGAGTAGTTACGTTACGACCCGGCCTGCATTTTGGGCCGGATTTCGTAGACGCAAGCGCCATCGCCGCGAGCCAGATGGCCGGTGCGGGTTACTTGGGCATCGAGCAGCGATTCAAGCATAGCCTGATCGTGGCTGCAAGCGGCGTCACATCCGGCGGCGACATTGATAATCGGGCAGTTGGCCTCGCGCAGGATGAAGGTATTTTCCTGAGTCCGTTCCCAACTTGACATATAGCCGTCGGCCTCGCGCAGTTGGGTGACCTGCTCCAGGCGAATATCCAGCGTTTTGCCGTTGACCTTGCGCCGATAATCGTTGATGACCTGCTCGGAGCGAACCCGAAAGACTGCATCTACTGCATCCGAGCCGTACAAATCGCGGATGGTTTCCAGAACGGTACTGGCTAACTCCTCATAACGGCGCGGAAAATAGTTGGCCGCTGCTGCGCCGAGGTGATAGACAAAACTGGGCCGGCCCATGCCGCGCTGCACTTCTTTGTATTCAACCAACTGGTCGCTTTCCAGCTTGGTTAAATGCCGGCGCACCGCGACCGCACTGATAGCCAGCATCTCGGCCAGTTGATCGGCGGTCAATTCCTTCTCTTCTTTCAGCAGCGTCAAAATCCGGCGGCGAGTCATTGGCATATGTTTGTGAATTAAGGGGGTGTTCTCACTTCCAATCATCATTCGTTTTACTCCGGGGCAAAGAAGATAAGAAATAAAAAATAAGAAATAAGAAGTGTAGATAATGAAGCGTTATTCTAAATTCTAAATTCTAATTTCTTAATTCTTAAATTTTCTACTTTCGTATTTTATGTGCTAATATCAATAACTTTTATTTTGATACGAGCAGATTGTACCACAACTTTTTCAACTTTGCAAAATTAAATAACTAAATAGTTGACAAAGTCCGGGGGGTGTGCTACAATAGCGGCACAATCAAAATACTACTTATCCCCAAATTGAAGGAGTTTTGAAGTTAAGATGTCTCTCGTAATCAAGGATTTGCGCGTCAGTATTGACGAGAAACCCATTTTGAAAGGGTTGAATTTAGAAGTCGGCCTGGGTGAAGTGCATGCCATCATGGGGCCGAATGGCTCCGGCAAAAGCACCCTGGCTTATGCGCTGGCTGGTCATCCCAAGTACGAAGTTGAAGATGGCGAAGTCTGGATGGACGATGTCAATCTGCTGGAACTGACCCCCGACGAGCGGGCCAAAATGGGCTTGTTCCTGGCTTTCCAATATCCGACGGCCATTCCCGGCATCAGCATGGCCAACTTCTTGCGTACAGCAGTAAACGCGGTCAAAGGGGAAAAGAACGGCGACGGCAAGCCCAAAGGCATCCCCATCACCGAGTTTCGTAAGCTGATGACCGAGAAGATGAACCTGCTTAAAATTGATAAAGAGTTCGCCCGCCGCTACCTGAACGAAGGCTTTTCCGGTGGTGAGAAGAAGCGGGCCGAGATTTTGCAAATGGCCCTGCTTGAACCGAAATATGCTATTCTGGATGAAACCGACTCCGGTTTGGATATTGACGCGCTGAAGATTGTCTCCGAGGGGGTGAACGCCCTCACCGGCCCCAACCGTTCTTTTATTGTAATTACTCACTACCAGCGGATTCTCAACTACGTCAAGCCCGATTTTGTGCATATCCTCTACAACGGTCAGATTATTGAATCCGGCGGGCCGGAACTGGCGCTGCGGTTGGAGCAGGAAGGCTACGATAACATTATTAAAGAGAAAGAAATGGAGGCGGCATAAGATGGCAACAACCTTTGATGTCAATCTTGACGATTATAAATACGGTTTTAGTGTCCCCGAAAATTATGCGTTTAGAGCACGCAAGGGACTGGACGAAGATATTGTCCGCGAAATTTCGTGGATGAAGAAAGAGCCGGAATGGATGTTGGAGATGCGCTTACGCGCCTATCGCCACTTCCTGGAGCGGCCCATGCCGCAGTGGCCGGGGCGCGGTCAGCTCGACACGATTGACTTTGACGATATTTATTACTACATTAAACCGATTGACTCCGATAAGGCCTTTAAATCCTGGGATGACGTGCCGGAAGATATTCGCAAAACGTTCGACCGACTCGGCATCCCCGAAGCCGAACAGAAGTTCCTGGCCGGTGTGGGCGCACAATATGAGAGTGAAGTGGTCTACCACAGCATTATCGAAGACCTGGAAAAGAAAGGCGTCATCTTCTTAGATATGGATGCGGCGCTGCGCGACCATCCTGATATTGTCAAGGAATATTTCGGTACGGTTATTCCGCCGGAAGATAACAAATTTGCGGCGCTGAATACCGCGGTTTGGTCGGGTGGCAGCTTTATTTATGTCCCCAAAGGGGTGCATGTGGACCTGCCCCTGCAAGCCTACTTCCGCATCAACGCCCAGAGCATGGGCCAGTTTGAGCGCACCCTGATTATTGTAGATGAAGGCGCTTATGTTCACTACGTGGAAGGCTGTACTGCCCCAACGTATTCGACCGACAGCCTGCACAGCGCCGTCGTCGAAATCATTGTCAAAGACAATGCGCGCTGTCGCTACTCGACCATCCAGAACTGGAGCCACAATGTTTACAATCTGGTCACCAAGCGGGCGCAAGCATTTAAACATGCGACAATGGAATGGGTAGACGGCAATCTCGGCTCCAAGCTGACCGTGAAGTATCCGGCGGTCTGGCTGTTAGGCGATGGGGCACACGGCGAAGTTCTATCTATCGCATTTGCCGGCAAAGGGCAGCACCAGGATGCTGGTGGTAAGATTGTCCACGCCGCGCCCAATACCAGTTCCGTGATTACCAGTAAATCCATCAGTAAGGGTGGCGGACGCAGCACCTATCGTGGCTTGATTAAAGTTGCGCCGGGTGCAATCAACAGCAAGAGCAATGTGGTTTGCGATGCCCTGATCCTCGATGAGGAGTCCGCTTCCGATACCTTCCCTTATATCGAAATCGAAGAGCAGGATGTTTCGATTGGGCACGAGGCCAGTGTATCCAAAGTGTCCGAAGAGCAGCTTTTCTACCTCATGAGTCGGGGAATTTCGGAGGATCAGGCGGCTAACATGATCGTCAGCGGTTTCATCGAGCCGATTGTGAAGGAGCTGCCGATGGAATACGCCCTGGAAATGAACCGCCTCATCGAAATGGAAATGGAGGGGTCTGTAGGCTAATATGGAGGCGCAAGTACTAACCCCTACCCGTAAGTCATCTGACAAGTTGCTCGAAACAGGTGTGTTCACCCGTAGCACCGTCGAGGCTGTCTCGGCCAATGAGCCGGCCTGGCTGCAAGAAAAGCGCCAGGTGGCCTGGACGGTTTTTGAAGAAACACCCATGCCCACCACCTCCGACGAAGATTGGCGGCGGACCGACCTGCGTAAAATCCGCTGGGAAAAGTTCAACCTGGCCGAAGCGTCTTCGGTGCAGGCCAACGCGCTGACCGATTTGCCTGAGGATGTGCGCGACGCCCTGGAAGAGAAATATCCGGCGGCGGGCCGCATTGTTGTCGCCAATGACCGGCTGGTGTACCACGAACTCGACCCGGCGCTGGCCGAGCAGGGCGTGATTTTTACCAGCCTGGCCGCAGCGGCAGTGGAGCACGCCGACCTGGTACAGAAGTATCTGGGCAGTCAGGCCGTGCCGCCGTCAAACAGCAAGTTTGCGGCGCTCAACAGCGCCTTGTGGCGGGGCGGCGTCTTCCTGTACGTCCCCAAAGAAGTCGAGGTGGAAAATCCTTTCCAGACCGCCCTCATTCTCGAAGGCGAAGGCAGCGCCATCTTCCCGCGCACCCTGATTGTGGCCGAGCGGCATGCCCAGGTAACCTATATCGAAGAAGCCATTTCGCACAGCGAGCACGGACAGGCCCTGAATGCCGGCGTGGTGGAGATTTATGCCCAGGCCGGGGCGCAGGTACGTTATGTGGATGTGCAGCGCTGGGGCGAGGACGTTTACAACTTCAATATCAAGCGTTCGGTCGGTCAAAATGACAGCACCGTGATCTGGGAGACCGGCCAACTGGGCGGCCGCCTGACCAAGAGCTACTTTGACAGCGAACTGCCCGGCAACGGTGCTTCGATGGAGTTTAACGGCGTCTATTTTATGCAGGGCAAGCAGCACCTCGACGTGGACAGCCTGATCCATCACATTGGCACCTCGACTGGCGGTGATCTGCTGCTGCACGGGGCGGTCAAGGATAAAAGCCGCAGTGTTTTCACCGGCCTGATCAAAATCGAGCCGACGGCTCAGCAAACGAACTCCTATCTCAAAAGTGAGAACCTTATTCTGGACCATAGCGCCCGCGCCGACGCCATCCCCAGCCTGGAGATTGACGCCAACGACGTGCGCGCTTCGCACGGGGCAACCATTGGCAAAATTGATGAAGAGTATATCTTCTATCTCATGAGCCGGGGTATTCCGCGCAATACCGCTGTCCGCATGGTGGTCGAAGGCTTTTTCTACAAAGTGTTTGACCGCATGTACAACGAGCGGGTCCGCGAAAAGCTGTTCAACGCCGTATCCGCCAAGATTGGTGATTAAAAAAGCAAACCCTAAAGGTCTCAAAGACCTTTAGGGTTTGTGTTGTTGTACCTCTCCAATCTGTGTAGTTGTAGGGACAGCCTGCCAGGATGTTCCTCAAACACGGTTGCAGCCAACTTTTAACGAAGAGGGGAGGACTAATAGATGAGCGAGCGGAATAGCCTATTCTCCCATCGCTCCAAGCTGTGTTGTTGTCAATAAATTGAATCAACACGGATTGGAGTTTGTTATCGTTGCTGCCATTTAAAATTATCCTACAGGAGAGTAAACATCATGAGTGAGCAAAATTACGCCCACCCGGAGGCGCTGGTCAGCACGCAGTGGGTGGCCGATCATCTTAATGATCCCATCATTCGCATTGTCGAGTCCAATGAGGACATTCTGCTTTACAATAAAGGCCATATTCCCGGCGCGGTCAAAATTGACTGGGTTGGTGATTTAAATGATCCGTTGGTGCGGGATTACCTTGATGGTGAACGCTTTGCCAGCTTGTTATCAAGCAAAGGTATCAGCAAAGAAACCACCGTTATCTTTTACGGCGATAAAAATAACTGGTGGGCGACCTATGCCTTTTGGGTGTTCCAACTATTGGGCCATACCAACGCCAAAATTATGAACGGTGGGCGCAAAAAGTGGGAAGAAGAGGGCCGAACCCTGACCACCGAAGTCCCGCAGTATCCAACCACCACCTATCCCGTCCCAGAGCGGGATGATAGCAAGATTCGAGCTTTCCGTGACCAGGTCCGGGAGCACGTCAACAAAGGTGGGGCGCTGGTGGATGTTCGCTCACCGGGCGAATACAGTGGGGAGCTGTTACACATGGCAGACTATCCCCAGGAAGGCGCGTTGCGTGGTGGTCATATCCCCGGGGCTAAGAATATCCCCTGGGCTAAGGCGGCCAACGACGACGGCACGTTCAAATCACCGGCTGACTTGCAGGCGCTATATCAGGGCCAGGGCATTACGCCTGACAAAGATGTGGTGGCCTACTGTCGCATCGGCGAGCGCAGCAGCCATACCTGGTTTGTGCTGACCTATTTATTGGGCTATCCCAATGTGCGCAACTACGATGGAAGCTGGACCGAGTGGGGTAATTTGGTCGGCGCGCCGATTGAACGGTAACTTTTCTATCAACAAGGTACGATAAGTTGTATTGAGGCAAGTTAGCCGGGATTAGGGGATTTGGGGATAAAATAAATAAAAATCCCCTAATCTCCTAATCCCGGCCTCTAATCTTGGGGGCAGCGGGGGCGATAAAGCCACAATGCCCTCTTTTTATAAAAACTATGGACCGACAACAACACATTGAAAAATTGCTCGAACATTTCGACGCACCCCGGCATCGCGGCGCTATTCCTGGGGCCGATGTGGTCGTGACCGGCGGCAATCCCAGTTGCGGCGATACCATTACGATTTACATGAATGTTGACGAGCAAAATCGAGTCGAGCAGATTCAGTTTGAAGGCGAAGGCTGCACTATCAGCCAGGCCTCGGCTTCGATTTTGCTGGAGCGGGTACAGGGCAAAACCCTTGCCGAAATAGAGGCCATAGACTATAATGACTTACTTGAAGAATTGGGCCGGGATATTGTGCTGACCCGTGTCCGTTGCGCTACGCTGAGCCTCAGTACGCTCAAAAGCGCCATCCAAAAATATTATCAGGGCAGCAAAGTAGCCCGTCCTTCGGTGTCCGAAGGGGTGAAGTAGCAGACAGTCCTTGCGACTCTGCTACCTTGTTACTTGCCTGGAGCTAATTCAATGTTTGACGTTCAACGTGTTCGCCAGGATTTTCCGATCTTGCAGCAGCAGGTCAATGGGAAACCCCTGATTTATCTTGACAGCACGGCCAGTTCACAAAAACCGCTCCCGGTCATCGAAACGATGAATACCTATTATCGGGAGTACAACGCCAATGTGCATCGCGGTATCTATCAGATCAGCGAGAAAGCCTCGGAGGCGTATGAAATGGCCCGTAAGAAAGTGGGTCGCTTTATCAATGCCCGCAGTTGGCGTGAAGTGATCTTCACCCGCAACGCCACCGAAAGCATCAACCTGGTGGCCTATAGTTGGGGGTTGAACCATATCAAAGCCGGCGATGTTATTATCACCAGCCAGATGGAGCATCACGCCAATATGGTGCCGTGGCAGCAGTTGGCCGCTCGAACCGGGGCCACCGTTAAATACATTCCGGTTGACGAGCACGGCTACCTGGATATGGCTACGTTTGACGCCTGGCTGACCCCCGCCGTCAAACTGGTCAGCATTACCCAGATGAGCAATGTGCTGGGAACGGTCACGCCGGTGGGCGAGATTGTGCAAAAGGCCCACGCTGTCGGCGCGCTGGTGCTGCTGGACGGGGCGCAAGCCGTGCCCCACATGCCCACTGATGTGCAGGCTTTTGAGTGCGATTTTCTGGCCTTTTCCGGTCATAAAATGTTAGGGCCGACCGGGATTGGGGTGCTATGGGGGCGCAAGGAGATTTTGGCCGACATGCCGCCTTTTATGACCGGCGGCGATATGATCAAAAAAGTCACCTTCGAAGGCAGCGAGTGGAACGAGTTACCCTGGAAATTTGAGGCCGGCACGCCCGCCATCGCCGAGGCGGTGGGGTTGGGGGCAGCGGTAGATTATTTGAATGAATTGGGTATGCACAACGTGCGTCTCCACGAAATCGAATTGACCACTTATGCTTTTCACCGGCTCAGCCAGGTGGAAGGAATTCACATTTACGGGCCGCACGATCCGACGGCGCGGGGGGGCGCAGTGGCCTTTACCCTGGGCAACATTCACCCCCACGATATTGCCGCCGTGCTGGATGGTGAAGGTATCTGTGTGCGGGCCGGGCATCACTGCGCCATGCCTTTGCACGATAAATTCGGCCTTCAGGCAACGGCTCGGGCCAGCTTCTATGTTTATAATCTGCCCGAGGAAGTGGATCGGCTGGCGGAGGGGTTGGATAAGGCTAGAGAGTTGTTAGGGTAATTTTCATGGACGATTTCTATAAAGAGAACATTCTCGATCACTATCGCCATCCGCGTAACACCGGCAGGCTGGAGCACCCGACCCACTCGCACGAGGAGAACAACCCGCTGTGCGGTGATGTGATTCGGATGGATTTGCACGTCAACGAAAATAACATCATTGACCAGGTTGCCTTTACCGGCAAAGGCTGCGCCATCAGCCAGGCCAGCGCCAGCATGCTGACCGAAATGATCCAGGGTAAATCGCTGGCTGAGGCCAAGGAGATTGGCAAAGAACAGATTTTGGAGGCACTGGGGATCGAAATCGGCCCGGTTCGCTTGAAATGCGCCCTCCTCTCGCTCAAAGTGTTAAAGTCAGGCGCTTACGGTCTGAGTGAAGAGGATTGGAATACCGACGAGGACTGGTAATAGGCAGATAACACAGAAGTTGATAGTAGATTTATGATAGACAAATTGCTTGACGCCCCTCAAACTAAAACCATAGATTATCTGGAATCGGATGGTGAACCTATGGGTGAAACAGGTATCCACTCGCTCCGCATTCTTAATTCGCTGGGGGCGCTGCGGGCCTTTTTCCGTAACCGCTCTGATGTTTATGTTGGGGCAAATATGTTTATGTATTATACCAAAAATCACCCGGCGGATGTCGTTGCCCCAGATTTGTTTGTTGTCTTTGATACATCAAAGGAAGAGCGACGGACCTGGAAAATCTGGGAGGAAGGTAAAGCACCCGACTTTATCATCGAATTTACATCGGAAGCGACCAAAGGCAAAGATCGCTGGTTTAAACGCGGCTTGTATGAGGAGTTGGGAGTACAGGAATATTTTCAATTTGATCCGCTTAAAGATTATCTCAAGCCGCAATTGCAAGGTTATTTTCTTGAGGGCCAACAATATCAACCTATTGAGCCGGAATTTACTCAGGAGGGGGACCTCCAGTTGAAAAGTGGGGTTTTGAACTTGTATTTGAGAAATGAAGGGGATGACTTGAGATTTTATGAGCTTGAAACCGGGGTAAAACTGTTGACCCTGGAAGAAGCTGAAGAAGAACTGGCTCGACTGCGAGCCGAATACGAAAAACTTAGGAAACAACTCGGAGCATAAGAAAAAACGATGTCGAAGTTCATCACGGTAGCTAAAATTTCTGAACTGGCCCCCGGCGAAAAGGTGCTGGTTGAATACGAAGATGACGATGTGGGCCTGTTTAATCTCGATGGTGAATTTTACGCCATTTCCGATGTGTGTACCCACGATGGCGGTCCCCTGGTAGAGGGTCATCTGGATGGCGACTGTATTATCTGCCCCCGGCACGGGGCCAGGTTCAACATCAAAACCGGCGCACAAACCATGCCCGCTTTTTCGCCGGTGCCGTTGTATCAAGTAAAAGTTGAGGGCGAGGATATTTTAATCGCGCCCAAAGATTAAAAAAGGTAGCAAAGTAGCAGGGTCGCAAAATTCCCTGTCTACGCCCTTCGGCGCACCCGAAGGGGTGCCGTCTACCGTCTACTGTTTTTGAAGGAGAAAACCAATGTCCGAAGAAATAAATGCTGCCCAGGTGACCGAAGAAGACGTGCGCGAAGCGTTGCGCGGCGTGCTGGACCCTGAATTGCACCTGGATGTGGTCGCTTTGGGGTTGATTAGAAGCGTTGATGTGGATAATACCCCGGTGCTGGTCAAAATGTTGCTGACCACACCCTTCTGCCCGTATGGCCCCTGGCTGGTTCAGCAGGTCAAAGAAACCTCCGAAAGAGCCAGCGGACGCGAAAGCAGGTCGAAGTGCTGCCGGAGCAGTGGAATCCTGAATGATGGAAGACCCGACGCTGTTAGGATTCTTTTGATATGTGAACCTGATGCGTGATGTGTGATGCGTGAGCATTTTTATCACGCATCACGCATCACGTCTCACGTCTCACCATTTGACAATCCGAGTGAGGCGGGTAAGATATGCCGCACTCAACCCGTCCAACAGATATCATGACTGTGAATTTAAATTTAACCGTTTTAACTGAATTTTGCACATGTAGTAAGCGGGCGCGGTAGCCCCGTTCTCGGCGTCTGAGAGCGAGGGCTGCGGTAGCCCGCATCGCCGTGCAGCAACGACGATGAGACTCTCAACGCAATCTATGCCAGTCTAACACACCTTAACCTTATAAAGCAGTTATTAAGTCAGGCTCATCGTCCATTTTTAGCGATGAGCCTTTTTGTTTATCAGAAAAAAGTACCCACAAAGGAGAGAATTACCCAAATATGGCAACCGTACGAATTCCCAGCCCGCTGCGACGTTACACCAACGGCCAGAGCAAAGTCGAAGGCAGTGGGGCGACCATTCGCGAATTGATTGGCAATTTAGAGGCGCAGTATCCCGGTATCCAATCGCGCCTGTGTGAAACCGATGGGCAAATAAAACGCTACGTGAATGTATTTGTCAACGAGGAAGAAATCCGCACCCTTCGGGGGGCCGACACCCCGGTGGCGGACAAAGACGAAGTTTCGATTATTCCCGCAATGGCGGGCGGGCGCTAACGGCAGGGGGAGACTATGAGTTATGTGACCAGCGATCAATTGATCGCTAAACTGAGAAGAGAGATCAACGAAATTGATGCCCACGAACTGGCCCGGCGCATGCAAAGCGACGAAGACCTGACCGTGATTGACGTGCGCGAACTGGACGAGTGGAGCCAGGGGCGCATCAAGGGCGCGGTTCATATTCCGCGCGGCTTTTTGGAACTGCGGGTCGAAGCCCTGGTTCCGTATCGGGATCAGCCTATCGCTGTGACCTGCGCCGGTGGTACGCGCAGCCTGTTGGCCGCGCGCGATTTGCAGGAGCTGGGCTACACCCATGTGTTCTCGGTGGCGGGCGGGTTTAACGGCTGGAAAAATGCCGGTTATCCTTTCTCTAAACCGCAAATCCTCAGCGAAGACCAGCGTCATCGCTACAGCCGCCACACCATCATGCCCGAAGTGGGCGAGGAAGGGCAGTTGCGGCTGTTGGGGTCGAGCGTGTTGCTCATTGGCGCGGGTGGACTGGGCAGCCCGGCGGCTATTTATCTGGCCGCGGCGGCGTGGGCAAAATCGGGATTGTAGATTTTGACGTGGTAGATACCAGCAATTTGCAACGCCAGATTATCCACCGGCTGGAAGATGTGGACAAACCCAAAGTCGAATCGGCGGCGCGGACCATTGCTCAATTGAACCCGGATGTCAAAGTGATCGGCCACCAGACCCAATTGACCAGCCAGAACGCCTTCGACATCATCAGCCAGTACGATGTGGTCATCAACGGCTCCGATAACTTCCCCACCCGCTATCTGGTCAACGATGCCTGCGTGCTGCTGGGCAAAAACTGGTGGATGGCAGCATCTTCCGCTTTGAGGGCCAGGTGACGGTCTACGACACGGCCAACGGCGGCCCGTGCTATCGCTGCCTCTACCCCGACCCGCCTCCTCCCGGCGAAGTGCCAAGCTGCGCCGAAGGCGGCGTGCTGGGTGTCCTGCCCGGTATCATCGGCAGCGTGGAAGCCGTCGAAGCCATCAAGTTGATTCTGGGGATTGGCCGATCACTGGCCGGCCATTTGCTGCTCTACGACGCTCTGGAAGCTGAATTCCGCGAGGTCAAGGTCCGCAAGAACCCGGCCTGCCCCGTTTGCGGTGAACATCCGACCGTAACCGAACTGATTGACTACGAGCAGTTCTGCGGGATTCCTCACGCCGCGCCTGTCAGCGTCAATGGCGCAGGTCAGCCGGTGTTAGTCAGTTGAAGGTTGAACGTTTCAACGTTTAACTTTCAACCAGAAAAGAGAGCGTTATGACCCTTTTACAGACGATAGAAAAACCGAAAACAATCAGTCCCGTTTTTGTCACCCGGCGGCCCGCCCACTTGGGCGAAAGTCTGCTGTCGCGGATTGGTAATACCCCCCTGCTGCCGCTGCATCGGCTGGCGGCTGCTGCCGGGGTGAATCCCGATGTGCTCGTTTTTGCCAAAGCGGAATGGTTCAACGCCAGCGGCTCGGTCAAAGCGCGACCAGCCCTCTTTATGATTGAGGCAGGGGAACGCAGCGGTCAACTCACCCCCGCCAAAACCATCATTGACGCCACCTCCGGCAACACCGGTATTGCCCTGGCGATGATCGGCGCGGTCAAAGGTTATAAAGTTAAACTGGTCATGCCGGCCAATGTCAGCAGCGAGCGCAAAAGTATTCTTAAAGCTTACGGAGCCGAACTGGTTCTGACCGATCCGCTGGAAGGCATTGACCTGTCCATCCGCACCGCTCAACAACTGGCCGCTGAAAGTCCCGACCTCTACTTTCGGCCCGACCAGTACAACAACCCGGTCAACTGGCAGGCCCACTACCAGACCACCGGGGTTGAAATCTGGGATCAAACCGGGGGAGCCGTTACCCATTTTGTGGCCGGCATCGGCACCAGCGGCACCCTGATGGGTACGGGCCGCCGCCTGAAGGATTTTAACTCCGCAGTTGAAGTGATAGCAGTCGAACCGGCGGATGAATTAGCCATTATCGAAGGTCTCAAACATATGGAAACCAGCATCGTCCCCGGCATCTTCGATCCTCATTTTGCCGACCGGACGGTTGCAGTTTATCCCAACGATGCTCATGAATTAGCCCGCCGGCTGGCCCGTGAAGAAGGCATGTTCGTCGGCTACTCCGCCGGAGCGGCCGCCTGGGCCGCACTGCAGGTTGCCAAAACTCTCACCCAGGGGGTCGTCGTCACCGTCTTCCCCGATGGCGGGGAGAAGTATCTCAGCGTGGCGGATTGAGAGGGGTCAAGCTTTAAATAAGCCAAAACGTCTTGCGTGTTGCGTGAGATAAAGTAAACGGAACACGCAAGACGCAAGACGAAAAAATAAACACTATTTTCTTGGAGTTGTCCACGAACCTGCTTTCACCCGGCAGGTTCCTTAATTTTGGTTGACAATTGTTAGATTCAGTTTATACTCTTGTCTGCCCGCCGCCGCGGTTGGGGCGAGGGGTATTTGTGATTTTGGCCGAATAAACTTGATACTGCGCAAGGTAGGTTAAATGGTTCAATTAGGCACCGACGTAAATCCTCTCCGTGTTGCGATTATTGGTTCCGGCCCCACCGCTTTCTATACTGCCGACCATTTCTTTAAACAAAAGAATCTGGTAGTTAAAATTGACATGTTTGACTGTTTGCCCACGCCCTACGGCCTGGTACGCGGTGGTGTGGCCCCCGATCATCAAAAAATAAAATCGGTCACAGCCGCTTATGATAAAACTGCGGCCCATCCCAACTTTCGTTTCTATGGCAATGTGGAATTTGGGCGGGATATTACTCTGGCTGATGTACGCGACCATTATCACCAGGTTATTTACTGTACCGGGGCGCAAACCGACCGCAGCATGGGTATCCCTGGCGAAGATTTGCGGGGCAGCCACGCCGCCACCGAGTTTGTGGCCTGGTACAACGGCCACCCCAATTACCGGGACTGCCCGTTCGACCTGTCGCAGGAGCGCGCCGCCGTTGTTGGCGTGGGCAATGTGGCCGTGGACGTAGCCCGCATTTTGTGCCGCACCCCCGAAGAATTGAGGCAAACCGATATTGCCGACTATGCCCTGGAAGCGTTGAGCCAAAGCAAAATCAAAGAAGTTTTCCTGTTGGGCCGGCGTGGACCGGCCCAGGCCGCCTTTACCAATCCCGAAATCAAAGAACTGGGCGAGATGGCCGGGGCTGACATCTACGTGCCACCCGCCGAAGCGGAACTGGACGAGTTGAGCCAGGCCGAACTTGACCGCTCGCAAGACCGGCTGACCATGAAAAAGGTAGAGATTTTGCAGAGTTACGCCCACCAGCCTGACGCAGCCAAACCCCGCCAGTTGATCGTCCGGTTTCTGGTCTCGCCGGTGGAACTGATGGGCGATGAAGACGGGCGGGTTCGGGCTGTCCGGCTGGTCAAAAACAGGCTTCAATCCACCGAGGCCGGAACCCTGCGGGCCGAACCGACCGGCGAATACGAAGAACTCCCCGTTGGACTGGTCTTTCGCTCGGTTGGCTATCGCGGCGTGCCGCTGTCCGGCGTGCCTTTTAACAACAAATGGGGCGTTATCCTCAATAAACAGGGCCGCGTTATCAACCCAGAGACGCAGCAGCCGTTGGCGGGCCAATACTGCGCCGGCTGGATCAAACGTGGCCCCAGCGGGGTGATCGGCACCAACAAACCCGATGCCGTTGAAAGCGTGACCTGTATGCTTGAAGATTTAGCCCGAGGGTCCACCTTTCAGCCCATCCAGCCTGAACCGGAAGCAGCCGAAGCCATGATCCGCCAGCGCCAGCCCCATTTCTTTACCTACGCCGACTGGCTGCGGCTGAATGAGATCGAATTGGCGCGCGGTCAAGAATTGGGCCGGCCTCGCCTTAAATTTACCCGTGTCGAAGATATGCTGGCTGCGCTGGGGCGCTGAGTTAGTCGCTTTTCACGATCAGCGGCAGGTAGGTTGAGTGAGCCGGACTATTGGGATTAGCCAGCGTGATTATCACCGTGCCGGAATTATTGGCCGGGACCGCTTCTGTCATTGGGCTGCTAATGGTGGCGGTATTGGTGATTTGAGCGCCGGGATTGAGGTTCAGGTTGACCGTCACCGGCAGGGTTACGGTGATGCGCTGCCCGGCGGCAACAGTCAAATTGGTGACAATAGTGGGCGGCGTGCCGATGGTTCCCGCTCCGGCCGGGTCGAGACTGATCGGCCCGGCAAATGTCAGACTCGCCGACAGGTTATCTGACAGCGTCGCGCCCGTAACATTCAGGTTGCCGGCGTTGGAAACCACCAGGGTGTAAATGACCCGCTGCCCGGCCAGGGGCGTGAGGGTATTGACCGTTTTTGTGACGCCTAACTCCGCCGCCTGAACATTGATATTAAAACTCTTTTGACCTGTCAAAACGCCCCCGCCCGTATGTCCCTGGTCGTTGATAGTCACAGTGAGGCTGTCCCCCCCCCAGAAACCAGCGTTGCTGCGATAGATCAACGCCGGGGTGAAGGCCAGAGAGTTGTTGATTTGGGCCAGCGAGCCTGTCACCACTACTGTGCCGGTTCCATTGCCGCTGATTTGGCCCGCCGTCAGACCGTTGGGCGCACTCGTGGTCAGGGTCAAAACGCCGCTGTTGACGGTCAACGTGACCACCCCCGTTTGTCCCCCGGCATCCACGTCCAGCAAACCGAGTTTATCCACCACCAGCTCGCCGCCGCTGGCAACCGTCCAATCCGGCAGGGTGGCATTGGTGAGCACCGAGATGTGCGATAGTTTCACACTGGCCCTGGCCGAGGTCGTGTTATCGCCGAAGAAGAGGAAATTGGGAGTTTCATAAACATCGAAGGAGCCGGTAAAGGCGGTATAATCGCGCAGGCTGCCGCTCAGAATTTCGGTGCTGCCGACCGCCAGACTGTAGGCCCCGCCCAGCACCCGCAGTTCATACGGAATTAAGCCGGCAGTCGTATCGAACGCCGCGCCTTCGCCCTGGGTGAACAACGTGCCTCCGGTATTTACCGGCGCGCCGCCATTCTGCGCCCAGATGCGGTTGGTCCAAAAACCCAGTTCAATTCCGCGTTTGTCGCTGCTGAGGGCAATCACACTGAAGCCGGCGCGGTCATCCACTCCATCACCGTTTCTATCACTGCCGGTGTGATTTTCAGAACTTATTTGGGCGGTAAAACGCACTGTATACCCTGTAGCCCGATCGAGGGTGGGGACAAACGGCGTTGTGCCGCTGTAACCAGCCTGCGTAGTATTATTACTGCTTGTATCAAGCGTCGTGACTCCGGCGGTAGCTGTGTTGCTGACCGGCCCCACCGGAAAGTAAAAAAAGCCCTGATTATCCGGGGTTTCACTACCCACGCCCTGATACAAAACTTTGGTCGTCCCCACAATCGGCCCATCGTTGCTGGGCGTGACCGTGACCGTGACCCTGGCGGTGCCGGTCAAGGTATCATCGCTGGCGGTGTAGGTGAAGCTGTCCGTTCCGGCAAAGTTCAGGGCCGGGGTGTAGATTGCCGTCGCGCCGCTGATGGCTGTTGTGCCGTGTTGGGCTGCTCCAACGGCAGCCAGGGAGAGGGGTTCATCGTCGGGTTCATCGTCATTGCTCAGGACACTAATAACCTGGCTGGTATCTTCGGGCATCGTTACTGTGTCACTATTTGCTATTGGCGGACTGCCCAAAAAAGTGGGGTTCAACAGAGGGGTATTTTCAAATGTGTTGGCAGCCTGCGCGGGTTGAGGCCAGCCGGTCAGCCCGACCCCGGCCAGCAAGCCTAAAATCAAGGCCAGGGTTAAGGCAGAAATTATTTTGCAGATCATCGGCAAAGGTCTCCTTGCGTTGGGGGTGGGCGAAGATGATTTTACGAAGCACGCTGCTATAATAGCACACAGAAGTTTGAACTTTGTTTGAATTATTTAAAGACCTGTCAGGTTTATCAAACCTGACAGGTCTTATCATGGCCCGGAGGCTCATCATCGAACGCACCCTTACCCAAACTCACCCCCACGTCTGGCGGCTGGTTGCGCCCAACCCTTCCCCCATGACCGGGCCGGGGACGAATACTTATCTCGTCGGCGGGCCGAAGGTGGTCATCATTGACCCCGGCCCCGCCGACGAGACTCACCAGCAAGCTATCGTCGCCGCCTTGCAGACTCTCCACGCCGAAGCCCAGGCCGTGGTCGTAACCCACTCCCACCCCGACCACAGCGAGGGTGCCCCCACCCTGGCCCACCGCCTCAACGTTCCCCTCCTCAGCTTGGGCAGTCCCCTCCCCCATAACGACTCGCTCCAAATCGTACTTCGACCCTCAACCTTCGACCTTGAACCTTCAACCTTAACCATCCTCCACACCCCCGGCCACACCCCCGACCACCTCTGCCTGTGGTGGGCCGAACCGCGCCTCCTGTTCGCCGGCGATTTGGTCGCCGGGGAAGGAACGGTGCTGATTGTCCCCCCCGATGGCGACATGGCCGCTTACCTGGACTCGCTGCGGGCGATGCTGGCCCTCTCTCCCCAGGCCATTTTGCCTGGCCACGGCCCGGTGATCGAAGACGCGCCGGCCTTGCTGCAGCAATATCTGGATCACCGTCTCCAGCGCGAACAGCAGGTGCTCGCCCTGCTGGCTCAGGGTTATACCACTGCCGCCGCCATCGCCGCCCAAATATACGCCGACCGCCCCGAAGCGCTGGCGATTGCCACCCTGCAAGTGGAGGCTCATTTGGAAAAGTTGAGAAAAGAGGGTCACTTTGGGTCATTCTGAGGCCGCATGCCGAAGAATCCCAAGTACAAAACGGCAGAAATAAAAGGTCAGTCAGTACGAAATTGACACAGCCGGTCTACAAAACGGTAATAATCCAGCGCTATTTAGCAAAGCACGAACATAGTATCAGTAGATCCAATTTTTGAAGCGGAGCAGTCTCCCACGCCTGCGTAGCGGCGGCGTGGGAGCCGCCACTGCTGGCAAATTTGGATCTACTGAGTATACAAACTCAACGAAGCCCTAAGAACCTGGTTAAGCTTGTAGAGGCGACGAGGGTGGTGAGTTACTACAGTTATAAGCGTGTTGGCAAACTCATATCACTAAGCCACTCTTAAATCTCGCCGGGTCTGGGCCTGGTTTTGCTCCCGCCAGCCGCTCTGATCGTGCTGCTGGCCATGCCGCTCCAGCCAGTCTAACAGCACGCGAATACTTCCGGTGGCCAGAGCTATACAGGTATCGGCTCCGCCATAATAGATATAAAGGGTATCGCCGTCAGAGCCAACGGTGTAACCACAGGGAAAAACGACATTGGCGACATCCCCTTCCCGCTCATAAGACGCTTCCGGCCAAAATCCAACTTTCGCCGCGCCGCAGGCAATGTTCCGGGGTGTGCAGATCAAATAGGGCTAACCCCAGGCGATAGAGGGAACCGGCAGCGGTTTGGCGCACCCCGTGATAAATAACCAGCCATCCCGCGGGAGTCTCAATAGGAGGAGGCGAGAGGCCAATCTTGTTGGCGTCCCACCAGGCTCCCCGCCGGGCTTCCAGAATAAGCTGCTGGCTGCCCCAGTGACGCAAATCGGCTGAATACGAAATCCAGATATGTGCCCCTGCCCCGGTAACCGGCCGGTGGATCAGCGCCCAGTGCTCGCCGATACGATGGGGTAATAAGGCGGCATCCTTGTCGTCAGGAGGCATAATCACCCCCAAGCGTTCAAAGCTGCGGAAATCCTCGGTCAGGGCCAGGGAAACACCGGGGCCGCTGCGCGAGAAAGAGGTATAGGTAATGGCATACTTTTTCAGCTCGGGGACAAAGGTAATCCGGGGGTCTTCGATGCCCCAGACCTCCTCCGGATAATTCGTGGGATCGGGCAGCAGGGTGGGTTGGGGATCAATCTGCCAGCCGTCAAGTCCATTAGCTGAGCGAGCCGCGCATAAGTGAGAATGACCGCGCCGGTCCTCGACCCGGCATAAGAGCAGGGTAGTCCCATCTTGCAGCCGGGTTGCCCCGGCGTTAAAGACACTGTTGACCGGATAGGGCCAGTCGGCCGCCGTCAAAAATGGGATTGCGCGGGTGGCGGTGAAAAAGCACTTCATAATGATGATGAGTGAAGGTCATTTTAAAAGTCTCCCATAACGTGGACAGCGATTCGATCTGCTGCCAGATTCAATTCGGGGACGGCCTCTGCGATGAGATGGGGGCGTCCATTAGACGAAGCTCCGGCATTAGGGGTTGAAGGGTTAATTATATTCTCGGCCAACTGCATTTCTGACCGAGCCAGCAAAAAGGCCAGGGTTGATTCAGCGCCCTGGTTGCGGTTCACCCGGTCGGGGTGCAGACCATCGCGACAGCCGCCGGTACCAGGGTCATACAGAGATAAACCCAGGTCGTTGCGTCCCAGGAACCATTCAAAACTACGCCGGGCTTCCCGATACCAATATTCATCGCCGGTCATCCGGTACGCTTCCAAACAGGCTGAAATCATGGTGCTGGCCTCTATCGGTTGCTGATCGAACCGGGCTTTAGCTCCATTGCGCCGATAAAACCCGTCGCTGCCGATGGGGACAAAGTGACCTTGAGGAGACTGTTGCAGCTCCGCCAGCCATTTGAGGGAGACGAGACCAACCTCGGCCATATCGCTCCGCTCCAGCCACTGCCCGCAGAGTAACATGGCGTGGGGTAATAAGGCATTGGCATAACTCATGCTGTCTTCATACCACAGCCAGTTCGTGGTATGGCAGCGATCATACAAAGCTAACAGTCGGTCGGCCAGGATTAGCCGTATATCCTGCACCACCCGGTCGCCGGAAAAACGGCGGAAATATTCGTGAATGGCGACCAGGCTAAAGGCCCAGGCGCGAGGGCTGGTAAATTCTGATACGACCGGCAGGGCCAGCTCAAACAGCCGGCTGGCGGTGTCGCGCAGCCCCTGGTTTTGTGAACGTCCCAGCACCCAACCTAAACTCCACAGGGCACGACCATGACTATCCTCAGAACCGATGTCTTCCAGCCAGCGCCGTTCATAAGCAAAGAAATTGCGAAACCGGCGGGCTTCCCCATTGAAAGCGTGCCATAGAAAAGCCAGGTAGCGTGAGGCCAGAGGTTCCACTTCAGCCGGCATCTCCCGATTAAGTTCTTCCAGCAAAATCGTCAAGATCAGGCCGCGGGCATTGTCGTCGGTGGTATAGCCCTCGGCGTAGTTGGGCACGGTAAAGATGGCATGTTGGATCAGCCCGGTGTCGTCGGTTAGCCGCTGCAAGTGAGCCAGATTTAACACCGGCAGTTGGCCTTGCTCCCGATCCAAGGTGCGGGCCTTCAGGACAGGCCGGGGTTGATGCCGCCGCTCCTGCCGGGCTTTTTCAAAGCTCTCCATATACTGGCGGGCCACTTCGGGCCAGAGCATGTCGCGCCCAAACAGGTAGGCCCGTTTGCGCATGGCATGGCGTTCGGTCTCATTGACCAGCAGGCTGAGCACCTGTTCAGCAATGGCGGGGGCGTCGCCAAACGGCACCAGCAGCCCCCTGCCCTCACTCAACAACTCCTGGGCATACCAATAGGGGGTCGAGATGACCGCCTTACCGGCCCCGACGGTATAAGCCAGCGTACCGGAGGTAATCTGGGCGGCGTTAAGATAGGGGGTTAAGTAAATATCGGCTGCGCCAATAAACTCAACCAGTTCGGCCAGGCTGACAAAGCGGTTGTGAAAGATGACATTGCGGCTGACGCCTTTTTCCTGGGCCAGGCGTTGTAAGCTCAGGCGATAGGTTTCGCCGTCATGCTTTTTAACGTGGGGATGGGTCGCCCCCAGTACCAAATAAACGACATCAGGGTATTGGTCCAAAATAGCCGGCAGGGCTGCAATCACATTTTCGAGGCCTTTGTTGGGTGACAGGAGGCCGAAGGTTAATAGCACTGTTTTGCCTTCCACCCCAAACTTATCCTTGTAATAATTGGAGTCGACAAAGGGTACATCCGGGATGCCGTGCGGGATCAGATCAATTTTTTCTGCCGGCACTCCGTAAATAGTTTGCATGAAATCGGCGGAGCGCTGGCTCATCACCACCAGCCGATCGGATAGAGCCGCCAGCTCCTCCAGCACCCGGCGTTGCTGGGGATCAGGCTCGCGCAGAACCGTGTGCAGGGTGGTCACAACCGGCATCCGTAATTCTTGCAATAAGGCCAGAATATGACTGCCCGCCGGCCCGCCAAAGATACCATATTCGTGCTGCAAGCAGACGAAGTCCACATTGTTGACGTGCAGAAAATCGGCGGCCCGTTGATAAGAGGCCAGCTCCTGTTCCACCAACTCAAAGCGGACTTCTGCCGGATAGGCGTAACCCGCCGGGGTATCATTAACCGGCACAGCCAGACAGGTGGCTTCGGGGTACTCGGTGGCCACTGCCTGGCACAGGTCTGTGGTAAAGGTAGCGATCCCACACTGACGGGGCAGATAGTTACCAATGAACGCAATTCGACCGACATTTGATTTTTGTTGTTGTTCCATAACTTTCAGCATACCCGTTTACCCCGACCCCATCAATCAGGTAATTTCCTATCAGGCTGTCGGTATTTGCCTTACAGATGGCCCGCTCACCCTCTCAAATTTCCCCGCGTAGGGTAAATACCGACAGGCCCATAAGCCTAACCCCTACCCCAAAATCAGGGTTCTACCGATGGTTTTCAGATGCCGGATCGTTTACACTATAAAGTGGCTTAAAAATGGTTCAAACTTATGAACTATCATACTCTATGGTAGAGGAATAAATTATGCAACAGGATAAGGTAAACAGGTTAAGTGACGTTGGAAAAAATGTACAGGCTGAAGTTCAGGATGGGAAGAAACCTATGGAACAGGCTAAGAAAACAGTAAGTCTTGGACAACGATGGGATCAAGCTCGGGCGACAAAAAAGGTTGTCTTCTGGTTTGCAGTAGCCTCTATTGTTTTGACGATGATTGTTGGCTTTAATTGGGGCGGCTGGGTTACGGGCGGCACAGCTAAAGCTATGGCTCAAGCGGCGGTAGTTCAGCGCCTGGCCCCCATCTGTGTCAGCCAATTTAATCAGGACCCGGAGAAAGCACAGAAGCTTGTAGAATTGAAAGACATAAGCACCTGGCAAAGGCGGACTTATATTGAAAAACAGGGCTGGGCGACTATGTCCGGTGAGGCGAAACCCGATAGCCAGGTGGCTGAGGCCTGTGCCAAATTGCTGGTCAGCCAGTAAACAATTTCTTTGAGAGATAACAGGATGTAAGGAGTCAATATATGGAAGACAAGACAAATAAGCCTAAACGAAAACGATTGTCCAAGGGGGGGCGTGCCCACATCCGGCGGTTGAAACAAGAGGCCCGTAAGACCGGCGTCCCCGTGCGTCGCACCCAGTGAGTGTACCAGTGATTTGGTGGGGTAAATCCTAAAATTCTTTTTTTCAAGGAGCAAAAAGCATGAGTAAGAGTCAAAACAGTAAAAAGACAGACAAGAAAAAGCCGGCCAAAACCATGAAGGAAAAAAAGCAGGCGAAGCGAGACAAAAAGGACAAAAAAGAGAACCCTGGCCTGCTCAATCCATAATCAGTCCTACTCAAATAAATTTCATTAAAGAGGTAATATCGAATGAATCTCAAACCCTTGGGCGATCGGCTAATCGTCGAGCCTATCGAACCAGAAGAAATAACCGCCAGCGGCATTGTGCTGCCCGAAACCGCTAAAGAGAAGCCCGTGCGGGGGAAAGTTTTAGCCATTGGCCCCGGCGCACGCAAGGAAGACGGCTCGCGCATCGTTATGGACGTAAGTACGGGCGACACCGTCCTCTACGCCAGGTATGCCGGCACCGAAGTCAAAATTGAAAGCAAGAAATATCTCATTCTGAAAGAAACCGACGTTCTGGCCATCGTCCAGTAAACGTCAGGCTTATCACAACCAAGGAGTAATTATATGGCAAAACAAATTAGTTTTAGTGAAGATGCCCGGCGGCGGCTCAAGGTGGGGGTAGATGTTCTGGCTGAGGCCGTCAAAACCACCCTCGGACCCAAGGGCCGCAATGTCGCCCTGGACAAAAAATGGGGCGCACCGACCGTCACCCACGATGGTGTAACCGTCGCCAAAGAAATCGAACTGGCCGACCCGTTTGAAAATATGGGGGCGCAGTTGCTCAAAGAAGCGGCCACCAAAACCAACGATGTGGCCGGCGACGGCACCACCACGGCCACCGTGCTGGCCCAGGCCATTGTTAACGAAGGTCTCAAGAACGTAGCCGCCGGAGCCAACCCGATGCTGCTCAAACGCGGTATCGAATTGGCGGCTCAGGCCGTCACCGACTCCATTCGCCAGAATTCGATTGAAGTCAAAGGCCATGAGGACATTGCCCACGTGGCCAGCATCTCTGCGGCCGACCCGGCCATTGGCGATTTAATTGCCGAAGTGATGGACAAAGTCGGCAAGGACGGGGTGATCACCGTTGAGGAAAGCAAGGGCCTGGCTTTTGAAACCGAATATGTGGACGGCATGCAGTTTGATCGCGGCTACATCAGCCCCTACTTCATCACCAACCCGGAGACGATGGAAGCGGTGCTCAACAGCCCCTACATTCTCATTTACGACAAAAAATCTCGCTGGCGCAGGATATTGTGCCGATCCTCGAAAAGTTGGTTCAAACCGGCAAACGTGACCTGGTTATTATGGCCGAAGATGTGGACGGCGAAGCCCTGGCCACCCTGGTGCTGAACAAACTGCGCGGCACCTTCAATGTCATCGCCATCAAAGCCCCCGGCTTTGGCGACCGCCGCAAAGCCATGCTGCAAGATATTGCCGTGCTCACCGGCGGCACCGTCATTACCGAAGAACTGGGCCGCAAGCTCGACAGCGCCACCCTGGCCGATCTGGGCCGGGCTGATAAAATCTCCTCGACCAAAGATGAAACCACGGTGGTGAATGGGGCCGGCTCCGAAGAGGCCATCACCGGCCGGATCAATCAGATCAAAGCCGAGATTGAAAACACCACCAGCGACTACGACCGCGAGAAACTGCAAGAGCGTCTGGCCAAACTGGCCGGTGGGGTAGCCGTCATTGGCGTCGGCGCGGCGACCGAAACCGAGTTGAAAGAGAAAAAGCATCGGGTGGAGGATGCCCTGAGCGCCACCCGTGCCGCCGTGGACGAGGGCGTGGTGCCGGGCGGGGGGGTGGCTTTGATCAACGCGATTGAGGCCATCAAGGATCTCAGGCACGACACGCCGGATGTCAACACCGGGATCGCCATTGTCCGCCGCGCCCTGGAAGAGCCGATGCGCCAGTTAGCCCGCAATGCCGGGAAAGAAGGAGCCATCATCATTGATGAAGTGCGCCGCCGGCGCAGCGAGGGTGGGTTCATCGGCTACAACGTGATGACCGAGCAGTACGAAGATATGCTCAAAGCCGGTATCATTGACCCGGCCAAAGTGACCCGCAGCGCGGTACAAAATGCCGCCTCCATCGCAGCCATGATCCTGACCACCGAAGCCCTGATCGCCGACATACCCGAACCCAAATCGGCCATGTCTGGCGGCGGCGGTGATATGGGGATGGGAGGGATGGGTGGCATGATGTAATTCCGCTTCTTCACAGGGCGAGGGAATCCAATGATAGATAATATAGTCGGCGATTTCATTCGAGCCAGGCATATAGACTCGGTCCAAAAGCTATACGTCCTGTTGTTCCTCTACCAACATCCAAAACTGGTGGGCACCAGCCAGCAGTTAGCCAATCAATTGTATCTGGGGCATCTGACCCTGGTAGAAGAAATTCTCAACGACCTACACCGGGTAGGCCTGATAGAGCGCATTGGAAAACGTTACAGATTATGTAATGACTCGAAAGTCGGGTCGTGTCTGCAATCTTTGGTTGAAGCAGCCAAGGACCCTGTAGCCCGCCAGAGGCTCCTGGCACAAATCGGAAGCGGGCATCATTTTGAGTGGAGCGAGGCAAGTTGAGTTTTCAATTGCCTTGATTGGCTAAAATTAAGGAAGGTATGATGTACGATGGCTTGGCTTTCCCCCTTCGCCTTGTAAGGTAAATACTGATAATAATGTGAGCCAATGCCTCATACCCATATCAGTATTCCACTGCTAGTTTTCCAACCCGGGATCGGGTATGCTAAAAATATGTCCAAGACCCTTTTACTATCAAACCACCCCATTAAAGTCTTTATCGCCGATGATTCAATCATCGTTCGGGAACATTTGGTCATAATGCTCGACGAATTGAGCGGGGTCGAAATGGTCGGTCAGGCCGAGGATGTGGCCGAAGCTGTCAGCGCTATTCAGAACCTCCAGCCCGATGTTGTGATTTTAGATATTCGCATGCCCGGCGGCAGCGGCATTGATGTTCTACAAAATATCAAACAGGATGGAGCAGGACCTGTTGTCATTATGCTGACTAACTATCCCTTTGCCGGGTATCGGAAAAAATGTTTGCAAGCCGGGGCCGACTTCTTTTTGGATAAATCAACGGAGTTTGACCAAATTCCAAAACTGTTTGAACGGCTTAAGCAACATCCGAGGTTTGACCAGGCCCAGCCTGACTAAATGCTGGAGGACCGCGAGTTGAAAGTGAATCCGGCCAAACCTTGTGAACGTGGCAGAGGTGGGTTTACTCCCCAGCAAAGCCGGAGCTATCGCCAGTTACATAGACGAACTTTAAGGAGGATTTTATGCAATTCAAAATAGGTGATCTGGTTGTTCATCCGGCCTTCGGGATAGGCCATATTGCCGCGCTTGAGGAAAAACAATTTTACCATGAAGGGGCGCATCCGTATTACAAGATTACTCAACGCAAGCAGAGTATGTGGATTCGGGCTGAGGCTCAAGAGACCAGTGGTTTGCGGCTGGTCACGCCCATGAGTGAGTTGGCTCATTACCGCGAGGTATTGCAAAGCTCGCCAGTTCCTTTGGATCCAAATCCTCAACAGCGCCAGATGGAACTGGTCAGCCGCTTGAAACAAGGCTCGTTCCAGAGCGTGTGCGAGGTGATGCGAGACTTAACGGCCTCGGGCTGGCAGAAATCCTTAGGCCAGGCCGACACGACTACTTTGCAGAAAACCAGAGATAGTCTCTCTGAAGAATGGGCCACAGCGGCGGGTATATCGGCTACTGAAGCCAGCAGAGAAATTGACTCTTTGCTGCTGGCAACCCGGCCAGCCGCCAGCGAGCTGCAATGACCACTCTTACCCGAGGCCAGGTCTTACAAATCATCGAAACGGCGCGAGTGAAGGGCGAAACACCGGAGCTTTTTGGTACAGGTCTGGCTGAGGCCGAGGCCCTTCGAGCGGATCTCGGTGGGGCGAAACTCAACAAAATCGAAATACTGCGAGCCAAATTCAGTGGGGCCGACCTCCTCCGGGCCAATCTGGGCGGTGTGGACTTTCGCGGAGCTGAGTTGATTGGGGCTAATTTGAGCCAGGCCAACCTGAGCCGGGCCGATCTGAGCGGAACGAACCTCTACATGGCCAATTTGAGTGAGGCTGACCTGGGCGAGGCAAATGTTAGTGGCGCGAAACTTGTCAGGGCGAACCTCACTTACGCAAACCTCAACCAGGCCAACCTAAGCCGGGCCAATCTTCGGAGTGCAGATTGTAGTAAGGCAGACTTTAGTCAGGTAGACCTCAGAGAGGCCAACCTTAAACGGGCTAACCTCAATCAAGCAAACCTGAAGGAAGCAAATCTCAGAGCCGCAACGTATGACCAGGCGACAGCCTGGCCGGCTAACTTTGATCCCAGCCAAACCGGAGCGATCCGTGAAGATTAATCTCCCTCAAGACCGTCTTACCCCTCGGCAAAGTTTGTCAGGCTTAGAAGCTGGCATGGAAGAGCAGCGAACCTGATCCAGCGAGGAAGTTAAAACTAAGATTGGGAGCGATGAACCGATGCGAGAAAATGAATTCAGGTTGATTGAATTGGCTTTTGACTATGTTTCAGCCGAAACAGAGCCGCAGGCCCAGCAAGTCTACGACCAAACCATGCTATTGGCGAGCGACAAACCCACTTTCAGGCTGTGGCTTGATTTGGTTGCCTATATGGAAGCGTGGAATCAGAGCAAGGAGCACAAAGGCGCGATGAGTCGAGCCAGTGCTTTGCAGTTTTTCTCTACCCGGCAAGCGGAATTGAAATCTGCCCTATGAGCAAGATAGCGATTGATCTGATCAAACTCATCGGCGGGCACGGTTACCCGGAGGCCCTTAAAAGGCGGATCAGCCAGCTCAAAACTGAAATTGAACACTCAACCGACGACTCCAGCGGTTAGCCAAGCTGACCGGCAGCGTCACCATGATCAAAGTCGGAGCGGCCAGTGGGGTACATGGGTGACATTTATCAACCCGTCCGATGACATTTGTCACTACTCCAAAGTACTACTTTCTGTTACACTAAACTCAATAAAGCTGACGGGGCAAACTAATACACAATAGGTTGGGTCGTGCATAGAGGTTCAGGGTAGAACCCGCCGCCCATAAAATTTATTATAAAGTGACCCGCGCTTTAATTTTGTCACAACCTAATATTTTGTCCGATCTAATAACAGGGCCTTCCGCAGTGGAAGGCTCTGCTGCTTTTAAAGCATGCCCTGGCCGAATCCGGAGGCTGCTTTTTATTCCCCTTTCTTCTTATGTTATAATCCTCACACGTTCGTGAAACGTAAAATTTTGCGTTTCACGTTTTATGTTTCAGGCCATATTCAAGCATGCACATTAGCCATCTGTCTCTAACCAATTATCGCAATTACAGCCGTCTGGCTGTGGAGTTGCCATCCGGCCCCATTTTGCTGCGGGGTGATAATGCCAATGGCAAAACCAGCCTGCTGGAAGCTATCAATTTTCTTTCCACCACCCGCAGTGTCCATGCCCGCAGCGACCAGCAACTTATCAACTGGCTGACCCTCAAACAGGAGCCGTTGCCTTTTGCCCGCGTCGAAGCCACCGTCAAAACCAAGCTGGAAAGTTTTCGGCTGACCATTACCCTGGTGCGTGAAAACGACGGCTTCCACAAGGATATTCGGCTGAACGGCAGCAAAAAACGCGCTCTGGACATCATCGGCAAACTGACAACCGTGATGTTCCTGCCCGAAGATATCGAACTGGTTACGGGCGCGCCGGCCATCCGGCGGCGCTATCTCGATACCACCCTCTGCCAGATCAACCCGGATTACTGCCAGGCCCTCACCCGTTACAACAAAGTCTTGACCAATCGCAACGCCCTGCTCAAAAACCTGGCCGAACGCAACGGTAATGCCGATCAGCTTCTCTACTGGGACGAACAAATAGCCCACGATGGCGCAACCCTGGTCACACAGCGCCACAACGCGGTGCTGGAGTTGGACGCGGTGGCCCGGCAGCGCCACCGCGAGGTCAGCGGCGGCAAAGAAGGGCTGCGCCTGTACTATGCCCCCAGTTTTGATCTGTACCAGCGTCCCAAACCGGATTACCAGTTGCCTCTGCTTATGGAAGATTTGGCCCCCTACAGCACCGTCGCTCCGCCGGTGAAAGAAGTCCGCCAGACGTTTCTGGCCTATTTGCAGCAATCCCGGCGCGAAGACATTCAGCGCGGCGTAACCCTGGTCGGCCCACACCGCGACGATCTGCACTTTCTGGTAGACGGCATTGATATGACCCTTTACGGCTCTCGCGGCCAACAGCGCACTGCCGCCCTGAGCACCAAGCTGGCCGAAGTAGCCCTGATGCAGCAAAGCACCGGCGAAACCCCGGTGCTCCTGCTCGATGATGTGATGAGCGAACTCGACGCCGAGCGCCGCCAACACATCATCAATATCGTGGATCAGGCCGGCCAGGCCCTTCTAACCACCACCGATTGGAGCGACTACGATGAAGCCTTTCGCCGCCGGTGCAAACGCTTTACGGTGATGATGGGGCAGTTAGAGGAGATGAAGCCTGAGGCAGAAGCTGAAGGAGCTTAAGAATTAACGATCAAGGAGATTGGAGATTGTGAACTTGAAGCTCCTATCTCCAATCTCCCTTAAGACTCGTTGAACTCCCGGTCAACCTCTGGTATAATGTTATGTACAAACCAACTCTCTTAAAGAATAGAAAAGATAGCCTCCATGAACGACAAAATCTTATTGGTTGAAGACGAGCCGCAAATTGCCGGTTTCATCAGCCGGGGATTGCGGCGCGAAGGATACAATGTCATTCAGGCCACCGATGGTGAAACCGGGCTGGAATTAGCCTTCGGCGAACTACCCGATCTCGTTATTTTGGATGTCATGCTGCCCGGTATTGACGGCTTGAACGTCTGCCGGCGCATTCGTGAGGGCGAACTGCAAGTACCAATTCTCATGCTCACGGCCAAAGACGCCATTCCCGACAAAGTGGCCGGGCTGGAAGCCGGGGCCGACGATTATATGGTCAAACCCTTTGCCTTTGAAGAATTGTTAGCCCGGGTTCGAGCGCTGCGCCGACGCCGCGCTCCCATCGAGTCCGACGCCCCGCTCACCTTTGCCGATTTAACCCTCAGCCCCACCACCCGCATGGCCCATCGCGGCCAGCGCCATGTGGAGCTGACGGCCAAAGAGTATGATTTGCTGGAACTCTTTATGCGCCATCCCAATCAAGTGCTCACTCGCGACCAGATTTATGATCGTATCTGGGGCTATGATTTTGGCGGCGAGTCGAACATTATTGAAGTTTATATTCGCTACCTGCGCTCAAAATTAGAGGCCGAGGGCGAAACACGCCTGCTGCACACCATTCGCGGGGTCGGTTATGCGCTGCGAGAAAGCTGAACGATTGTAACTGTTTGCATCCACGAGGCGCAAGTAGTGTCATTTCGACCGAAGGGAGAAATCCCCATAACCTTACAGTTATCCAAAACCTTGTCCTGGCGAAGCGTGTTGAAGGATTGGCAGGTCAGAGATCAGTTTTATCCAACCCATATCCTTTTCGTTCCTAATCGAGATGGATTTCTCGGCCTCCGGCCTCGAAATGACATGCAGGATGAGCAGTTACCTTAATTTTCCATGCCTATTCGAATTCGTCTCACGCTGTGGTATACCTTTCTGCTGGGAGCAATTCTGGTCACGTTCAGTATTTTGCTCTACTGGGTGCTCAAATTCTCGCTGCACGAGCAGGTAAACAGCAACTTACAGGATCGCGCGCAACAGGTGGGCGCAGGAATTATTGGCCAGGCGGTTATCCGCCAAAGCGGCAATTTCGTCGGGATTGAAGTCCCTGAGCTGAATGTTTTTTCCTCACCGGCCATTTTTATTCAAGTGATCCAGGCCGATGGTGCCCTGGTGACAGCCACCGACAACCTGGGCAAACAACGCTTTCCCCTGGACGAAGAGCTTTTACAGGCCAACCGCGACGGCCAATCCCTCTTTAAAACCGTTACCATTGATAAAACCCCGATCAGAATCTACAGCGCCCCCATCCGGCTGGGTCCGCGGGTGGTCGGCGCGATTCAGGTGGGCCAATCGCTTAAGGAAGTGGAGGACACGCTTCAGCAGGTCTTCTTTTTTCTGATCGGCGGCACGCTGGCGGGGTTAATTTTGGCCGGCTTGGTGGGGGCCTTTCTGGCCTGGACCACCCTTCGCCCTATTGAGAGGATCAACCAGGCCGCGATGCAAATTGTCAGCGCCCAGGATTTGAAACAGCGCCTGCCTATTTCAAGCACCAATGACGAAATTGACCGTTTGATTGTCACCATCAACGACATGCTGGAACGCCTGGATAACTTTTTCAGGCCCAGGTCCGTCTCAGCGCCGATGTCTCCCACGAACTGCGCACGCCACTAACGGTCATACGCGGCAACGTAGATTTACTGCGCCGGGGCGCGGCCAATGATCCTGGCGAGTTAAATGAAGCGCTCTCGATTATGGATGGCGAACTCGATCGGATGTCACGCATCGTCGCCGATTTGTTATTACTCTCTCAGGCCGACGCCGGTTTGAGCCTGCGGATGCAGCCAGTCGAACTCGATACCATTATCCTTGATGTCTATCGCCAGGCGCGGGTTACGGCCAATGAGGTGAATATCCAACTGGGTCACGAGGACCAGGCCGTAATTCAGGGTGATGCCGACCGGCTCAAGCAGTTATTGCTCAATCTGGTGACGAATGCCCTCAAGCATACCCCCCCCGGCGGATACGTCACCCTGTCCCTGTTTCGTGAACCGGAGTGGGTTCGCATCACCGTCGCCGATACGGGCCGGGGGATTGCCCCCACCGCGCTGCCCCATATCTTTGAACGTTTCTACCGGGCCGAAGACAATAACCAGAAAGGAACCGGCCTGGGTTTATCCATTGCCCAGTGGATTGCCCAGGCGCACGGCGGCCAGATTACCGTCACCAGCGAAGTAGGCAAAGGCTCTGTCTTCACCCTCTGGCTGCCCAGAGGCCCCGTTGAACGCACCGAAACTCGCCCGATGAAATTGAGCCAGGCTTAATAAAAGAAATTATCGTAGCTCGACGCCTATGGGTCAGTGTCGGCTGGTGGCCGCCACAGGATTAAATTTTTCATGAAACTATCTCTACTTGTCGCGGCTTTACCCCACTATCAAATCCAATCGGATAACGGAACAGACCCCGACATCACCCGCATCACCTTCGACTCCCGCCAGGTGGAGCCGGGAACCCTCTTTGTCGCCTATCGCGGCGTCAATCTCGACAGCCACCGCTTCATCCCGGATGCTATTGGCAGAGGCGCGGCAGCCATCGTTTGCGAATCTGCGAATGGCGAATGGGCGAATAAAGAACCAGTTCTCGTCATTCGCCATTCGCCCATTCAGATCGTTGTTCCCGATGGCCGCGAAGCTCTGGCTTATCTCAGCGCCGCCAGGCACAACTTTCCGGCCCGCCGCTTGCAGATGGTCGGCATCACCGGCACCGACGGCAAAACCACCACCACCAATTTTCTGTACCACATGCTCCGTACCGGACATAAGGTTGGGATGATTAGCACCGTCAACGCCGTTATCGGCGAGCAAACCCTCGACACGGGCCTGCACACCACCACCCCCGACGCCCCTGATGTGCAGCGTTACCTGGCCCAAATGGTCGAAGCAGGAACCGAAATTTGTCTGCTGGAAGTCACCTCGCACGGGATGGCCCACCACCGGGTAACAGCCTGCGATTTCGATGTGGCGATTGTGACCAACATTACCCATGAACATCTGGATTTGCACGGCTCGCTCGACGCCTATCGCGCCGCCAAAGCCGGGCTGTTTGAATCGCTGGCCACGGCTGCGCCCAAAGAGTTGCCCAAAACAGCCGTGCTCAACTGTGACGACTGGTCATTTGAATATCTCAAAGCCAAACTGGCCGAAAAAAAAGTTAACTGGCTGGGCTACAGCCTGAACGGACACCCGGAAGCCAGCCTGACCGCCCACGATCTTGTTTACCAGCCCGACAAAACCCGGTTTACCCTGCACAGCCGCAGCCACACGTTTACCGCCGAAACCACGCTGGTGGGTGATTACAATGTCAGCAACTGTCTGGCCGCGGCCACGGCGGCATTGGAGATTTTTCAGCTCACTCCGGCGCAAGTTCAACAAGGTATCGCCGCTTTGGCCGGGGTGCCGGGCCGGATGGAGCGAATCTACGAAGGCCAGCCGTTTATGGCGGTGGTGGATTTTGCCCACACACCAAACGCCCTGCACCGTGCGCTGACCGTCGCCCGCACCCTGACGCCAGGCCGGGTGATAGCTGTCTTTGGCTGCGCCGGGCTGCGCGACGTGGAAAAACGGGTCATGATGGGCCAGATTGCCGCCGAACTGGCCGATTTGACCCTCATCACTGCCGAAGACCCGCGCACCGAAAATTTGGATGCCATCATTGCTGAAACCGCCAACGCGATGCTGGCCAAAGGCGCGATTGAAGGCCAAACTTTCGAGCGCATCCCCGACCGGGGCCGGGCCATTTATCGGGCCGTGCAGTTGGCCGGCCCCCATGATATGGTGATTGCCCTGGGCAAAGGCCATGAGCAAAGCATGTGTTTTGGCGAGATCGAGTATCCCTGGGACGACCGGCAGGCGATGCGCTCAGCCCTGCGGGGGAAACCCCTGCTAACTCTGCCTACAGCAGCAGAATAAATTATGCCGCTTGGAGTCCAAACCTTGGTTTGGAAAAGCCAAAGCAAGCTTTGGACTCCAGCTTAATTGAAGTTGAAGGACAAGCATTGGCTAGGTTTTTCAGGGTTAGTTTTTGTTCCCAAATATGCCTCCGCAGATTTTGAATCCGAATAGAGCAGATTAAACTATCTTCAACGCTCAAATTTCCCGTCAGTTAAAATTGATAGAAGTTTTTCTTACCGTATAGACAGGAATCAATCCTATGCGCAGACTCATTCCCGTTCTTCTATTCTCCCTTGTCCTGTTTTTTAGCCTGGCCGTCTTAATGGCCGGCCCTATCTCGGCCCAACAGCCAGACCCGCTGCCTCCCAAAGATTCAGACCCCCTGCCGGTGGATCCTTCTTCGGAGTCGGCCCTGCCCCCTGTGGCGCTGGATCGAACGCTGCTGACCAAGATTGAACCACAGCTTCTCAAAAAGCTGCTTCAAAGCGGTTCGGAGCCGGTTTCTTTTATTGTTTATCTCAATACTTCAACTAATCTGGCGGCCGCAACCTCAGCCCTGAGGCCGCAGGATGCCGGTGATCCATTACTCAGGCGCACGGCCATCGTTAACGCGCTGCAGCAAACTGCCTTCAACAGTCAGGCTGGCGTGCTGCAAATGTTGAGCAGCCCATCCGCCGGCCCTTCTTTAAGTGGTCAAGGGCAGATCACCGCCGCCAGCGATATTCGTCCTCTGTGGATTGTCAACGCCGTGGCCGCTAAAGGTTCACTTGACCTGATTTTAACCCTGGCGGCCCGCCCCGATGTGCAAGTGGTCCGGCTGGATAAAGAAATAAGAATTGGGCGCGAGGACGCGAGGACGCGAGGACGCAAGGACGCGAGGACGCAAGATAATGATGATATTTTCACCATCCCATTCTTCCAACCTTCCAACCTCCCATTCTTCCAACCTCTCAACCTCTCAACCTCTCAACCTTCCAACCTTCCAACCTTCCAACCTTCCAACCTTCCAACCTTCCAACCCTCCAATCCTCCAATCCTCCAATCTTCCACCCTTCCACCCCTCCAATCCTCCCCGCAATGGGGTATCACCAAAATTCGGGCCGATCTGGTCCACCAGGCGTTGGGGATTACCGGGACAGGGGTGGTGGTTGCCAACATAGACTCGGGTGTTGATTGGACGCATCCCGCTTTGCAAACAAAATATCGCGGTTATACCGGGGCGGGCAAACTTCCCCAACACCTGGGCAACTGGTTTGATGCAACAGGCCAGGGTGCGACTTATCCGATTGACGGCAACGGGCATGGCAGCCACACCATGGGTACAATGGTAGCTGATAGCGGCCTCGGCGTGGCGCCCGGCGCAAAATGGATTGCGGTCAAAGCGTTTGACAGCAGCGGCGGAGCGCTCAATAGCTGGCTGCACAGCGCCTTCCAATGGGTGTTAGCGCCTAATGGCAACCCCGCCCTGGCCCCCGATCTGGTCAACAACTCCTGGAGCAGCAATGCCGGCAGCAGTACCGAGTTTCAGGCGGATATTCAGGCCTTGCTGAACGCCGGTATTTATCCCATTTTTGCCGCCGGCAACAACGGCTCCGATCCAGAGACGGTGGGTTCGCCCGGTAGTTTAAACATAGCGTTGGCAGTGGGGGCCACCGACATCAACGACGAAGTTGCTCTCTTTTCCGGCCGGGGGCCATCCCCCTGGGGCAAAATCAAGCCGGAAATCGCCGCGCCGGGTAAAGAGGTACTTTCGACCATCCCCGGCGGAGCCTATAGCTACTTGAATGGGACCTCTATGGCTGCTCCCCACGTAGCCGGCGTGATTGCCTTGATGCTCCAGGCCTCGCCCTCCCTGAGCAGCAACCTCAGCCTCATTTCCCAGGTCCTGACCTCAACCGCCGTACCACTCGACTCGCCCATTCCAAACAATAATTCCGGATGGGGCCGTCTTGATGCCTATAACGCGGTCATGGCCGTAGGTTCATTTGGCACAATCCAGGGTTCCGTCACCCAGGCTGGTTTGCCCATTGGCGGAGCCACCCTGCAAATCACCTCACACGGCGGAGGTCCGGCCATTTATGCCACCACGACGGTCAGCGGTACCTATCTTCAGGGCTTAGCGCCGGGTGTTTATGATGTTACCGCTTCAGCGTTTGGCTATAATCCCGTAACAGAGTTTGCCCTTACAGTTGCCAGTCAAACTCCCACCGTTCAAAATTTCAGCCTGACCCGCCAACCCACTGGCTCTCTGGCTGGAGTTGTCCGCGAAACGGGCACGGGCCAGCCATTAGTGGCTTCGATTACCATCGCCGGAACACCGGCTCAGGCCACCTCCGGTCCCGATGGCAGTTACAGCATAACCCTGCCGGAAGGCGCAGGCAGCTACACCGCCACCGTGGTAGCCGCGGCGCACCGCATCACCCAGGTAGTCGGCCTGACCATCAATGACGGCGGCGTGACCAGTCAGGATTTTTGGTTGGATCCGGCCCCCAAAATCTTGCTGGTAGATAGCGGCCCGTGGTACCAGGAAAGCGAAATTGGCTATTATCAACAAGCTTTAACCGATCTCCGTTACCCTTACGATACCTGGTCCATCACCAATCCTGCCGGCACACCCAATGACGTACCTGTAACCAGCACCCTGACCGCTTATGATATCGTTGTCTGGTCTGCACCGCTCGATTCGCCGGGTTATATTGGGGCTGATGCACCGCTGCGAGGGTATTTGAGCCAGGGTGGCAAATTATTACTCAGCGGGCAGGATGTGGCCTTTTTTGACGGCGGTGGTTCTATTTTTGGCGATGCCCCCTATTTTCGGGGTTATCTAAAAGCGCAATATCTTGAGGAAACCAGCGAGGTTTTTTCGGCTACCGGGGTGATAACCAGCCCCTTCGCCGGGTTATCACTGACCATTACCGGGGGCGATGGCGCTAATAACCAGGTCAAGCCAGATGTAATAGAAAACATCAACAGCGATTTTGCCCGGAATTTGTTGACTTATGGCAATGACGGCGGGCTGGCCGGAGTGTTTGTCGGCCTGTGTGTTCCTTATCGCGTTGCTTTTCTCCCTTTTGGCTTTGAAGCAATCAACAGCCAAACCGACCGCAGCCAAACATTAGCCAGAACCCTCGACTGGCTCACCGAGCCGCCGGCCCCCGCCGGGCTGGAGTTAAGCCCCGCCCAGCAAACAGTCATCGGCAATTTTGGGGCGGTGGCTACTCATACCGTGCGCATCCGCAATATTGGGGCGACTCCGGCTACTTTTAACCTTTCTTTAAGCAGTGGGACACCTTACAACTGGCCGGTCAATCCCGCTCCACCCCCCAACCTGTCGTTGACCTCTTGCCAATCACAAACCATCACTATGGGCATGCAAATCAACATAAACAACACCTGGCATGTCTCCGATACCCGTACCCTGACCGTTCAAGCTGCGGGCGCCCCCACCATTAGCGGTACTGTCACCCACACTACCAAAGCCCGCGCCGGTGCTACCTGGTTGACGATGATCGCTGGTACAGCTTTGCGGCTGAATACAAAGCAGCCCTGGAAACCAACGCCATCCCCTACGATTACTGGCTGGTGCCCAAATCCTGGTCCGGCGCAGCCCCGCCCAGCCCGCCCCTGGAAACGTTGCAAATGTACCCGATGACCATCTGGTACACTGCGTATGATTGGTTTCAACCGCTGCTCACCGAAGAAGAAGATCGTCTGGCGGCCTACCTCAACGGCGGCGGCCGGCTGTTGTTCAGCGGGCAGGATTACATTTACAAGCTGCCCAACCATAACCCCAGCAGCTTTGCCCAAAATTACCTGGGGGTGTCAGCTCACATCGAAGATTACAGCAGCACCAGTTTTACCGGACAGCCAGAGAGTCCGGTCGGTACAGCGTTGGGGCCATACCCCCTCGATTTTCCCCTGGGTTACGATAATTGGACCGACGCTTTGACGCCCACCACCTCAGCCCGCATTGCCGGAGTTGGGCAGGAAGGCCAACCCAACAGCCTGACTAACCAGGGACTCGGTTCCGGCGGCCAGACCTGGCACACCAACTTTATGGCCTTTGGCCCGGAAGTTATGGCTCCGGCTGACCGCGCCCGGCTGCTCCAGCGCGCGGTGGGCTGGTTGAGTTGGCTGGGCGCTTCAACCGTGACACCCAGTGTCAACACCACCACCGATGGAACCGATATCACCTTTACGGCCATTCTGACCAATGATGGCTGGATTGATTTATCAAACGTTGTTTTTACCGCCACTTTTCCGGCTGAATTGACCTTAGGCACGGCCTCCCCGGAAATGAGTTTGGTCGGCGGGGATTTGGTCTGGAGCGGCCCGCTGGCCCGGAACAGCTCCAAAACGTTAACCTACACGGCCAGCCTGGCCAACTCGCTGCCGCTGGGTACCACTGTTGACCAGGTAAGCTGGCTGGCTTACCCGGAGCATAACCTGCTGTTTGACCGGGTGGCTCGGGTGCAGGTCAACTTCCCCAATTTGCGCGGCTCCAGCTTTAGCGTCACCCCGGCAACCGGCGTGGTTGCGGGAGATGTTTTAACCTATACATTGATTTTAAAAAATGAGGGACCGGTGGATGACCCCATCGTTACGGCCACTAATACCCTGCCGGCTGTTTTGGAGATGGTTGGGATTGACTCGCCCAGCCAGGGCACCATTGTAACCAGCGGCAAAAGCTTCACCTGGACCACCGCGCTGGCGCAAAACCAAAGCGCCACGCTGACCTATCGGACGCTGGTCAGCTACACCAGCAGCATCATCAGAAACCGGGTGACGATTAACGACGATTTGAATGATCCGCTCGTGTTAACGGCTCAAGCCTACTTCAAGGTTCAGACGCTTTATTTGCCGATTATTCGGAAAAAGTAACAATTAATCCAAGTTTGGATAGCCCGGCGGCGGCACGCGGCCTTCGATCAGGTCGGTCAGGCGGCTGTAGCTGTGGGTCAGACTGGCATTCAGCAAAATATCCACATTGAGGTGGTGAACCCGCTGGCGGGCCAGATCAATCCAGGCGCGGAAGGAAGCCAATTTTTCCTGCCGCTGCTCGGGCGAGGGCCGGTCAAACAAATCCACCAGGGCCAGGTATTCGCCTTCCGCATCAGTGGCCAGCACAAACTGGTTAACTCCCTGCCAGAAAGCAAGCAGGTCTGGGAGAGGAATGACCGGCACAACCTCAATAACATGGAGCGACTCCAGGGCTGTAATAATGGCGGTGTAATTGCGGGTCTGCTCACGCACCCATTCATCAAGAGCGGCAAAAGCCGGCCCCGGCCCAATATCTTTGAAATTCAGCCAGGCCTCGCGCCGCCACAGGTGCTTGGAAACTTCATCTACGCACAGGTGACAGAGATAGCCCAGAGCAAACGCCTGCGCGTCGGGCGAAAGTTGGGCAAAGGGTTGGACCAGAAACTCGGCCTGATGCTGCAAAAAGGCGGCGCTGCGGTCGCTGGCCATCAACTCGTAATCGCCAAAACGATCAAAAAAGTGGGTGTCCCGCTGAGACAACGCCGGCGAAAGTTTGTCCACATCCGGCGCAACGCAGCCAAAACAGAACTGCCCATAATAGGGCTGCCAGGGACCGGGCAAGTCCGGCCAAATTTTTTCAGCAACCAAAAAGTGAGTATTAAAAGGAGCCATAATGCGTTACAACGTTAAACGTTCAAACGTTTAACGTTTCCTCAATCCTTCCAGCCGCGGGCGGAGTGAAGTTTTGCGGGCATGCTTGCTGATGAGCCCTTCCAGGTAGGTGCGCCATTCCTGGCCTCGACCGGCCTCCCTATACGCCTGACTTGCCTTTTCCAGCCAGCCAATCGCATGGTGATAATGCTGCGACTTTCCGGCGTCCATAATTTCCTCAGCCTGTTTACGAGACCGCCCAATAACCCAATCGGGGTGGCTCTTTATGGCCGCTTCGGCCACCCGTTCCAGGACATCGTAGCCGGGATAGCTTGACCTCTCAACTGCTTTGATGGCTTCATCAACCATCCCTTCGTGCAGGTAAATATCAATATTATTACCGGCAACCGCTGTGGAAAGCTGTTTGAGCAACTCAACCTTAACCGTAGGCCAGGCTGAACCAGCGACGGCTTCAGCCGCCAGGTACTCGGCCAGCGAGAGGGAACGGCTAAAAACAATTTTGGCAGCCCGTAAGGCCAAATCCGGCTGGAACATCTGGGTGGCAAAGTCACGCAGCCAGCGGGCCAGCATCAGGCTTTCGCCGTGCAGCAACAACCCTTGCTCGGCTATCTTAAGAGCATCGGCCGGCTGGTGATGTTCGCGCAGCGCATGAGCCAAAACCAGGGCTTCATCGGTGGTGGCCATGTATTGTTTGGCGTATTCGACCGCTTCCTGGCCGCGGCCCAGTTTAACCAGCATGGTCATGTACAGGGCATTCTGGCCCTCGGCCTCAGCCAGACGCAGGTATTCGGTGGTGCGTCCCTGCCGCTCCAGCACATTCAGCCGGGCCAGCGTCAAATCATCGGCGTACCAGGTGCCGCACCTTCCCACGCGCCTTTTTCGGTAATGTGGCCTTCGCGCAGAACCTTCTGCAAAGGGGGATAATCCCAGCCCTGCTCGGCAGCGGCGATGGCCACACCAAACCCGGTGTCAACCCCGTAATCATCCACTTCGTTTTGCCAGGCGGTCAGCTTTTTGATCAGGGCTTTACCCTCATCCACCGACAAGTCAGTGCTCAAAACCGCCTCGGCCAAGTACGATCCCAATTCATCAAACACACTCGCCATTTCGCCATCGGAATCATCAAACTCAGACCAACTATCAACATAGGGGCCGGTAATCGCCTCTAAAATGAGGAGCGCATTCCGCCCATCGCCCGCGTCCAGAAACGGGGAGGCTTTAGCCATCAACTGCGACATTTGTTGAGCAATACTGTAGCCGGCGGCGTAATCTCCATAATCATACCCCCGAAAGAGGGCTTGGGCTTGCTTGCGGAAGGGGGTCGGGTCAATCGGCATCTGCCGCTGCTGGGGTTGGCTCATCACCGGCGCTTCCACCGGCGTCTTCTTGAGCGCCACTTGCGTCTCAACCCAGTCCACCAGGCGAGGCTGCTCGGTCAAAAGCTGAGTGAGCAGCGCCCGCAACTCTTCCTGGTTGAGACCGGCTAACAGGTCGGACACAGGCGGACGTTGGGTTATCTGGCTGGGCCGGCGCAGGTAGGCCAGCAAGGCCGCCACAATATGCTTGCAGTAACCGCCCCAATTGTAAGGGCAGGTACAATCGGCTTCAATCAGTTCGCCTCGATCCAACTCGATGGTCACTTCATAAGGGTCATACTCGCTGCCCTCGACTTGAACTAACAACGTGTCGCCGCGCTGCTGCAAATCAATCACGGCTCCATTGCGATAATAATCCTCCCCTCGACTGAACGACTCAGCCGAGGCCGCGCTGCGAATTTGGGCTTCGCTGATAGGCATTTTTACCTCCTCTTATGCGCTGCGCTTCCCTGCTTGCCCTTCCAATAGGGACAGAAAGGGCAATCCTCGCCTTCGGGAAAATCAAGGCCTTCTTCGTGGGGACAGCCGATGACGCCATCGGTCACGATCACATTTTTAGCCCCGTGTTGGCCGATGAAAGCCAGAATTTGGGCCTTGATTCCAGGGTTCGTTGCCACATCCGGCCCGGCCCAACGCTCCATGGCCAGCACCATATCGTGTTGATTGACCACACCAACCGCGATTTTGGTGACAGTCCGGCTATCCGGGCCATAATGGGCTATGGTAGCAATTGGGTACTTGGACTCCGGGGGTGGCAGTTGGAAAGGTTTTTTCCCAGGGTCACGCCGTTTTCTTTTAGCCATTGATACCCTCCTTCAAGTTGATTTTATAGACACCCAGAAAAGTTCTTTCCACCAATTTTGGGCCGGGATTAGGAGATTTGGAGATTTTTTTCCTTTATTTTTATCCCCAATTCCCAA
>JAAUSP010000249.1 GCA_012032575.1 Anaerolineales bacterium | reverse complement strand
CGCAGGCCGCACAGTACGCCAACAGCAGCGCCGAGGAACTGCTTGGCGCACACGCACCAGTCGAGCCGACTGCGGCAAATAGCTGGTCGGTGGTAGTTGAACAGCCGGCGATGGATTTCTTCGTCGAGGTTTATCGCAGCCTGTTTTTGCTCACGGCAATTGTGGCGCTGGTGATCGCCTCGACCTTGATCTGGGCCTTGACCCAGGCCAAGCAGATTGTGGTGCCGGTACGGGCGCTCACCGCCGGCGCACGCTCGATTGCCGGCGGTCAACTTGATGCCCGGATCGGGGTGATCGGTAAAGACGAACTTGGCGAGTTGGCGCGCGCCTTCAACGACATGGCGACCCGGCTAGAGGCGAGCGTTCACGAGATCGCCGACCAGAACGAACGGTTGCGGCACGGGCTGGAGTTGGCGCGCGATATTCAGATGGGTCTGCTGCCTGATGAGCCGCCCTGGCGCTCGTCGCAGATCGACGTGGCGGCGCGCTCGATCCCGGCCAGTGAAGTCGGTGGTGATTTCTACAATTACCTGGCATTACCAAGTGGCCGGGCCGCACTTGCGATCGGCGATATCTCAGGAAAGGGCGTTGGCGCGGCCTTGCTGATGGCGCTGACCAGTTCATCGCTTGAGGCCCAGGCACGCACGATCGAGCACCCGGTAACCCTGTTGGAAGCGCTCGATGAAGAATTGCATGTGCGTTTCCAGGCCAACCAGATGAATGCGGCCTTGCAGATCGCGATTTACGATTCGGAGCGCAACACCCTGACGGTGGCAAACGCAGGCATGATCACGCCGATGCTGGCCCGGCCTCGACCGGAGTTCTATTTTCTACTATCCCTACCCCCATCTAAGACTGCCTGGCTTCCATTGGGGCCTCGGCCTGGCTACTCTGGGCCTGCTGGCCCCCGCCTGGCCGCTGTTACGCCTCGGCGGTCAGCCGTCGGCGGTCAGCCGTCGCGCCTTAAGGAGCGTTTGCGATGATTGTCTTTGATCGGGTCAGTTACACCTACCCCAACGCCGCCCAGCCCGCCCTGCGCGACCTCAGCCTGGAACTGCCGGAAGGCGAATTTGTGCTGCTGGTCGGGCCGTCGGGGGCGGGTAAGTCAACCTTGCTGCGCTGCCTCAATGGGCTGGTGCCTCATTTTAGCGGCGGAACCCTCACCGGAACCCTCACCGTCAACGGCTTGAACCCGGTGTTAGCCGCCCCGCAAGGGATGAGCCGGCACGTCGGCTTTGTTTTTCAAGACCCGGAGGCGCAATTTGTGCTCGACCGGGTGGAGGATGAGCTGGCTTTTGCCCTGGAGAATGTGGCCATGCCGCCGGCAGAAATGCGGGTGCGGGTGGAGGAAGTGCTCGACCTGCTCGATTTGGCCCACCTGCGGCAGCGCCGCCTGGACACTCTGTCGGGCGGCGAGCGCCAGCGGGTAGCCATTGCGGCGGCCCTGGCTTTTCGGCCCCAAATTTTGGTACTCGACGAACCGACTTCGCAGCTAGACCCCCAGTCGGCGGAGGAAGTGCTGCACGCCCTGGCCCGCCTCAACAGCGACCTGGGCCTGACCATCATCCTGGCCGAACACCGCCTGGAGCGTGTGCTGCCTTTTGCCGACAAGCTGATTTACCTGGGTGGCGGCTCCGAGGTGCGGGTTGGCCCGCCCCGCGAAATTCTGGCCCAGATTGACCTCGTGCCGCCGTTGGTGGCCCTGGCTCGCGTCCTCAATTGGGAGCCGCTGCCGCTGACCATCAAAGAGGGACTGCGTTTTAGCCGGAAGTGGCTGAGTGCTAATCCAACCCATTTGAAGAATTTCAGTGCGGATACTGTAAGTGCCCCCCCTAACCCCCCAGCGGGGGGAACTAATTCCGGCCAACCCTACCTTCGAGCTACTCAGGTGGAGGTGTCCTACGACCGCCAGCCGGTCTTGCGAAATGTGAGCCTGGAGGTCTGGCCGGGTGAGATTGTAGCCCTGCTGGGGCGCAACGGCGCGGGTAAATCGACTCTGCTCAAAAGCCTGGTGGGGCTGGTCCGGCCCAACCGGGGACATCTCCAGGTGGCCGGGCGGGATGTGGCGGCGGCTGACGTGGCCGAAATCTGCCGGTACGTGGGTTATTTGCCGCAAGACCCCAACGCCCTCCTTTTTGCCGAAACTGTGCAGGAAGAACTGCTGATTACGCTGAAGAATCACGGACTGCTCCAGAAAAATAATGGCCACGCGCATGGTTCACTTTCGACCGAGTCTTTATTGCAGCGGCTGGGGCTGACCGATAAACGCGATGCCTATCCCCGCGATTTGAGCGCGGGCGAGCGTCAGCGGGTGGCTCTGGGGGCCATCACCATCACCCAACCCGGTGCGCTGCTGCTGGATGAACCCACGCGCGGGCTGGATTATCCGGCCAAACAACAGTTGATTGAGTTGTTGCGGCAGTGGCGCGATGAGGGCATGGCAATTTTGCTGGTGACTCACGATGTCGAATTAGCCGCCGCCCTGGCTGGTCGGGTAGTGCTCCTCAGCCAAGGAGAGATCATCGCCAGCGGCCACCCGCAGGAAGTGTTGGGAACCTCACCTTTTTTTGCCCCGCAGATTGCCCGCCTGTTTCCAGGGACCGGCTGGCTCACCCTGTCAGATGTTACCCTCTCAATCTGGCCGACCAGGTTAATGCGGTTTTGAATGATACGGCGTCACTCAAGGCGACGATAGAGGAATCCGAAGCGAAATTACGGGAATTGAGTCGGGCGATCAAGAATTTGATTGATACGGTTGAGACTCACCCTTCGCCTGACCTGGTGGGTCGGCTCAGGCAGCGCGAAACGGAGCGGAACACGGAGCAGGTGAAGTTGGAGCGGCTCAAGTTGCGGCTCAAGCAGTCGATCGCGATTGATGCGGGGTGGTGACGGCGGTCCTGACCGAGATGCAGCGGTCGCTGCTGAACGGAGAAATGCAGGCCAGACAGAAGCTGTTGCGACAGGTGGTTAAAATAGAAGTTGGCCGTAGGTGTGGCCAACTTCATTGCAGGTTTCCCGTCGAAACACTGACAGGGGTTTGGTTCATGCCCTCGACGGGATTCGAACCCGTGTCGCAGCCTTGAAAGGGCTGTGTCCTAGTCCTCTAGACGACGAGGGCGAAATCAGGTGCTGTGCTAGGACAACGGGGGATAATATACCACTACTGTAGATTTTGGGCAAACCGGCGCATCGGACATAACTGGCTTTTTTATCACCACTCCGATTTACCGGTTCAACTCCCGCATCACCCGCTCGGTGATAAGCTGGACCAATTCGGCGGTGGAGCCGTTGGAGGGTGCCGGCGGTGAAGTATGCTCGCCCTCGATATGACACACGCCGCAATACTCGCAAAAGTCGGCGGCGTCGGCGGCGCGGTCAAAACCCAACTTGCGCCGGGCTTGAATAAGCTTTTCAACCTGATGAGGCGGCAAAGGCTGACCTCCGCCGAGTTGATGCAGCATATAGGTAATCCGGGCAATTTGCTCCAATGTTTCGGTGCGGAAGAAGGCATCCATTGGGCTGCGGCCAACAGTCAAGCTGCCGTGTCGTTCCAAAACCAGGGCGTCATGCCCAACAATCACTTCGCGGATAGCCCGGGCATTTTCCTCGCTGGCCGGGTTGGCGTAGGGGGTCGTGGGGGTTAAGCCCAGGCCGACAATCGCTTCCGGTACCATACAATCGGCCAGGGATATACCGGCAATGCTCAAGGCAATCGCATGAGGCGGGTGGGCGTGGACGACCCCCAGCACATCAGGCCGCTGTTTATAGACTTCCATGTGCATCGTGATTTCAGAGGTCGGTTTGAGGTGGCGGTTGGCCGCAGTTTCCGGCCCCACTTTGCGCCCCGACATATCAATGGTAATCAACTGGTCGGGGATCATCATCCCTTTGCACAGACCGCTGGGGGTGAGGAGGATGGTTTGCTCGTCCAACCGGGCCGAAATATTGCCGTCGGCGGCCACAATAAGACCGCGCTCGTACATCAGTTTGCCAACCAAAACGATTTCTTCGCGTAACAACTGTTCTTTGGGAGGAAAAAGGGTCATTTTAGGTTATCCAAGCAGCGAATTAGCCAATTTGGCAATGGCAGCGGCGGCAGGAGAGTGAGGACTGCTCAAAAGTAAGGGTTTACCACTGTTGATTGCTTTGACCATATCGGCCTCGTAGGGAATGCTGGCTAAAACAGGGCGTTTGAGGGTTTTTTGAATAATTTCCAGGGGCAGACCGCCATGAGGCAGAGTATTGTTGACCACCACGACAACCTTGTTGTCGGCCACCCCGAGCCGGACCAGGCCTTGCAGGGCCACCGCCACCGATTGCAGCGAAGGCATATCCGGGGCCAGGACCAGCGCTATTTTATCAAACAATTGCAGCATCGCCCCGGAGCGAGGTTCCAGCAGCGGGGGAATGTCCACAACCGCATACGGAAAACTCAGCTTGAGTGTGGTGATTAGCTGCTCCAGCCGTTTGTCGCCCAGGTAGAGCAGATGGTCATAATTAAGCGCCGAGGCCAATAGTTGAACCCCGCTGGGGTGTTGAATAAAGTGCGGTTTGATGGTTTCCAGGGCAATGTCATCTTTGGAGGCAAACAGGGCATCGGCAACGCTGCTGGTAGGCCGCAGCCCCAGCATCAGGGCCGTGTGCCCGCCCAGGGGGGCCAGGTCTACCAGGGGGGTAGGTGTCTTTTTGGTCAGGGTGAGGGCCAGGGCCAGATTGACCGCCAGGCTGGTCACACCCGTGCCTCCCCGCAAACTGAATAAGCCGATAGCCGTTTGGGTGGCTGGTCCGGCGGGACGGGCCGGTAAAAGCTCGTTGATGCGGGCAATCAACACATCGGGTGAGGTGCTTTTGGACATATAATCGGTGGCGCCGGCATCCAGGGCCGTTTGTTTATCAATCGGCTGGAAGCGAGCCGAAAACATAATAATGGGGATTTCGGTCAGGCCCAAATTGGTGCGAACCTGCTTGCAGAACTCATAGCCGGTTAATTTGGGCATCATCACATCGGCCACAATTAAATCGGGTGGGCGGGCTTTTACCTCGGCCAGGCCCTGAACCCCATCGTCACAAATGATTACCGTATGGCCGGCTCTTTTAAGGCTAAACTCTAACAGGCGCAGGATATTTTTGTCGTCATCTACAACCAGAATGTTAGCCATAACTCACCACGGATTAGCTGGCATCGCCAATGCAGATCAGCTCTATTTTGGATTTGTTAACCAGGACAATTGGTCCTTCAAAGGTTACTTTGGGAAAATGAGCGTTGGTGGTGCTGGCGTCCAAAATGGGTAAAAACTTGTTGGTGTCGGAGGCAAAGATTTTTTTGACTTCCAGATCACCCATCCACTGAAATTTTCCCTGTATTTCAAATGAAGGCACGGTGACAAAAATGGGCAGACTAACGCGGTTGGGCACATAAAAACGTTCTTTGGAAGTGCCTTCGACTTCGCTGGAAAGCAGGACAAAGTTGATTTCGTCTTTTACCAGTGATCCCTTTTGGTAGGTCGCTACAATTTCGCCGGGATTATTAATCCGCGAAACATAAATGTCCACCATGTCCACGTAGTCGGTGATACGGTCGCCCAAAACATCGGCCAGCCGCCGCTTGTACACCAGCACACTGGCCGAGAAACGATAGCTGCCGGTGAAAAAATCGGCAGTTACCCGGCCCGATGCTCCAATAGAACCGGTGGCAATTCGATGGACCGTATTACTCATAAGAATTTCCTTTCTCCTACCCGGTGATGTCTACCGAGTCTAAAATCCCGACAATCATCGAGATGACGGGCGCATCGTCGCTTTGCATAATTTGCCGCGCTGCGCCGCCCTCGCGCATCACCAGCACGGTATCACCGATGCCGGCGTGGGCATTGTCCAGGACCAAAAAGATTTCTTCGGGGGCTTCATGGGGCAGGTTGAGCGGCTGCACCAGTTGCAATTTGTACCCGTGATAGGCCGGATGTTTTACGGTTGAAACAACTGTGCCCACAACCTTGGCAATGACCAATTATTAACTCCAAAGACACAAGTAGCAGGGTAGCAGGTAGCAGGATAAGGAATATGCAATTGCTATAGATGTTCAGATAATGTTTTGGGTAGGGGCACGGCCTTGCGCCTGCCCCGCCAGGGGCGACCGCAAGGGTACGCCCCTACTTATCTGATTACTGACTACTAATCATCTACTGCTTTTAAGCAAACTGACTATATCCTGGCGGCAGCTCAAAATTTTTGATGGACGCGTCCACGTCAACAGTATCTACCACACCGATGGCGGCCAGGTCAACCGGGACAAAAGTGTTTTCCAGAGACATGGCGGCCTCGCGGGCGCGAACCATAAAAACAACGTCGCCGTAGCCGGCCTGGGTAGCGTCGGCGACAACCTGCACATTGCCGATGGGTTCCAGTTGTTTATTCAACACCTGCACCACCAGCAGTTTGACTCCCGCCAGTTCTGGCGTTTTGATGGTGGCAACCGCTGTACCGACAATTTTACCTAAAAGCATAAAAAACGTTCCAACGTTGAACGTACAAACGTTCTAACGTTTTTAAGATTTTCTAAAGGTAATTTCCCCATCAACCTCAAGACTGTCCAGAAGGGCCATAATGACTGCATCAACCGGGCGATCTTTGGTCAACGAGGTTTGGCGGGCCGACGAGCCGCTGGCAATCAGAACGACATCGCCCACACCGGCGTCTACCGTGTCAATCGCCACGAGCGGTTTGCCGGTGGCTTCGCCGCGGGCATTGGCCTCACGCACCACCAACAGCTTGGTTCCGTTTAACTTTTCGTCCTTAATGGTCGCTACGGCTGACCCGACAACTCTGGCAATTAACATAAAATTCCTGAGAATGACGCTATTTTCTGATAAACTTAAATTGGTTACAGCATGAAGTGTGAAACGTGAAAACGTTTCATTTGTAACGTTTTACGAATTTCTGCTGGAAACAACTCGGTTTTGAGCCGGAGGATTAGACCACAACAGCTTTTGCAAAATCTCGATAGCATCGTAGTCGTAAACACGTTCCTGGCAAACCTCGCAAACCATAGCCGGCATCCGGTTAACCACCAAAAGATACCGGCCATGCCACTCCACAAAAGCCATCGAGCGTTTTTGCAAGCGACCTGTCTGGCAGACTGGGCATGTACTCATAGTGACTGCGCCTCTTGGATAATTTTTACACCCGCACTGACCCCCAGCCGGGTAGCCCCCGCCGAAATCATGCGTTGCGCTTCGGCCAGCGTTCTGATGCCGCCCGAAGCCTTAACCCCCACTTGTGGCCCCACCGTCTGCCGCATCAAGGCGACATCTTCGATGGTAGCCCCCCCACTACTGAACCCAGTTGAAGTTTTTACAAAATCAGCTCTGGCTTTTTTAGCCAGTTGACATGCGCGTACTTTTTCATCATTCGTCAGCAGCACTGTTTCAATGATGACCTTGCATAGCGCCCCATGCTGGTGAACGGTCTCAACAACGGCAGCAATATCGCGTTCTACCAGGATGTCATCGCCGCCTTTGAGCGCCCCGATATTGATGACCATATCAATTTCGGTCGCGCCATCGCGCAGGGCTTGCAAGGTTTCAAACACTTTAGCCTCGGTTGAAGTCGCCCCCAGCGGAAAACCCACTACCGTACACACTTTGACCTCAGAATTTTGCAGCAGTTGGGCAGCCAGTTTGACATGCGCCGGATTGATACAAACCGAAGCAAAATTATACAGCAGCGCCTCATGGCAAAGCTGGGCAATTTGTTGGACGGTCGCTTCGGGTTTGAGCAGCGTGTGGTCAATTAAGTGGGCCACTTCGGTTTTTACCCCGCTGATACCCAGGCTGGCGGTGAAACGTTCCGCCCCGGCCTGAATTGCCGCCATAATTTTATCGGGGCATTTCTGGGCGCACTGACCCAAACAATCCTGGCAGGAGTCAAAGGCGGGCGGTGCAGAGGCTGTTAGGCCCTGACCATTTGTGACACGAAGAATTTCCTGGCTGATGGCTTCGACCAACCGATTGACCGTGGCATTATCCAAGGTGGTCATATTAGCCTTTCAAAAAACGTTGTTCGATTTCGATAATTTTATTGACCCGGCGCTGGTGTCGGCCTCCGCCGAACTCCGTTTTGAGCCAGGTTTCGACAATTTGCCGGGCCAGATTCAGCCCGATCATCCCTGCCCCCATTGTCAGCACATTGGCGTCGTTGTGCTCGCGGCTGTTGCGAGCCATCGCCTCATTATAACACAACGCCGCCCGAATCCCCGGAACCTTGTTGGCCGCCATGCTGGAACCAATGCCGGCTCCATCAATTACAATGCCCCGCCAGGCCGTACCATTGGCAACCTGCTTGGCCACGGCATAGGCAATATCAGGATAATCTACCGCCTCCGGGGTGAAGGTTCCACAATCCAGCACCGTGTAGCCCAATTCGGCCAGATAAGGCTTGAGTTCTTCTTTCATCGGAAACGAAGCGCCGTGATCCGCGCCGATGGCAATAACCGGCCCGTGGCCGTTGGTTGATGAAGTCGAAGTCAGATGATCGCTCGTGACCAGGCTGATCTGGTGAGCCTGAGCGACTTCGCGGGCCAGATCGGTGATAATGGCTTCCGGCGGCACCGGCAAAATACTGCCCGGCGCAGCCGCGCGAATATCCTCTACCGTGATGATAGGTTTTGACATGGATATTGATTAAAACCCTGAAAGATTGTACGGACCTGTTACTCGTGTTGCGTGTTGCGTCTTCCGTAAAAATAAACGGAAGATGCAACACGCAACACGTTTGTATCTATCTCTAGTCTGAAACTGGTTAATTATTATCGGCGTTGGCGCTGGGAACCAACTCATTCAGCAAATGCTTCAAAGTCGCCTGTTCGGTCGGCACATCGCGCGGTATCACACCCCACTCGTTGGGCGGCCAGTACGATAGCCAGGCCCGCCCGACGATGTTTTCAAGCGGCAGTGTGCCCCAATTGTGCGAGTCGTTGGAATTATTGCGGTTATCACCCAACACAAAAACTTGCCCATTGGGAACCGTAACCGCGTTAGGCATAGTGTAAGTGCCCGGCATCGGCTGGAAAGGTTCGACCAGAGGCTCGCCGTTGATAAAAACCTGGCCGGCCCGAATTTCCACCGTCTCCCCCGGCAGGCCAATGACGCGCTTGACGTAATCCTCGCCAGGCCGGTTGGGGGGCTCAAATACAATCACATCGCCCCGCTGCGGCCCGCCCATTTGCAAAACACCCGTCACAAAGGAGTTGTAGCTGAGTTTATCAATAATCAAATATTGGCCGTCGTGCAGGTTGTCCACCATACTGGTGCCAACCACCCGAAAGTTGCGGATGACGGTTTGAATCAAAAAGAAAATAATTAGGGTGAGGATAATGGTCTCACCCACTTCACGGACCACCGCCCAGGCGGTTTTCCAGCCGGAAGATTTCTCTTCGGCGGGAGCTTCATCTTCTAAGGGGGGCAGGGTGTAATCAGACCAGTCTGGTTCAGCCGGGGAAACCCGGTAAACCGGCGCAGAGGCCAAGGCTGGCTCTGGCTCTATGGCGTGAGGGGATTCAAACAAACTGGCTAAATCCGGTGAGGCATCTGATGTTCTGAAAGGCAGATCCGGCAGTTCTGGATCGGTTAAATTCGCCGGAATGGGCCTAGAATCGGCTTCGGTGGATGGGGGGGATGTTGGCAGATGGGGGGTAACTCCCTCGGAGTCAGCCGGAAAATTATCATGCTGTGGTTCAAATGGATTGGACAACATAAACTCCAGAAAAGTTCAGCGTTCAAATACGTTTATATTTAAACGCTTACATTGGATAGAATTATATCCAACAAAGCGGCCTGTGGCAAGGAAGGGCAATCAATCGTCAATGGTCAATGGATTACATGCTCATTAACAAGAAGTTGCGCGGTCATGTCATTTCGAGCGACGATAGGAGCGAGAAATCCCTCAGAACTACTCTGGCAAGACGAGGTATTAGGGATTTCTCCCTCCGGTCGAAATGACATGCTTAGGCTCACCGCGTAAGTCCTGTCATTGACCATTGATTATTGACCCTTAATCTATCCCTTTTTCCACTTCGCCGCGTAATAAATTGACCCGTTCGGACCGGCTGGCCTTCAAATCGGCGGAATCTCGATAGCCCATCGCGGCATAAAAATCGGCGTCGTAGGTGCGGGTCTGGATGACGACGGGCATGGGGCACGGCGTGGCCCCATAATCAGGGCTTGCTGTTTGGTATCGAGGCGAGCCAGAACCTCGCG
>JAAUSP010000248.1 GCA_012032575.1 Anaerolineales bacterium | reverse complement strand
CTGGAAACCGAGGCCAGGCTTATCGGGGCGACCCAAAGGCGCTGGGCCTGGCTGGGACCGCTTATTTTTTACGCGGCGCTGCTGCTCATGATTACGGCGGTCAGTCTCAGCCATGCTTTTTTGCAGGTTGACACGCTGACTCTACGCCCACTAGAGCCTCAAACCAGCGACTTATTTCCCGGCCAGTTTGAATTGAGAAAAGTTTTCCCGGCCCGACAGTCCAGCCAGGTAGGTTATTTAACCGCAGAGAATGAGCCAGTCCTGCTCAATTGGCAGCTTTATCTGCCCGTCTTTTTTGATAACGCCCTGATCTGGCCCCAAACTATGGACCCCATTCTCACCATCGAGGCGCGGGATGCGGCAGGCGACCTGCTGCGACTGATCCCTTCTCAGGCCAATCTCTTTCCGGCGGAACGGCTGCACCTCTCGCTGGGCGAGGCCAATACGCCGGTCTATTTTCTGGTCCCAACCACCGGACTGGCCTTTCAAATAGTGCCCGATGCCACTGACTCAGAGCGTTTTGCAGTCAAGGTTCGGCCCGGTTCAGAGTCGGCCCCGCTGGAGGAAATCGAAGCGAAGGCCGACCAACCTTTTGAAGTGAGTGGGTTGACCCTGAAACTGACCCGCAACTCCAACATAACGGTCACAGTTTTGCGCGATCCGGCCTTGTTTTTGTACGGCTTGACCCTGGTATTAATCATTGTGGCGGGAATTTTGACCTTTTGGCTGTCGCCGGTGCAGCTCTGGTTTATCCCGGAGGTCAAAGGGCGAGGGGGACAGTTTTATAGCGTGGTCGAGCAGTTTGGCCGGGAGGCCGTGCTGCCTGCCTTTCTTGAACCAATTTTGAAACCGGAAAAGAAAAGTAACGACGATAACAAACTTGAGGAGTGAAACAAATGGCAACTGTTTTGGTTACGGGTGGGGCCGGTTTTATTGGCTCGCACCTGGTTGAGGCGCTGCTCAGCCGGGGGGAACAGGTCCGGGTACTGGATAATCTATCCACGGGGAAGCTGGAAAACCTGGCCGGCGTGCTCGATCGTATTGAGTTTATCGAGGGCACGCTGGTTGATGCAGCAGCGGTTCGGCAGGCCGCCGCCGGGGTCGAGGTGGTGTATCATCTGGCCGCAATCGCTTCGGTGCCCCAATCTATGGCCGAGCCGGTGCAGACAGAACTGGTCAACACGCTTGGGACACTGAATGTGCTCCAGGCTGCACAATTGACCGATGCGCGCCGGGTGGTGCTTAGTTCCACCTGCGCTGTTTACGGCGACGAGCCAACCCTGCCCAAAACCGAGGCTATGCTGCCCCAGCCCAAATCCCCTTACGCCGTCAGCAAACTGGCCGCCGAACATTACTGCCGGGTTTATTTCGAGGCGTTTGGCCTGGAAACGGTGGTGCTGCGGTATTTTAACGTGTTTGGGCCGCGCCAGGACCCCAAATCAGCCTACTCCGGGGTCATTTCTATTTTTACAGACAAACTGGCAGCCGGGATAGCGCCCACCATTTTTGGGGACGGCCAACAAACCCGCGATTTTGTCTTTGTGCAGGATATTGTGCAGGCCAATATTCTGGCCGGCAACACGCCCCAGGCCGCCGGAGAAACCTTTAATATCGGTACAGGCCGCCCGGTGACAGTGCAGCATCTGTTTGAAACTCTACGCCGTATTTTTGCTTGCGAGGTCACGCCCCTGTATGCCCCTAACCGCAGCGGCGACGTTTTGCACTCCTATGCGGATTCGAGTCAAGCGGTTCAGCGGCTCGGCTGGCAGGCTCAAGTGACGCTCGAAGCTGGCTTGAGAGAGCTCGTTGAAAGTTACGGGCTTTAGCTTTTCATCAGGCAGGCCCCACGCTCAGCCGGCAAACCAGCTTCCACTCTTCCAGTCTTCCCTTCCAAATGTACCTCATGTGACTTTAGGGAAAACAAAATAGGACTTTATACCACCATGAATTAGTGACTTTTGCCACTACGCTTCGGTTGTGTATCTGGTGTATGCTATAGCTACACCTCAACCTCCAACACTCCGTTATCCTCATAGCCCTTTGGTCATATTTGTTTTTTTTGTTTTATGCCTTATAATTCAATCATTGAAATTCAGTTTTTGAATTATAATCTTGTAACATGGTGAAATCGTCAAAAAATTACGATCTGGAAATACTGAACCACATTGAGGAAAACCCCGACACCACCCAGGCCGATTTGGCCATCCAGTTGGGGGTGGCGGTGGGGAGCGTCAATTGGTATCTCAAACGGTTGGTTAATAAAGGTTATATCAAAGTAACCCAAATGCAGCGCCGCCGGCTGCGCTACCTGCTCACCCCCAAAGGCTTGACCGAAAAGGCGCATTTAACCACTTCTTTTATGCAAGCATCGCTGCATTGGTACCGGGAAACACGGGAGGCTTCCAAAAGGTTGTTACAGGAAGTTCAGCAAGCCGGGTATGATACAGTTTGTATCGAGGGGGATGGTGATTTGGCCGAGATTATTTATTTGACTTGCCTGGAGGCGCAGATGAAGGTGAAACCAGAGATTGACCCCGCTTTTCCGGTTTTTAGGGTGGAGGGGTTTAAGACAGTGTTGGATTGGCCGGAGAATGGAGCAACCGGGTTAAATTCATTTCAAGGTGAAATACTATGAACTGGCAGGATTTAACGATACTGGTCACAGGCGGTACCGGCTCTTTCGGTAAAAAATTCACCGAAATAATGCTGCGAGATTACAAGCCTAAAAAGCTTATCGTTTACAGCCGCGATGAGCTTAAACAGCATGAGATGCGCCAAATCTATCCTGATACTGATACATCGCCGATGCGTTATTTTATTGGCGATGTGCGTGATCGAGAGCGGCTTGAGCGGGCAATGCAAAAGGTGGATATTGTGGTCCATGCAGCCGCGCTCAAGCAAGTGCCTGCCTGTGAATACAATCCTTTGGAAGCAGTCAAGACAAATATTAATGGCGCTACCAATATTATTGATGCTGCGCTTAACGCAGGTGTCAAAAAAGTTTTGGCCCTCAGCACCGATAAAGCTGTAAATCCGATTAATTTGTACGGAGCCACTAAATTAGTAGCCGAAAAACTCTTTGTCCAGGCTAATTCTTATTCTGGTTATGATGGTACTCGTTTTAGTTGTGTCCGCTATGGCAATGTGGTTGGCAGCCGGGGTAGTGTTATCCCGCTCTTTAAGCAGCAGCTTGAAACAGGTCGAATTACCTTGACTGACACCCGTATGACTCGTTTTTGGATTACGCTGGAGCAAGGGGTCAAGTTTGTTATTCGCAGCATCGAATTGATGCAAGGCGGTGAAGTTTTTGTGCCTAAAATTCCGAGTATGCGGGTTACTAATCTGGCAGAGATGATCGCTCCAGGGTGTAAACAAGAAGTGATTGGGATCAGGCCGGGTGAGAAGCTGCACGAATTGTTGGTTTCCGCCGACGAGTCGCGCCATGCTCTAGAATTTGATGATATGTATTTGGTCCAACCTATTCACCCGTGGTGGCAGCAGCCCACTTACGAACAGGCCCATCCGGCGGTTGAGGGAGTAGAATTTTCAAGCGAGAACAATACCTGGTGGCTTTCAGTTGAGGAATTACGCCAGATGATAGATGAGGGCTAATGGATCAACTGGCAATCCATGGGGGCGTTCCTGTGCGCTCTACCTTAATTCCATACGGGCGTCAGCAGATTGATCAGGCTGATATAGAAGCGGTTGTTCAGGTACTACGGGGCAACTGGTTGACAACAGGTCCCGGCGTGACTGAATTTGAACGTGCTTTTGCCGACTTTGTGGGAACCCAAGAGGCCGTAGCTGTAAGCAATGGCACAGCAGCTCTACACGCGGCGATGTACGCTTTAAAAATTGAACCAGGCGATGAGGTTATTGTTTCACCCATGACATTTGCTGCTACGGCGAATTGTGTCTTTTTTCAAGGTGGCAGACCCGTTTTTGCTGATGTAGAGCCTGATACTTTACTTATTGATCCCACCGTAGTTGAAGCCAAAATTACTCCACGCACCAAAGCTATTATTGCCGTTGATTATGCGGGCCAGCCTTGTGAATACGACAGCCTGCAAACTATAGCGACCAAATATGGGTTAGCTTTAGTGGATGACGCCTGTCATGCACTTGGTGGAAGCTATCAGGGCCGCCTTGTGGGTTCACTGGCCGATTTGAACACCTTTAGCATGCACCCGGTTAAACCTATCACGACAGGTGAGGGGGGAGTTATCACCACCCAAGATTCCCAATTGGCTCAACGGATGCGCATTTTCCGCAATCACGGCATCACCAGCGATCATCGCCAGCGCGAGGTTCAAGGTTCGTGGTTCTATGAGATGGTAGACCTGGGCTACAACTATCGTTTAACCGACATTCAATGTGCCCTGGGACTCAGTCAGTTGGGCAAATTGCCCAACTGGGTAATCCGCCGTCAGGAGATTGCCCGGCAATATACGGCTGCCCTGACCGATCTACCGGCGGTACAGCCACTTCAGGTGCGTGCAGACGTTTCTCATGCCTATCACCTCTACGTTATCCGGTTAGACCTGACCCGGCTGCAGATTACCCGAACCGAAGTTTTTTCGGCGCTAAGAGCAGAAGGGGTTGGGGTGAATGTACATTACATCCCGGTTCACCTTCACCCCTTCTATCGCCAGCGCTTGGGCACAGGTCCGGGAGATTGTCCGATAGCCGAAGCAGCCTACGAACAAATTATTTCACTCCCGATCTTTCCTCAAATGACTGCCAAAGATATCGAAGATGTCATTACCGCTCTGCACAAGGTAGTGGCAGCATATACGGTATAAACCGCTTCTGAAAAGCTATGAATCAAGATGATATTTTCTTTCACAGCGAGGGTAATCGCTGGTTCTTACGCAACAGATCAGCTTTAATAGCAGAGCAGCGCCTGGTGCATGATCCGGTTTTAAAGATACTGGAACTGGCAGATTTAAAGCCAGAAAATGTACTTGAGATCGGTGCCAGCAACGGTTATCGTTTACACGAACTTCAAACCAGGTTAAACTGTAGGGCTACAGCAATTGAGCCTTCTCAAGAAGCTATTGAAGATGGACAGGCCCGATACCCTGAGATTACATTTCTACAGGGTATCGCCAGTGCTTTACCCATCAATGACAATGAGCAATTTGATTTGGTGATTGTCAATTTTGTCTTTCACTGGATTGATCGGGCGACTCTACTGCGCTCTGTAGCCGAAACTGACCGTGTTTTGAAAGATGGGGGCCATCTGATTATCGGTGATTTTTATCCAGCTTACCCTGAACGAGTTACTTATCATCATTTACCCGAGTCGAATGTCTGGACTTACAAACAAAATTACACTGAAATTTTTTTAGCCACTCATCTTTACGATTTAATGGCTTTTCTGGCGCTTGACCATTCCAGCCATCAAGTCCAACCAGTGCTAGATTCCAGAAACCGAATCCAGGTGGCTGTGTTACGCAAAACATTGGATGGTGGTTATCAAACCACCGCACTTAATCGGTAAATTCAGAGAATTTAAAACCGCTTATGCGTATTGCCGTGATTGGATGTGGTTCGATAGGATGCCGTCATTTACGCAACCTCCACAGCCTGGGGTATCAGGATTTGCTGGCATTTGATCCAACAGAAGCAGCACGTGATTATGTAAAACGTGAACTGGGTGTTATAAGTTTGGCGACCCTGGATGAGGTCTGGGCACAATATCCCGAAGTGCTATTGATTACGGCCCCGACAAATTTGCACGCCCAATTAATCCAGGCAGCAATCCAACACCAATGTCATCTTTTTATCGAAAAACCTTTATCTCATGGCCTTAATAATCTGGCTGAACTTTGGACCGAAATTAAAGAGCATGGCCTCATCTCGATGGTGGCATGCAATATGCGCTTCCATCCAGGCCCAGCAACAGTAAAACAGCTTATTGAAGAGGAAACAGTTGGGCGGGTCATTGCCGGCCGAATTCAGACCGGTTCTTACCTGCCACGTTGGCGGCCCCACCAGGATTATCGGCAAAGTTACAGCGCCTCAACCGAGTGGGGCGGTGCAATTCTGGATTGTATTCACGAAATTGATTTGGCCTTGTGGTATTTTGGCCCAGCCCAGGTACTTGCTGCAGCTAAAACATCTGCAAGCACAATTGGCCTTGAAACAGATGGGCTGGCCGAAATTATTTTGCGCCACGAAGCAGGCATATTAAGCAATGTTCATTTGAATTATGTACAGCATGATTACCGTCGCACCTGCCAGGTGATTGGCAGTGAGGGAACAATTTATTGGGATTTTAACGAGCGGAGGGTTCAGGTGTATGGCCCAACTGGTGAACTAATCCAAACCTGGCCTGAACCTGAGGGTTGGCTGGTCAATCAAATGTATCTTGACGAACTCGATCATTTTCTGCGAGCGGTCCAAACAGGGACGCCAACAGTCAATCCCGTGGGTAATGGAATTACCACCCTGAAAGTTGCCCTGGCAGCCCGACAGATGGAGCTAGGATAAATTTTATGAAGACGGTTGCAATAGTTCAAGCTCGGATGGCTTCAACCCGTCTGCCCGGCAAGGTTCTCGCCGAGATAGCTGGCCAGCCTATGCTTTACCATGTCATTCAGCGAACCCAACAAACAAAAAACCTGGATTTGGTCGTCGTTGCCACCTCAACCAATCAGGCTGACGATGCGATAGCTCAATTCTGCCAGACAGCCAATTTGCCCTTTTTTCGGGGAAGTGAAAATGATGTCCTCGATCGTTATTATCAGACTGCCCACCATTTTGAAGCTGATACCATCGTTCGGCTGACAGCAGATTGTCCATTACTGGATCCCGAAGTTATTGCAAAGGTCGTTCAGACTTTTCAAGTTGGTGCATTCGATTATGTTTCTAATACCCTCAAATGCACCTACCCTGATGGATTGGATACCGAAGTTTTTTCATTAACTGCCTTGACTCAAGCCTGGCAGGAAGCTCTTTTAAACTCGGAACGGGAACATGTTACCCCCTATATCTGGAAAAACCCAACAAAATTCCGACTTGGTAATGTAGTTGGTGAACGAGACCTATCAGCTTTGCGCTGGACGATTGATGAGCCGCAGGATTTGGCCTTTGTGCGAGCCGTATATGAGCACTTGGGATCAGACTCATTTGGCATGGCAGCGATTCTGAACTTGCTTGAAACCCATCCCCACCTAAGCGAAACGAATGCCGCCTTTGAGCGTAACGAGGGGTATCAAAAATCACTCCGTGAAGATAAATTGACGAAAGACGGGGAGGCGCAATGAACGGCAGCGGTCCAAGCCTGTATGCTAAAGCGAGACAGAGAATCCCCGGTGGCACGCAGTTACTTTCCAAGCGTCCGGAGATGTTTTTGCCGGAACAGTGGCCCAGTTATTACAGCCGGGCCAAAGGCGTAACGGTATGGGATTTAGATGGCCAACCGTTTATTGATATGAGTTATAATGGCATTGGTGCTTGTATTTTGGGAGCAGCCGACCCGGATGTAGATGAGGCTGTTAAAGCAGCAATTGACAAGGGTTCAATGTCAACTCTGAACTGCCCCGAAGAAGTGGAACTGGCTGACCTGCTGTGCGAGCTGCACCCCTGGGCTACTATGGTACGCTATGCCCGCAGCGGCGGCGAAGCCATGGTTTTAGCCGTACGAATTGCACGCGCGCATACCCGGCGGGATAAAGTAGCTTTTTGCGGGTATCATGGCTGGCACGATTGGTATTTGGCCGCGAACCTGGCCGAAGATAACGCTCTTGATGGGCACCTGCTGCCCGGTCTTGAACCCGCTGGTGTACCACGTGGTTTATTAGGAACAGCCCTGCCGTTTCGCTACAATCAGTTGGAGGAACTCCAGGCAATAGTAGCCAAGCATCGAGGGGAATTGGCGGCCATTGTGATGGAACCCATCAGGGGTGACGACCCTAAGCCGGGTTTTCTGGAAGGGGTACGGGCCATTGCCAATGAAATTGGGGCAGTCCTCATCTTTGATGAAATTACTGCTGGTTTCCGCCTCACTACTGGTGGAGCGCATCTGCTTTATGGAATTGAACCTGATCTGGCAGTGTTTGCCAAGGCCATCAGCAATGGATATCCGATGGCAACAATTATTGGCCGGGGTGAGGTGATGCAAGCGGCACAGACTACTTTTATCAGCAGTACCTATTGGACCGAACGAATTGGACCGGCAGCGGCCCTGGCAACTATTCGGAAACACGCGCGATGTGAGGTAGCTCCCCATTTAATTCGATTGGGTGAATTAGTCCAGACGGGCTGGCAAGTTGCGGCAGAACGAGCCGGTTTGCCGATTCACGTCGGTGGGATCAAACCCCTGAGTCACTTCGGGTTTGAGGGGGAAATGGCTCAAGCGGCGCATACACTTTTTACCCAGCTTATGCTCCAACAGGGTTTTCTGGCCAGCAAAGCCTTTTATGCTACTTTTGCCCACCAGGATGAGCATCTTGAAAATTATTTAGGATCAGTTGAAACTACCTTTGGGTTGATTGCTCAAGCCTTGGAACAAGGCACCGTTCTGGATTTGCTAAAAGGACCTGTAGCACACAGCGGTTTCCGGCGACTGACTTAGGTTTACTTAAATGAGCTTGCTGATTCGCGCCGATGGTAACAGTCAAATAGGTACAGGACATGTAATGCGCTGTCTGGCATTGGCACAGGCTTGGCAGACAAAATACCACAATGACACCAGAATGTCACCCGTATTTGTGATCGCCGACAAGTCACCTGGATTGGTGGCGCGGCTTTCAACCGAAGATTTGGCGGTTACTCATCTGCAGGCGCTCGCGGGCAGCCAGGAAGATGCCGCTCAAACCATTGACCAGGCTCAACAAATTGGTGCTAAGTGGGTAGTGGTAGATGGGTATCATTTTGATGCGGCCTATCAACAAGCCATCAAGGCAGCCGGTTTGCGGTTGTTAGTGATAGATGATTACGGTCACGCGGCTCACTATTACGCGGATATAGTGTTAAATCAAAATATTTATGCCAGCGCATCGTTTTACCCCAACCGCGAGGCGTACACCCGTTTGTTGCTTGGCTCACAGTATGTTTTGTTGCGGCGCGAGTTCTGGCCCTGGCGCGGCTGGCAGCGCGAAATCCCACCAGTAGGCCGTAAGGTGCTTGTTACGTTGGGCGGTAGCGACCCGGATAATGTCACTCTTAAGGTTGTCCAGGCGTTGCAGCAGGTAGAGGTGGAAGGGCTGGAAGCGAGGGTTGTGGTAGGTCCGGCTAATCCACATTTGTCTGCCCTACAACAAGTTGTTAGCCACTCGCCAGGCAAGATACAACTTTTGACAGAGGTGCTGAATATACCCGAGTTAATGGCCTGGGCGGATGTTGCCATCTCTGCTGGAGGAAGTACCTGCTGGGAATTAGCGTTTATGGGATTGCCGAGTCTGGTACTGATCTTGGCTAAAAATCAGCAACTGGTGGCAGATGGGCTAGCAAAGAATGGCCTAGTTATCAATTTGGGAGAACAAGAAAAGGTACAAATTATCGAAATTAGTCAGTGTTTAGATAATTTACTACGTTCTCATAAAAATCGTATTCAATTGTCTCAACAAGGATGTGCTTTAATTGATGGCAGGGGAAGTGAACGGGTTGAAAAAACGATACGATCAGAAAGATTAAACTTAAGATCCGTCTCCGAACAGGATTGTGAGTTACTTTGGCATTGGGTCAATGAGCCAGGTGTGCGCCAGTCGGCATTTCAATCAGAATATATTGCCTGGGAAGAGCATATTCAATGGTTTTCAAAAAAACTGGCTGACCCTCATTGCTTCCACTTCATAGCATTGAATGATGAAAATATTCCAGTGGGTCAAATACGTTTTGATGTAGAGGGAACAGAGGCCGAAGTAGATGTTAGCTTAGATACAACAAAACGTGGCGCAGGATATGGTGCTTTACTAATTAGTCTCGGTGTAGAAAAGCTAATTCGTCAAACTTTCATCACAGTGATCCATTCGTGGGTAAAATTGGAGAACAAGGCTTCCATTCGCGCCTTCACTAAAGCCGAGTTTACCTTGCATGAGTCGGGGTTGGTGAAACAACACCAGTGTGTTCATTTAAGGTGGAAAAACAATGGGCAGTTCAAATAATACGTACATTGTCGCCGGCACTAAGTCCTGGAATCAGCGAGTGTTTGACGAGGTAATCAGCCGCTTTCCGGGTGAATGGGTCTATGTACGGGAAAAAGAACAACTTACAGTAGATTTTGTTAAACAGATTAATCCTCGTTATATCTTTTTTCTCCACTGGTCGTGGCTGGTCCCTGAAGA
>JAAUSP010000247.1 GCA_012032575.1 Anaerolineales bacterium | reverse complement strand
GGCGGGGTGCCGGAAGGCGTCGCGGCGGCCTGCGCGGTCAAAGCCCTGCGCGGGGGCATGTTGGGCCGGCTGGCCCCGCAGAGCGAGGAAGAACGGGCGGCAATCGAAGCGGCCGGCCTGGATGCCAGCCAGGTGCTGACGTGCAGTCAGATAATTACCAAGGATCAAATTGTCTTCGCCGCCACGGGCGTCACTGCCGGCCCTTTGTTGGACGGGGTAGAATATCACGGGTATATGGCTAAAACCCACTCGCTGATGATCCGCAGCGAAACCGCCGTGAGGCGGATTATTCATGCCGAATACAGCCTTGAGTAGGGGTTTACCCCTGCAAAGAACAAACCTTAAACTTGACGAATCTAACAGATTTATGCTATATTATAGCGTCCCCACCGGGGGAGCCAATCTTATTGAAGGTTATTTCAAAGAGGGGCGTCACGCTGATGTCCCTCTTTCTAAATGCCACGCCTCAAAGCAGGCTTTATTTCTCTAGGGAGTAGAGGGAGAACTGGTCATAAGTACAAAAGAAGAGCGCAGAATTAACGAAGAAATCACCGTGCCGGAAGTCCGCTTGATTGACGACGAAGGCAAACAATTGGGGGTGATGGACACGCGCAAGGCTCTGGCCATTGCGGTGGAAAAAAACACCGATCTGGTTGAAGTTGCGCCTGGGGCCAATCCGCCTGTTTGCCGCCTGATGGACTACGGTAAGTTTCTGTACGAGGCTCAGAAACGTGAGCGGGATGCTCGAAAATCTCAAACTAAAGTAGAAATAAAAGAGATCCGGCTGCGCCCCAAAACGGGCGAGCACGATATTGGTTACAAGCTGCGTGACGCTCGTAAATTTTTGGAACGCGGCGCAAAGGTAAAAGTTCGCATCCGTTTCCGGGGACGAGAGGTCACTCACCCCGAAGTGGCCAGAGAGTTACTTACCCGGGTGGCGGAAGAGCTGAATGATGTAGCCATAGTTGAGAAAAGACCTTCGATGGAAGGGATGACGATGCTCATGATTCTGGGGCCGCAGGACTGAGTTTTTTCGCCCTGTTGAAAAAAAGACAAGCAGGCCGGGGGAGTAGTTATCCTTTTGTCTTTTTAATTATACTGATTGGAATAATTTCTGAACTGCCCAAGTTCTGGTGAACCCTAAAGGAACAGTGAGATGCCCAAGTTAAAAACACACAAAGCAACAGCAAAGCGCTTCAAATATACCGGCTCCGGTAAATTGATGCGCACTAAAATTGGCAAAAGCCACCTGCGCCGCAAGAAAAATAAGCGCGTGAAGGTTCAGTTTGATTCCATGCTGGAAGTAACCGAGTCTGCCACCCGCCGCCGTGTGCAACGGCTGATTCCCTATGCTGGCAAAGGCAATTAGAGGTGTAGGATGAGAGTAAAAGGCGGACCTCAAACCCAACGTCGTCACAAAAAAATATTAGCCATCACCAAAGGCCAGCGCGGCAGCAAGCATCGCTTATTTAAGCGGGGCAACGAAGCGATGATGAAGTCGCTGGTATATGCCTACCGCGACCGGCGCAACCGCAAGCGCGATTTTCGCAGTTTGTGGATTACCCGCATCAATGCGGCCACGCGCCAGAACGAGATGAGCTACAGCCAGTTTATGCACGGTCTCAAACAAGCCGGGGTTGAATTGGATCGCAAAGCCCTGGCCGATATTGCCATGCACGATGCTTCGACCTTTAGCCAGTTGGTGGCAACCGCTAAAGCAGCCTTGTAACATTGGTAACTCCTGAAATGCAAAAAAGACGGGCTTAAAGCCCGTCTTTTTGATTCTCTCAAATCAGCCTATATCTGAACCTGTACCGGGGCATAAGCGCCGTCGGTATACTTAACCCGATGATCCCAGACCATGAAACCGGTGCTGCCGGCATCAAAGCAGCCTTTGATCTGGGCCTGAATTTCCGCTTTGCCATAAACCCGTTTATCAAAGCGATAATCGGGAAAATCCTGAATCCAGGGCCGGACGGCACAATTCAATGGCCTCACCCGGCTCACGGCCCGCTGGGCGCTTTCGTAGACCACTTCGTAAGGGTAAGCAATCGCCACTTTGTAGCCGGGGATACCATTGCCAAAAGTAGAGGGATACAGCATGGGGCAAAGGATATCCAAATAGGGGGCCATCCGCTCGATGTCCTGGCCAATCAAAATGTCATCTTTGCGCCAGCAGGTGTAGCCCAAAACATCCGCCGACACTTTGACCCCGGAGGGTTGGAGCTGGCCGCGGGCGCTGCTCAAAAAGCCGGTGATCGCCGCCAGACGAGTCTCCTTGGTGGCCTCCTGCGAAAACTGCAAGGCTCCCGCCGGGCTGGGAGTCGGAAAGCGGACGTGGCTAAATTGAATTTCGTCAAAACCCAAACCGGCCGCTTCGACGGCGAGTTGAATGTTGTAATCCCACACCGGCTGGAGAAACGGGTCAACCCAATTCATCAGCTCCCGGTCGGCCTCTGCCGCCGCTGAGCCGGTCAATTTGACGGCATACTCCGGGTAATTTTTAGCCAGCAGACTGTCTTTAAAGGTCACAACGCGGGCGATGGTATAGACCCCGCGCGCTTTGAACTGCTCCATCACCGCCTGCATATCTTTAACCATAGGTCGGTCAGCACCAACTTGCTGAGCTAACGGCACCTGGGTGGGATAAGTGATCCAGCCGTCGTCGCCTTTGATGTCAAGCACCACCGCATTTAATTCGGTGCTGTCGAGCAAATCAAAAACATGCTGCCGGGTATCGGTATGACCAATAGCAAAGTAGCTGACATAAAGGGCACGGGTTGCCTCAGCCGGCCCTTGAGGCGGGAACGTCGGATCAACGACGACAAAAGCGGCCGGCGCTGGCTTAAACTCAACGACCGCTTCGGGTTTTGTAGCCAGAGGCATAACCGAGGTAGGAATCCGCAACTGCTGGCCCACCCGAATATGGTCGGGATGCTCAATCTGGTTGAACTCGATGAGATCACGAGCGGTCACGCCGTAACGGTTGGCAATGCCGTTCAAGGTGTCGCCGCGAGTGATGGTGTAGACAAAAAATTCGTCGGGCGGGACCGGCGGTGGCGGAGTAGCTGGCGGCGGTTCGACCACCGGGACCGGGATTGGTTGGGGAATGTAGCTGGGAATAATCAGCTTTTGGCCCATGAAAATGCGATCAGACTCGGTCAGATCATTGGCCTCAAGCAGTTGGGCTACGCTCACCCCATACCGGCGAGCGATGGCGTTGAGGGTGTCCCCCTGCTGCACTTCGTAACGGAAGATTTCTGCCCGCTCCGGCTCGACGGGCGGCTCCTCCGCTGCTGCGGGCGGGGCAAGTTCAACCGCCGGGACAGGAGGCGCGGCGACATCCTCTGTCTCGGTTTCAGGCCACGTCACGGGAGAAAGGGGTTCGGTTTCCTCGGCGGGGGTTTCTGTTGGAATGACAGGCGCAATTGGCGGACTTATCGGCTCGGCCTCAACAAACGGTTCCGGCTCCTCCACCACGGCAGGGGGTGCGGGTTCGGCAGGCGGGGGACTGGGGTGGGGCCTGCAACCGGGCCAGCGGGCCGGAAGAGGAATCCCAACTGGCGGGGGGGATGAGCAGTTTTTGGCCCGGCTGCAAGGCAAAACCGGGATCAATGCCGTTGGCGGCTGCCAAGCGCTCATAATGCACATTAAATTTGCGGGCAACCGAGAAGAGCGTATCCCCCGCTTTGAGGATATATTCTTTCGGACCGGCCTCGCCCCCCAGCAGATGTTCATAGCCGGGCGGTGGTTCAGCGCCCAGCCAAACCAAAAAGCGAACGTACAAATCATTCAGAGTTCCGATTATACCGCTCATCAGGCTGCCTCATTCTCTAAAAAGGTCAGGCTAATTATACCATAGAAGATTAATCAATTCAACATAATCATAATTTAAATAAAAAAAAGGGCAATACCCGGCTGTGGCAGGTATCGCCCTTTTCAGGCGATGATTTTCGTTTCGGCCACAGAGATACAGTTTGGCGGGTGATGCGTGATACGTGATGTGTGAAAAGTCACGTATCACGCATCACGTATCACCATTATCCATCAAGTGGCCTATTTTAAAAATCCAAGCCCTTTTTTATTTATGGCCCTGGCTTTGATCTATTTGTTCTGGGCATCCGCGGCATTGGCACGCATCAAATCACTGAAAGCAGAGAACATATCAACAGGCACAGGGAAATGATGGTTGAGTTTTTCTCGACGGCAATTTCGGTGAGGGTTTGCAAATACCGCAACTGCAACGTGGCCGGTTGGCTGCCGATGACTTCGGCGGCACCGGCCAACTGCTTGGAAGCCTCAAACTCACCTTCGGCATGGATAATCTTGGCTCGCTTTTCGCGTTCAGCCTCGGCTTGTTTGGCCATAGCTCGCTGCATCGTCTGGGGCAGTTCTACGTCTTTAACTTCAACTACAGAAACCTTTATACCCCAGGGTTCGGTTTGTTCATCAATAATTCGTTGCAGCTCCTGGTTGACTTTCTCCCGGTGGGCCAGGAGTTCATCCAATTCGCTCTGGCCGATGACATTACGCAGCGTCGTCTGGGCAATCAGCCAGGTAGCGCGACGGTAATCTTCAACCTGAATAATAGCTCTGCCCGGATCAATCACCCGAAAATAAACTACGGCATTTACCTTGAGCGTCACATTATCACGCGAAATGCCTTCCTGCGCCGGAACATCAAGGGTGATCGTGCGCAAATCAACCTTAACCATCCGATCAATAAAGGGGACGATAAAAAACAGGCCCGGCCCCTTCGCGCCGACAAATCGCCCCAGGCGAAAAATTACCCCGCGTTCGTACTCCTGTACGACCCTTACGGACGAATAAACCAGGAACAGCAGAATAATTCCAATAAATCCCAAACATGGGACTAAAGCTAAGATGCGTTCCATGAAATATCTCCTTTTGGACTAATCAAGCAACCAATGGACTTTAACCTACTGCTATTAATTATAGCCCAGGAAGATAAAAAACCATAGTATTTCCGTAACTACTCAGCCATGTCATTTCGACCGAAGGGAGAAATCTTTGAGGCCGGTGCAGCGTGATAGAGATTTCTCGGCCTATGGCCTCGAAATGACATGAGGGCTGAGCAGTCAGGTAATTCCTTTATAATCGGGGTTTCCTGGTCAGGCTAAAATTGAACTTTGAGCAGTTTGAGGGGTTTGCCTAAAAAGGCAGTGATATAACGTTGAGTCAGTTCGGGGGTTTCAAATTGAGGCCAATGGCTGGCTTTGGGCACAATGCGCAGGTCGGCATCGGGCCACTCGTCGGCCAGAATGCTGGCATCGCTGAGGGGAACGGTGTTATCTTCCATGCCCCAAATCACCAGCGAGGGGGCTTCGATCTGGCCCAGTTTGCCGCGCAGGTCGCCTTCGCGCATGGCCCAAAAACATTCGGCTCGCACCCGGCCCTGGCCCGGACGGCGGGCATCGGCCCGAATGCGCTGATAATCGGCCTCGGTAATGCCGGTGCGGGCGGCGATAGAGGCCGGGCGCATGAGCCGGTCGGTGACGCCCAACATTTGCGGCTCGAGCAGCGAGACAATCTTGCCGGTCAAAAAAAATCGCTCCAGAATAGTCACGGGCGAAATAAACAGATTGATAAACAGCGACAGCCGGCCGCTGATGGTCGGGCACAGCAGCACCATACGTTCCACCAGGTCAGGATGGCGCAGGGCCAGAGTCAGGCTGATCATGCCCCCCATCGAATGACCGACCAGCACCACCGGGCCGTCGCTGACGGTCTGGATCAGGCCGGCCAGCAGGTCGGCGTAACCGGCAATGGTGGCCCGTTCTGGCCCCGGCGGTGACAGGCCATAGCCGGGCAAATCAACAGCCAGACAGCGTAGCCGTTTATGACTCAACAGGGGTACCAGCGGCGACATGGCGTACCATGAACTGGACCACCCGTGGATCAGCAAGGCCACCGGATGCTCCGGCTTGCCTTCCTCGCGCACGTAGATGGACTGGCCGTTGATGGAGTAGCAGGTCATGTCATGACTCATTTTGGGATACCTATCCTATCATTTCCTCTGTGTCTCTGTGCCTCTGTGGTTCAATTCCTGTCACAGAGCACAGAGAGTTTTAGAGTGACTTAAGCCGGGATAAGGCGGCGAATCGCCCCCGGCAGGTCTTGCCCCGCCTCGATGTGGAAGCGGATGAGGCGGCGATTATTTTCGTGCAAGGCGTTGTAGTCGCCCTGGGCCTGGGCAGCGTGCAGCAGGGCGAACGTATATTTCTCGCCGGGAATTTCGACATCTGCGGCCGGGGTGTGGGTAATCTGGATGAACAAGCCCTTGTTGCCGTCACCTTTGTGCAACTGCCCGGTCGAGTGCAGGAATCGTGGGCCGTAGCCCACCGTCGTGGCGGCCTGCAACCCATCCCGCAGACGCAGGCGCAGTTGATCCAGCGCCGCGTCAATATCAGCCCGCATGGGTAAATAGGCCATAATGGCGATGTAATCGCCGGGACGGAAATGGGTTAAAAACGCTCGCAGGGCTTCGGTCACGGTCTCGCCCATGGCCGGCCCGTACACGTCAATATCGTCGTAATCCAGCGTGGGCAGGGTCGTGGGCAGTGAGCCGCTTTTATCAAACTCGGCCATGAGTTCGCGGGCTTTGATCTTGGCTAATTCGACGTTGGGCTGGTCGAAGGGGTTAATTTTCAGGACCGACCCGGCGGCAACCGTCGCCACTTCCCAGCGGAAGAATTCCTGGCCTATATCCTCCAACTCGTCCATGTGGATGGTAATCACCGGATGACCGGCGGCCTCCAACACGCTGACCTTGCCATCCATCTCCACGTTGTTGTCGCCGGTCAGCCGCAGATAAGCAAACACGCGGTCATGGCCGTAGACGGCCGGTTCGCCAATGGACTCATCGGCCACGGGCAGAATTCCAACGCCCAGTTTGCCGGTGCTCTCGGCGATCAACTGCTCGGCCCAGACGCCAAAGGCGGCGATTTTGGGGGAGGCAAAAAGGGTTATTTTATCCCGACCAACCAGGGCCAACTCGCCCAGAATGGCCCCAAGCTGTAAACCGGGGTTGTTGAGGGCGCTGTTGCGGCAGGCGTCGGCCATGCTGTTGGCCCGGCGGAGCAGCTTGGGCACATTAACTCCCACCAGGGCCGCCGGAACCAGCCCGAAAAAGGTCAGGGCCGAGTAGCGCCCGCCCACGTCGGGCGGGGTGGGGAAAATGCGGCGGAATTTCTTTTCCTCGGCCAGCTTTTGCAGGCCGGAGCCGGGGTCCGTCAGGGCCACAAAATTTTCGCCGGGGTTGTCTTTGCTCTGGCCCACGAGGTGATAAAATATTTGAAGGCCGAGAGGGTTTCGATGGTGCCGCCCGATTTACTGGACACCACGAACAGCGTTTTGGCCGGGTCGGTTAGGCCCGCCGCCACTTCGGCCACCTGGATCGGATTGGTGCTGTCGAGGACGGTCAGGGGGAGACCCTCGGCGGAAGCGCCAAACGTCCGCATAAAAACTTCGGGGGCCAGGCTGCTGCCGCCCATGCCCAACAGCACCACCTGTTGAAAGCCCGCACCTCTGATTTCGGCGGCAAAAGCGGCCAGGTTGTCGGCCTCGGCCAGCATCGTCTGACCGATGGTCAGCCAACCCAGGCGATTGGTCAACTCTGGAGTTTTGGCGGCCTTGTCCGGGTCGGCTACCCAGACCGTGCCATCTTTGTCCCAAAGGCGCTGGGCTACTTTGGCCGCATCCCAGGCTTTCAGCCGCACGTCTACTGCCCCTGATACCCGCCTAACCCCAACGTCACCGGGCTGACCTGGCGCGAGACAATGGCCTCGCGCTTGGCTTCGAGGGTGTTGAGCAAATCCACAAAGGATTTGGCAAAGGCTTCGACCCCATCCAGTTGCAACTTGTCCATGGCCGCATCGTAATCAATATTAAACTCTTTGAGACGGTCCAGCATGCCCTGAGCCTCGTCTAGCCCTTCTGCCAGGCTGGAGCGAATCTGGCCGTGATCCTTCAGAGCTTCGATGGTCGCCGGGGGAGCGGTATCTACCGTTTGAGCGCCGATCAATTCCTCGGCGTAAATCACGTCACGATAAGCGGGATTTTTGGTGCTGGTGCTGGCCCACAGGACGCGCTGCGCCTGCGCCCCTTTTTCGGCCAATTTCTGGAAGCGCTCGCTGCCAAAAATTTCTTTGAAGGCTTTATAAGCGACTTTGGCATTGGCAATCGCCATTTTGCCTTGCAACGCTTTGGCCTCCGGCTGACCGGTCTCTTCCAGCAGCTTGTCCAGCAGAGTGTCCACCCGGCTGACAAAAAACGAAGCCACCGAAGCCACCATCGTCAGGTCGCTGCCGGTCGTATCGAGTTTTTCCAGCCCAGCGATGTAGGCGTTGGCTACATCAATGTAATTTTGCAGCGAGAACATCATGGTCACATTGACATTGATCCCGGAACCGATCACCTCGGTGATGGCGGGGAGGCCGGCCGGGGTGGCCGGAATTTTTATCATCAAATTGGGGCGGCTGACGGCCTCAAAGAGACGTTTGGCTTCGGCAATGGTGCCGTCGGTGTCGTTGGCCAAGGCCGGCGAAACTTCCAGGCTGATATAGCCGTCAGCCCCGTTGGTGCGCTCGTAAACGGGCTGCAAAATATCGGCCGCGCCCTGAATATCCTGAATCGCCAGCGCCTCGAACAAATCTTTGGGCGAAATGGTCGGATTGTGGGTCACGACCTCTTGAATTTGAGCATCATAAAGATTGCTGCCGCTGATGGCTTTTTGAAAAATGGTGGGATTGGAGGTAACGCCCACAATGTAATCCTCGGCAATGAGTTGGGCCAATTTACCTTCCGTCACCATGCTGCGTTCAATGTTATCATACCAGAGCGACTGGCCTAAATCAGATATTTTTTTTAATGGACTTTCGGACATTGTAAAACTCCTCTAAAATAAAATTTAAGAAATTATGATCTGCCATACAACGGTATCGCCGCCCCATTAATCGCTGCTGCGCCGTCGCCGGAAAGAAAAAGCAGGGTGGCGGCGATTTCGGCGGGTTTGACCCATTTGCTGAAATCGGCATCGGGGATATTTTTACGATTGGCTTCCGTATCAATAGTTCCAGGGAGAATAGCGTTGACGGTGATACCGTAATCCTGCACCTCGGCGGCCATGGACTCGGTCAGGCGGAGGACGGCGGCTTTGCTGATGGCATAGGCGCTGTATTTGGGCCGGCCATGCAACGCATCCCGCGAACCGACATTAATAATTCGTCCCCCCTTTTGGGCCAGCATCGGTTTGACCGCCGCCCGGCTGAGATTATAGGCTGTGCGCAGGTTAATATCGAGCATCTTGTTCAGGTCGTCGTCGGTGCTGTCGCTCACCGGCTTGCCGCCGCTGAACCCACCGGCCAGGTTGAGCAGAATATCCACCCGGCCAAATCGAGCCAGGGTCGCCTGAACAATTTCCTCACCGCCCGCCGGGTCGGTCAGATTAGCCGCCAGGGGCAAGATTCGCTCCGACGAACCGAGACTGGCGGCCAATTCCTGCACCCCGGCCAACTGCGAACCCAGCAGCACCAGCGTGGCCCCGGCCTCATAAAAGGCGCGGCTGACCGTTCCCCCCAAGCCACCGCTGGCCCCGCTGATAATGGTCACTTTATTTTCAATGCTCACAATTTTAGCCCCCTTATAAATCAGTAGACAGTAGACGGTAGACAGGGCATTTTTGCAACCCTGCTACCTTGCTACCTTGTAACCTGCCACAGTATACCACAACCTTTTTCACAAGACTAGCCTGAACTTGGTTGACTTCCACAAATTTACAGGGCTAGACAAGCCCCGGCAACAATGCTAGAATAAGACAGGCCGAGATATGATATGTCTGATGAAATAACCGCGCCGCTATCCGAAGAAAAAGAGACACAGCCAACCCTGTTCCTGACCGGCTGCGTGCGTGATCTGGTTCGCGCTCCTCTGGTGACACTTTTAGCAACCGACTCTATTCAAGAAGCGGCTCAGCGCATGAGCGCCGCTCAAGTCAGCGCGGCCGTCATCCCCGACGCCGCTGGGCAAGCGACCGGCATTGTCACCGATTGGGACCTGCGCGAGCGGGTGGTGGCGGCGGGCCGGAGCATCACCCAACCCATTCAAACCGTGATGAGTTCACCCATTATCAGTCTGGCTGCCGCCGAGCCAATTTATGAGGCGGTGCGGTTGATGCTAAGCCATCACATCCATCATCTCCTCATCACCAGCGAAGACCAGCCGCTCGGTCTGATTACCAGCAACGATTTGATGGTTTTGCACAGTGCCTCGTTTTTTT
>JAAUSP010000246.1 GCA_012032575.1 Anaerolineales bacterium | reverse complement strand
TGGCAAAATAACCTATGGTCTCTACCAACTTATGAGGGCTATCCAGGTCAGTTACTCTGGTGGGCCTGGTTTCACTTTGGGGGCGAGCTCCAACCATAAATACTGGCCTTCAAAGGCTTGCATCAACCGAAGAACTTCAAAGCCATATTTGGCAAAAAGTCGTGTTAGCGATCCCGGACTAAAATAAGAGCAGTGCTCGTAAAAATATCCCAGAAGGTTAAGTTACGCAAAATCCAAACCACATTAGGCATTTCGAAGAAAATAACCGTATCAGGTTGATTTTCAAGGGTCTGCCGCAAACTCCCCACAAATCGTCCCGGCTGTTGAATATGCTCAATCACATGGCGACAACAAATCAAATCACCCGGATAATTACCATAACGTTCCGAGTAAAAATCTTGAATAAAGATCACCTGGTCCGAAGTTGAGTCATTTGGCACATAACTGGGATCAAAGCCAATTCCCCGGTTATGGCCAAATTGGCACAACATTTTCAAAAACTCTCCTTTGCCGCAGCCAATTTCAATAATTTTTTTATTGTAGAGTGCATGCCGGTTGATCAGTTCAAGGGCTAATCGTTCCATATAAGCCATAAATGTAGCTGAGTAAACTTGCGAATTGTCATACTGGGCTGAATACTTGAGTCGCTCAGCCTCAAAGGCCAAATTAGTAATAAATCCACATTCCTCACAAAAGGCCAATAGAATCTGGCCCCGATCACAGCTTTTGGCCGCTTCGCGACTTGGCATAAGCAAGTTCTGGTGAACAGGTACATTCTCTAAATGAAAAAAAGGCTGTAAGGTAGAAGACCCACATGCAGGACAAAGTGATACTTTTCCCATCAAACTATCTCCAAGTGTGTCTGCCACCATTCAATGGTATACTGCAAGCCTTGTTCCAACTCAAGATGAACTTGCCAGGTGGTTTCCTCCACCAGGCGCTGGTTGTTAGCGCAAACAAACATTGGCTCAGTAGGGTGATAGGGTAACGCTCCCAACAAAATCAACTCTGGCCGTTTAAGCAAAGTTCCAATTTTAGTAACTACCTCGCGCACTGTTACCGGTTGGCCTGAGCCAATATTGACTGGGCCAGAGAGATTACTTTGAGCTACAGCCCAAATAGCCGCCACTACATCTTGAATATGCAAGAAATCTCTAACTTGCTCTCCCTTTGTCACCTGGACGACCCGGTTTTGCAAAAGAGCGCAAATCACAGATGGCACCAAACGTTGTTTATTTTCGAAAGGTCCATATTGATAAAAAAGCCGCAACCAGACACTCTTCATCTCCGTAGTACTTGCCATTTGCTCCAAAACAATTTGTAAAGCCAGCTTACTTGCCGCGTACAGAGTAAGGGGTTTAAGGGGGCTTTTTTCCGAGAGATAACCAGCACTGAGGTCGTATTCAAAACAGGTTCCCAGGCCAACGAAGCGTGGACATTTTAGCGCAATTAGCTGAGAGACCAGGTTAAGGCTGGCCTGGAGTATACTTATATTTTCGGGGGCCATCAAGTACCGCCCCGGTTCAACATACCAGGCAGCGTGGATACACAACTCAGGTTTAACAGCTTTTAGCTGAACCTGGACTTGATCCAGATTGAGCAAATCTCCCCAAACCAGGTGTAACTGCGCCTCAATGTCTTTAATACGCCATAGGTTACTGCCTGGGCGCACCAGTGCATATACCTCACATCCCTGCATCACCAGTAGTCTGGCCAGGTGAGAACCTATAAAACCGGTAGCTCCGGTGAGTAATACCTTCATCTGAGCTTATCTTTTACAACCAATCCTTCGTCAGCTATGTTGCACATCCCAGTTATAAGGGACAAGATTTTCAAACGGGTCAAGACGCATGCTCCGGGAAGGATCGTGAGGATGCGTACAGCAGTTTGCCACAATGGCGTAAGGTTCACTCATACCCTTGAAGCCGTTCCAGACCTCCGGTGGAATAATCGCCAGGGAATAATTGTCCGGCCCTAAAAAAACCTCCATCAATGTTCCCTGGGTGGAAGAGTTAACCCGGTCGTCATATAAAACCAATTTAATCCGACCAAAGATACAACTATAATTTAAAAACATTTCTCGATGTTTGTGCCACCCTTTAATCACCCCTGGATAGACCGTTGAGAAGTAAATCTCACCAAATTGAATAAAGTGGGGGTCTGTACTTTTGAGCATGTGGTAAATAGTGCCCCGCTCATCAGGCACACGACGCAGCGGAATAATCTGAACTCCTTCAATAAGGTCACTGCCAAGCAGGATTTTTACCCCGTCTAAATGCAGCGACATTAGACCACCTTTACCTGCGGGATTGGGATGATGAACTTTCCACCTCGCCGGCGGTATTCACTTTGCTGCTCTAAAATCTCGGCCGCAAAATTCCAGGTTAACAATAACACATAATCGGGCTTTGCTTCTAGCAATTTTGCCGGTGAGTAAATGGGCAAATGCACGCCTGGCATGTAGCGGCCTTGTTTGTAGGGGCTTCGGTCTACTACAAAATCGAGTAACTCAGGACCAATACCACAATAGTTTAACAAGGTACTACCTTTGGCTGCGGCCCCGTATGCGGCCAGGCTGTGGCCCTGCTGCTTTAATTCAACCAACAGATTGCCTAAAGACAACTTTAAATTCTCGACCTGGTGGGCAAAATTTTGATAAAACGATAGGTCTGCCACTCCCCATTGAGACTCTTTGGCCAGAAAGCTATTCACAAGCTCAATTTGCTGACCTATAAGGGGGCGTCCTGTTGAATTTTTTTGGGCAAATATCCGCAGCGAGCCGCCATGAATAGGGATACGCTCCACATTAATAATCGCCAAATTATAGCGCCGGAATAAACAGTCCAGGGCCGTGAGTGAAAAGTAACACAAGTGTTCATGATAGATGGTATCAAATTCGGTATGATCAATCAAATCTTTTACATAAGGCGCTTCAATAACAACCAACCCGCCTTCTTTTAATAGCAAAGAGATACCCTCAACCACACCATTCAGGTCAACCACATGGGCCAAAACGTTGTGGGCATGAATAATATCTGCCTGCTCTCCCTGCACCCAAAGTTGTTGGGCCAATTCTCGGCCAAAAAATTCCGGTAGAGTCCGAATACCCCGTTCTGTCTCAGCGACGCGGGCAATATTTTTGGCCGGCTCAATGCCTAAAACTGGAATTTGCTGCTTCTGATAATATTGCAGCAGATAACCATCGTTGCTGGCTATCTCGATGACCAAACTCTGGTTATTTAGGACCTGGCTGTCTATCAGGCGAGTAACCAGGGCTTCGGCATGTTGCAACATACTATCGGAAAAAGAAGAAAAATAAAGATACTCTCGAAACAACTGTTCAGGCGGCACAGTTTCGGTGATCTGCGCCAGGGTACAATGCGGGCAAAAAACTAACTCTAACGGATAGGTGAGTTCAGGCTGGTCAAGCTGATCGGACGTAAGCAGGGCGTTTGCCAACGGGGTCCGGCCAAGCGACAGAATCAACTTTAGCTCCGTTGATCCACAGGAGCGGCATGAAGGGGAAGTCTGGTTAGCCATATTGAGCAGTCAGAAAGCTAGTATACCAGGTAATAGTTCGCTGTAACCCCTCTTCAAGGGTAAATAGTGGTTGCCAACCTAAAATTTGGCGCGCCTTGGCTGCACTCAATGATTGGCGGCGAATTTCATGCGTAGCTTCATTCCGGATATCAGGGGTAAAATGAGAATTCATCAACTTCAAAATCAGCTCAACCAACTCAAGCACTGTCAATTGAACTTCATTGGAAAAATTAAAGGCTTGACCTTTTAAGGCAGGATCTTCACCCAATTTTTCCGCTAACAAAGTGTAGGCGGCTGCGCCGTCTTCAACATAAAAATAGTCGCGAATATATTGTCCATCAGAACGGATAACCGGGCGTTGTCCGCGCCAAATTGAGCGAATTGTATCAGGCACAATCCGATTCCAGTTCAAATCGCCTCCTCCGTAAAAGTTTCCACACCGGGTAATCACCACCGGGGTGTTATAGGTGGCGGCATACGTTTGAGCAATCAAATCGGCGCAGCTCTTGCTAACATCGTAAGGATAGCATCCCTGGAGCGGAAAGGTCTCGGTGTAGGGTAGAACTTCGTGGATACCATAAGCTTTATCCGAAGAAGCCAGGATAATCTGTTTTACGGTTGGGCTGTGCCGGCAAGCCTCTAACAGCGCCCATGTTCCACCGATGTTTGTCTCAAATGTTGAAACCGGATTACGGTTGGCAACCGGCACAAGTGTTTGGGCCGCCAGATGAAAAACTGTTTGAATTTCATATTCTCCCAAAACCCGTTCCAGCAAGCTCTGATCGCACACATCTCCTCTGACCGTTTTTACCTGTTCGACGAGATGCGCCCGGACCAACTCGGATTGAGGCACCCAATCTCGCACCAGGCAGACCACATCGGTCCCCGAGTCTAGCAGGCGGCGAGTCAGCCAACTGCCCAGCAAACCGGTCGCGCCCGTTACCAGTGTTGGCCGACCTTGCCAAAATGAAATAGCTTTATCGCCACTCATCACTCAGGCCACACTTTCCAGGGTGGTTGGCCTCCTTGCCAGAGACGTTCTAACAAGTGTACTTCGCGTAAGGTGTCCATACATTGCCAGAACTGTTTATGCTGATAAGCCACCAGTTGACCTTCATCCGCCAACTGAGATAATGCGTCGGCTTCCAGGCTTATATTCTGACCTTCCAGATAATTAAATATCGCTGGTTCAAAAACCATAAAACCGCCGTTGATCCAACCGGTTTCAATTTGGGGTTTTTCGCTAAACTTGGTAACAAACTCGCCGTTAAAGGTCAATCCACCAAAGCGAGCGGGCGGCGTACCGCCGTGACTGTGGCTAATTTACGATGCTGGTGATGAAAACGCAATAAAGCCAGCAGGTCAAGATCGCTCAGGCCATCGCCATAGGTCAACATAAAAGTTTCATTTTCCAGCCAGGGCTGTAATAACTTTACGCGCGAGCCGGTGTTGGTATGGAGACCTGTTTCAATAAGATGTACCTGCCAATCCTCATTGGTCTTATCGTACGTTTCAACATGACCGGTGGCCAGATTAACAGTTAGGCTGCCATTCAACCGGGGATAATCCAAAAAAAAACGCTTGACAGTCTCTCCTTTATATCCCAGAGCAATGACAAACTCTTTGAAGCCGTAGTGGGCGTAATGTTTCATGATATGCCACAAAATAGGACGCCCCCCAATCTCGACCATCGGTTTGGGTTTAATTTCGGTTTCTTCGGCCAGCCGGGTGCCAAAACCACCTGCCAGTATGACCACTTTCGTCAAGCTAATCTTCCTTATAGCTTAAATCTGTTTAAACGGCGTTAATCTGCGTTCAGTCGCCAGATTTTATGCAAGGTGTTTTTTCCAATAGCGGACGACAGGTATATTCATGATAGGGATAAGGCATCTGTGAAGAACCAGGACATTGCAGTAATCCCGCCCCAGCCGCAAAAGATTTTAATACTCTTTTAATTTTATACTTTAAACTCGAAGCTTGTTTTTTATTTTCAACTGCCAACTTTGGCGGCTTAATTTCTACTACTTCAAATTTGGTCTTGAGCATTTCTGACAAATTTAATAACTCATTGTTAGTAGGTTGCTATCCTGATTCAAGCTATAAAACACGCCAGTAGTCGTGGCTTGAATAAAATTAAGATAAGTTTCAACTTGCTCAACGGTCATTTCTTGCAGCGAAGAAATATTAAGGACCAAGTCGAATTGCAGATGACGAAGTGAGTCCAACTGATAATTTGGTATTAAAACAAAATCATAAGTTTCACACACATCCGTACCTATCAATTGTAGAAAATCCTGATTACTATACAGGTACATCCTTTTATGGGGATTAAGCAAGGAAAGATAAGCGGCAGAGAACAGTAATACCTCAGGAAGATCAACAATAATAAAAGTGGTATTTTCTAGGATGTTTGATAAATGATGAACTAACCCACCATAGCCTGCCCCGATTTCAAGGACGTATTTTCTTTTTTGTTTGGTCACGTCTGACAAACTATCTAAAATATCGTGCTGATGAAGGGTGTTAATCACTCGTTGGAATCTAAGAATATCTCGACTCAAGAAACGACCATCATTATATAAATATCCAATTCCACCTTCAGGTTCATTTAGGATTAGCTTAGTTGGGATATTTTTTGTCAGCTTATCTGCTTGAGCTCTATAGGAATGCGGATCCTTAAAGATATAAGTCTGATAATTATCTCCGTTGAGGTGGTAGGTATGTAAGCGAAGCTTGGCAAATGACTCTTCGGGCAGGCCCAACATATAATCAAAGTAGGAGCAGAAATTTGTCCAGTAGCTACTAGGATTGAAAGCATTGTGATGGCCGTTCTGAACTTGTTGACGTTCCACCAGCATTTCTGTAATCTTTGATTTGATAATTTTAATTTTGACTCGGTCTTGCTCTTTCATCGATCTGTTCCTGCTCGGAATTCATTTGCCGTAATCAACATCAATCTCCCACTGCAAAAGAGGACGCACTACGCCAGGAAATTTCTTTGAATATTCACCCCGAGCGCCTGCCTTCTCGCTGTAATCAACGATCATAAATGATACTGCATCTCTTTCCAGGGCAAGAATTTGGTCCGGATTGTGAGTAGTTAGGGCAACAAGAACTCTAATTTGACCCTCGGCCAAGAAATTACCGGGAATGAGACAGCGACTCCTCACCAGGCTCATATGCTTACGAGGTTTGTAACGCCAATTCAAATTGGTAAAATCTCCGGATGCAAAAAGACAAATGTTGTCTTCATTAAAGAGTTGCACATTAGCATACGGAATTTGATTACTTGCAGAATTATAATATTGAATTTCAATGGTAAATGGTTCTTGGATGTTAATCGTGTCAGAGATGTTACCCGCCTCATTTCGAACATAGACAGCCCGAATACGTACAGCCTCATTACCCGGTGCTCTAGATAAATCTGTCCACTCCCTTGCCGCTGATACTCCCAGGTCAGATTGTAAATATCTAGCAACAACATGAGGCGACGGCCCATCATCGATAAGTCGGCCATTGTCTAATAACAATGTTCGGCCACATAAACGCGTGATAGCTTGCATATTATGGGAGACAAAGAACACAGTGCGTTTGTGTTGACTAACATCTTGCATTTTATTTAAACATTTGCGTTGAAAACGGGCATCGCCAACAGCCAATACCTCATCCACTAGCAGAATTTCCGGTTCTAAGTGAGCAGCTACGGCAAAGGCCAGCCGAACGTGCATGCCACTCGAATAGCGTTTCACCGGTGTATCAATAAACTTCTCCACCTCAGCAAAGGCGACAATTTCATCGAATTTTCGTTCAATTTCGACTTTGCGCATTCCTAGCAGCGCGCCGCTCATATACACATTTTCTCGACCGGTCAACTCCGGATGAAAGCCGGTACCCACTTCCAACAGGGTACCAACCCGGCCTCGAAGCTCGGCTCGACCACTGGTTGGTTCAGTGATGCGGGCTAATAACTTGAGTAGAGTAGATTTGCCAGCACCATTGCGTCCAATCAAGCCGACAACTTCACCTTGATTAACTCTAAATGAAACATCCTGAAGCGCCCAGATTGTTTCTGCTTGCTGGTTGTCCCCAGCCTTCAGATTTCCGAGCCAACGAAATGGCCTACCAAGCGCAGTGCTCAAACCCTCGCGCAAGGTTTTGTAGCGAGCTTGAGCTTTACCGATTTTATATTGCTTGCTCAAGCCCTCTGCCTGAATTGCAAGATGCATCATCTCTTATACCACATCAGCAAAACTCTTTTCCATCCGCCGGAAATAATACAATCCACTTGCCAACAACATAATAGCGACGCTCACCGAAGCAGCTAACATTAACTCTGGTGGGGTACTGCCTAATAAGCCAGCGGAAGCCTCCACCACACCAGCATGGATTCAAGCCGTATAACGTGCGCCAAGGATCAGAGAGCAAACTACTCGGATAGACGATAGGTGTTACAAACAGCCAAAATTGAGTGAGGAATGGTATTGCGTGGCGGATATCACGATATTGCACATTCAATGCCGAAAGCCATAACCCCGTGCCCAGCGCGGTAACTAGCGCCAGCAACAGAAATAGGGGCAACCAAATTACCGCAGTTGTTGGCCATATGCCATAAAAAGCCATCAAGCCTAATAAGACAATAAAGGCGATAATAAAATCTATCAGTCCCGATAGCGTTCCAGAAAGCGGCATCATTAGACGCGGAAAATAGACCTTAGTAATTAAATTGGCACTACCTATCAAGCTGTTTGATGATTGACTCAATCCGTTAGTGAAAAACATCCAAGGCAGGAGAGCGGTGTAAGCAAAGATTGGATAAGGGATACCATCCGAGGGAATTCTGCCTAATTTGCCAAAGAAAATACTAAACACCACCATAGTGGCAAAAGGTTGAATAATGGCCCATGCTCCACCAAGCACTGTTTGCTTGTACCGCACCTTCACATCGCGCCAAATAAGAAAATAGAGCAACTCCCGATACTCCCATAACTCAGCTAATCTTGGCATCCCCCATCCTAGTGAGGGCTCAATTATCGTGACAGGGTAATCCCTAATGACGGCCGAAGGGTCTTTATCATTTGATTGTACAGCTATATTTTTATTTTGTATTGTGGTCACCAGACTATTATTTTTATGACTTTTTATGGATATTTTCCCCAAGAAGCTTTTATGGGGTATAAAACGGTAGAATTGTAACATATCCCATTCTACACCACAAAAAACATCTCCGCCGCAAAAGCGACGGAGATGTTTTTCAAGTCGTAGATCGTAACGATAGATTAGTAATTTACACCTAACATCTGGGTAGATAACCCACCGGAGGCAAAATCATTGTTGACCACGACAATACCCGATCCACCTGTAAAGGTCATAAAAACTGAACCGACAAAGTTTTTATTGGGTAACTGCCCATTTTTTCTTAGGGTTGCAGCATTGAGGTTGACCACCCCGTTGCTAAATGATTGGCTAATCGTATAAGTCTCAGGGGGATCTGTGTTAGCTATTACCCATTGAGTTGTAACACCAGTAGCGCCATTTGGACTAAAGATGTTAATACCACTATTGAATGCACCTCCAGTAGTTCCTAACTGTAAAGCAACCGGAGCTGCAACGTTACTTGTAGCAAGACCTGGATTAACCGCTGGCGAAGAAAAAGCAAAGGACCCATTAACAACTTTGTTCGTATTCACTACAGCAACAATATTAACGGCTGGGCTAGTTGAAATGGTTCCACCACCAAAAGAGGTTGGAATTATTTTACTTTTGTTCAAGGCGGCCATGTTAATGTTAACCACGCTGTTACCGGCTAAAGATACAGAATGGCTTTTTGAGCCAACACTGGGGTAAGCGCCTGCATCTGCGTTGAAGTTTAATGTAACAGTAGTAGCTGTGCCGGTCAGGTTGATGATATTGAGCCCGCTGTTAAAATTGGCGTGACTATTGTAAATCAAGGGTGCTACCAAGCTCGTACCGCCAGCATTAGCATTCAGCCCTTGCACAAAGGCAGATTGGTACTTACCGGAAACATCCAACACATTCTCGGCCAAAGTAGCAACTTTGCCAGATCCTGAGCCTTCAATAATGGCGTAACCAAAAGCTCCATTGCCACTGCCAAAAGCGTTAAAACTGCTGCTCATAAAATCAACAGTGACGCTGCTATTTCCCTGGATTTGGACTTGTATCCCACCACTCGGCGTTTCAACAGCATTCCCCTGCTTGATCGTTTTGATAGTGACAGTTTGGGCAGTCGCCTCTGCGTTTTGGATGTAGAAGGTTGTCTTAGTATTGGCGTGACCCCTAAAAATCAGAGGGATTGTTTGCTCATTTGAAGGCTCACTAAAACCCGCATAGGCGTCGCCAAGTTTACCGGTGCTGTTGGTATTAATAACCCCGGCCGCTATGGGTTGGTTGGAGCTAATCACGCCGGCAAATGAGCCGCTGTTAGTGATTTCGCTGCCGGCAACCGTGACGGCACCATTGCCAGGTATAGACTTAGAGATTGTCTGGCTGGCGGTTGAGCTATTTTGATGTAAAGCTAAACTGGCGCTGGCCGTTGAGCTGCCCAGATTCTGAATAATAATATATTGACTCGACCAGGTTCCCGGCACTGCCGCAGAACTAATTTCACCAGCAGACACTTCTACTGTCGGCGTAACGGTAACTGTTGGTGTGACTTCAACCGTAGCTGTAACCGTTGGTGTAATCGTCACTTCAACGGTAGGTTCAGCAGTCGGCTCGCTGGTAGGTTCAGCAGTCGGCTCGCTGGTAGGTTCAGCAG
>JAAUSP010000245.1 GCA_012032575.1 Anaerolineales bacterium | reverse complement strand
TGTGCTGCACTCCCCGCGTGGCGTCACGGGTGGTTCAGGAGCTACACGGGGCGCGGCGAGAGGGGGCCAATCCTTTCACCGAGTTGAGCGAGCGCGAGCTGGACGTGCTGCGCCTCATTGCCGACGGCCTGAGCAACGCCGATATTGCCGAGCGGCTGATTATCAGCGATAAAACGGTCAAAAGCCACGTCAGCAATATCCTCAACAAGCTGCACCTGGCCGACCGCACCCAGGCCGCCGTCTTCGCCTGGCGCGAGGGGGTGGTGCGGCGGAGTGAGGAGGGGTAAAAAAACCAGGAAGTGATGTCCGCTTCCCGGCCCATTCAAACCGACTCTTTTGCGGATAAAATCCCCGGCCTATTTCATTGCTGCCACCGGCATCATAATATGTTCGTAAGGGTAACTACTCACCGCATCCTGAGTAGGTCGAAGGCCGTATCGAAGGGTGCGATTTGGTAAGTAGTCAGAAATTTCTGTGTCTGACTACTGACATCTGACTACTGTCTACTTGCTTTATTATACGAGAGAAATGAGTAATTTGATTACAATATGCTATAATTTTGCCATGGACCATTTTCGCCACATCTATTCCCACCGCGCCGCCGATTATCACCGCATGATTACGCCCGAAGATTGGGCGGGCCGCCTGCTGCCGGCGTTGCAGCGGGTAACGGCGCTGGCCGGCAAACGGATTCTGGATGTGGGCACAGGGACCGGGCGGCTGCCGCTGCTATTGGGGGCAACGACGGCGCGGATGGTTGGGCTGGACCTGCACGCGGCCATGCTGCAAGAACACGATCGGCAGCGAAATCGGGCCGGAGGCCGCTGGGGTTTGGCGCAAGGGGATATGCGGGCCATACCTTTGCCAAGTGCCTGGGCCGAGGTGGTTACGGCTGGCTGGGCCATCGGTCATTTGCGCGGTTGGTATCCACAGGATTGGCAGGCGCAGATTGGCCGGGTGGTAGCAGAGATGCACCGGGTGGTTCAGCCGGGTGGAGCGCTGATTATTATGGAAACGCTCACCACCGGCAGTTTAACCCCCGCGCCGCCCTCGCCCGGCCTGGCCGAATATTACGCCTGGCTGGAAAATGAGTGGGGCTTTGCCCGACAAACTATTCAGACCGACTACCAGTTTGTCAGTATTGAAGAAGCCGCCGGCCAGACTGAATTTTTCTTCGGAACCGAACTGTCAGCAGCCATCCGGCGGAACGGCTGGGCCACGCTGCCGGAGTGGACTGGCGTATGGGGTAAACAGGTTTAATTGGCCTCTTGGGGGTATTTACCCAATTTTGAGGGTGTTCAAGAGGCAATTTTTGTGGTATGCTCTACGATGATTACCATAAGCCCGCGTTTTACCAAGAAATTAGCCCTGCCGAGTTGCCATGAATCCACCTAACAACGAGTTGCTGGCCCTGCAAACCGCCGGCGCTGTGATTGCTTCAAACCCCAATTTACCTCAAGTCCTTCAGATCATCGCCCACGAGATGCTAAATATCCTGAGCGTTGAAAGCTGCATTATTCTCCTGTGGAATGAAAGTGATGATACGCTAACGGTATTAGGCGCAGCCGACACGTTACACCATGCGGAAGCGCCAGCAACCTGGTCTACAGTATATCCTCTGGTTGATTATCCGCTGTTCAAGCAAACGTTGGGGCAGCGCCGCTGCCACCAGCTAACCACTCACCCCCACGAGGTCAGGTTGATAGAACCGGGCTGGCTGCCGCCCAGTAACCTGAGAACTGCGCTTATCTTGCCTATGGAGTGTCAGGATCGCGTGGTGGGCGTGATTCAGGCGACCAGCGGGCAGAGCGAGCGCCTTTTTACCCTTGAGGAACTTGGCCTGGCCCAACTTTTGGCCAACCAGACCGCCAGCGTCATCGAAAATATACGCTTGCATCAGGCTGAGCAGTCGTGCCGGGAAGAGCTTGAAGCCGTGCAAAATGTCAGCATTAGCCTCACGGCTTCACTGGAACTGTCAGATGTGTTTGAGGCTATTTTGAGCGCAGCTATGGAATTAGTTGCTGCCGAAGATGTCCATATTTTCCTTTATGAGTCGGGCCAGCTTACCTTTGGCGCAATGATGGACCGACTGGGCCGGCACGATAAACCCTTCGGTCAGCCCCGCCCGGAAGGGTTGACCTACACCGTAGCCCGGAGCGGCGAGGCCGTTATCATTTCCGACACGAAGAACCATCGCCTGTATGCTGACGCCCCGGCTGATTGGCGCGGCGCTATTATTGGCGTGCCGCTCAAACTGGGCGAGCGGGTGGTGGGGGTGATGAACACATTTTATGCCCAGCCCAACAGTTTTTCAGAGCGAGAGGTTCGCACGCTGCGTATCCTGGCCAATCAGGCGGCTATTGCTATTGAAAATGCCCGCTTATATGCCCAAACAGAGCAGCGAGCGCAGCGGCTGGCTATTTTGCACGAGTTGGACCGGGCTATCTCGGCTACGCTGCACCTCGATGACATTTATCATGCGTTTGCGCGTCACACTACCCGTTTGCTGGCTTATGACCAACTCTCAATTTATTTGTTGGAAGAAGGCCATATATTGGTGGTTTATGAAGCTGATGCCAACCACCCCACGGCGGCGGTGGGAGCTAAACTGCCCCTAAAATCCTCGGCGGCAGGCTGGGTGATAGCACGCGGACAACCTCTGCTGCGGCACAATATTGCAGCCGATTCGCGTTTTGCCGAAGACGAGCAGTGGGTCGCCGCCGGTCTGCAATCGAGTTTGGTTATGCCCCTGCGCTTCAAGCGGCAGATTATTGGGGCGTGGCAAATTAGCAGCCGGCAAAAGGGGGCTTATAACCCCGATCACCTGGAAACTGGTCAGGCCATTGCCGATCAACTGGCTAACGCCATAGAGAATGCGCGATTATATAAACAGGCGCGCCAGGAAATCAGCGAACGCGAACAGGCTGAAGCGGCTTTGCGGGCCAGCGAAGAACGTTTCCGCCAGGTCATCTCCTCGATTAGCGACTGGATTTATATGACCAGAGTGGATAACGCTAACCAAACTGTCAACCTGTACCTTTCGCCGCACGTGGAAGTTTTAACCGGATATCCTTACGAAAAGTTCATGGCTGATTGGAGTTTTTGGCCCACTCAGGTTATTCATCCCGATGATAGAGACACCGCCCACGAGCAAGCCGTTCGGCTAACCGAGGGCCATAATAGCGAAACCGAATACAGGCTCATGCGGGCTAATGGAGAGGTAGTCTGGGTGCGTGACAGCGCCAGGGTTGAAATTGGCCCTGATAACTCTAAAAATATCTATGGGGTGATCAGCGATATTACCCAGCGCAAACAACTTGAAACCCAAGTTCTGCAATCACAAAAAATGGAGGCGGTGGGCCGGCTGGCCGGCGGAGTGGCCCACGATTTTAACAACCTGCTGACCGTTATCAATGGTTACAGCGAGTTGTTGTTACATCGCTATTTGAATGAGACGATGCCTTTCCGGCGTTACCTTGAAGAAATTAAGAAAGCCGGCGAGCGGGCCAGCGCTTTAACCGGCCAGTTGCTCGCTTTTAGCCGCAAGCAGGTTCTTCAGCCCAAAATATTTGATCTTAACGATGTTGTCGCCGATATGGATAAAATGCTGCGGCGCTTGATTGGCGAGGATATTGAACTGATTTTTCGGCCCGGAACCGGGTTGGGTAAGATTAAAGCGGACCCCGGACAAATCGAGCAGGTTATTTTGAATCTGGTGGTCAATGCGCGGGATGCTATGCCTAATGGCGGAAAAATAACCGTCGAAACCGATAACGTTACCCCGGCAGAAAGTTGCACGGGCCAGCAGCCTGGCCCGGCCTCTGGCTGCTCTGTCAGGTTGATGGTGAAGGATACGGGTGTCGGCATAGACCCAAAGGTTCTGCCGCACATTTTTGAACCATTTTTTACCACCAAAGAAAAGAACAAAGGCACCGGTTTGGGCCTGGCTACCGTTTACGGGATTGTGGCCCAAAGCGGCGGGCAGCTTGATCTTACCAGCCAGGTTGGCCTGGGGACCACGTTTACCGTTTATCTACCGGCAGTAGAGCAAGCGACTGAGCCACTGGTACCGGACCAACTCGATGAAGCCGCGCTTGACGGCCACGAAACTATTCTTTTGGTTGAAGATGAGGATATGGTCCGGTCGTTAAGCCGGACAATTTTGCTCAGACATGGCTACCATGTGCTGGAGGCGACTTATGGCGTCGAGGCGCTGCAAATTAGCCAGGAGTATGAAGGCGTTATTGATTTATTGGCCACCGATGTGGTCATGCCTCATATGAGCGGGCGCGAACTGGCCGAGCGGCTGCTCCAACTCCGCCCCACCCTGAAGGTACTTTATATGTCGGGCTATACGGAAGATACAATTGTCCATCATGGCATCACTGAGTCTGGCATTGCCTTTTTGCCCAAGCCCTTTACTCCCAATACCCTGGCAAGCAAAGTCCGCGAAGTTTTGGATAGCTGACATTCCCCTCTTAAAATCGAAACCGCCGACCCATTTGGCAGACTCAAAGTCATGTCATTCCGAGCCGCGAAGCGGGGAGGAATCTGTTTCACCGCTGCCAAAAATTTCTGGCAAAGCCCCGGATTTCTCGCTGGCGCTCAAAATGACATCCAGGAACCGGACCCATAAAATTCGTTACGAATTTATGGGTCCGGTTCCTGGCTATGGCCCGGTTGTAGGCGTAGCGGTGGGCGTGGGCGCGGTATTCGGGCCGCCAGGGCTGGGCGGCCAGTCGGAGCGCCACAGGCTGGTATCATCGCGGCTGTAGCTGGTATCGGGTGGCAGCGGGCCAAAAGTGACAACATCCACAACGGTGCTGTCCGGCTGGAGCAGCCGAAGCTGTCCCCCGGCATCGGCTATCGTGAGACCTGTTTCCTGGCGGTTCAACAGAATAAAGCCACCGGGCGAAATATCCACCGTGCTGGTAATTACATAGGGCAAATTGCCGCTCAGTGGGCCGTTGTCAAGGCTCCAGCCGGTCAGGCTGGTGCTGACCACGCCCGTATTATACAGTTCAATCCACTCATCCAAATAAATTGTCCCGGTGACCGGCAACAGCTCATTGAGCCGCACATTGGTTAAGGGGAAGGTAATGGTCGGGGTGCCGGTTGGGGTGATGGTTGCCGTTGGCGTAACCGTAGGCGTGTCGGTTGGGGTCAGGGTGAGGGTGGGCGTGACAGTTGGTGTGTCGGTGGGCGTCAAGGTTAAGGTGGGGGTAACGGTCGGCGTGTCCGTGGGGGTATCGGTTGGAATCAAGGTAGATGTGCCGGTAGGTGTCACGGTTGGCGTAGCGGTGCCTGTAGACGTTGAACTTGCAGTTGGGCTGAGCGTGGGGGTCAACGTGCCGGTCGGTGTAGAAGTGGGGGTTTGAGTTGGGGTAGCGGTGGATGCCGCTATCAGGGTAGAGCTGGGGGCGATGGTGGGCGTCTGGGTCAGGGTAGGCGTCTGGGTCGGGGTGCGGGTCGGCTGAGCTGTGGGCTGCAAGGTCACGCGCTCCCAGCGAACGCGCACGTAGGCATCGCCGCTGTGCTCGTAATATTCCACCACCACCTGGCGCGAACCGCTCACGGTCACATCGGCGGTGTAGACGCTGTTATTGCTGCCGTGCCATTCATTGATAATAGGATAGCCGTCAATATACAAACGGATACCATCGTCGGCTTCGGCATAGAAGCGATAGAGACCGCTATCAAAATTCACCTGTCGGCTCCAGCGAGCAGAGAAGTTATCGGCGGCCACACCGGGAGCGGGGGGCTGGCTGTACCAGAAAAAGTTAACAACCGAGTCATTTCTGACCAAAACGGGACTGCCGGCAAAACTGCCGTTGGACCAGTATTCACCTTTCCAATCGGGATAGGAGTTGGTGGCGATTCTTTCCCACCACAGCCGAATGGCGGCATCACCGCTGCGCTCATAATACTCAAGCCGCAGGGAGTGATTGCCACCCGCCAACTGCCGGTCAGCCGTCACTTCGCGCAGGCTGCCGTCTTTCCACGAGTCAATTACCAGTTGATCGTCCAGCCACAAACGGGCCCCATCATCCATCAGGATATGGAGGCGATATAACCCCTCGTCAAATGCCAGCGAGCGGCTCCAGCGAACCGAAAAGTTATCGGCAGGCAGGCCGGGCATGGGCACGCCACTGCCCCAGTTAAAGTCAACGGCGGAGTCATCACGAATAACCACAGGGCCGGCAGCAACATCGGCATTGCCGAAATATTCGGCGCGCCAGTTTTTGATCTCGATGATAGAGGTTGCGGTTGGCGCAGGCACAGGCGTGGGAGGGACCGGGGTGGCTGTGGGCGCGGGTGGGAGAGGTAATAAGGTGGGTAGTGTGGCTGGCAGGGTAAGGGGTGGGCGACGGTTCGACGGTGGGGGCCGCCGGGAGAGGCGTGCGGGGTGGGGGCCGCGCGGCCAGAACCCGAAATTCCTGCGCGGCTTTTTGCCCAGTGGCAGGAGACTGAACGGTGATAATTGCTTGCGATAGATTGGTCCAGTAGGCATCAATGGGATAAATAAAGGAGACGGAAAAGGTGCCCCCGGCTGTCACCTGCGTGGTGGCCACGGCTGTTTGTGGCTGTTGGGCATCGGCCGGATTTTCCAGGCTGACATATAAGGTGTCGCCCGGCTGCCAGCCCTGGCTTGCCACTGTTACCTGTGTCCCTGGCCCGCCTTCCAGCGGCAGCACTTGAATGGACGGTGCCGGTACCGCCGCCTGGGTCGGAGTGATAAAGTTGGCCAGGGCCGGAGTGGAGGTAGCATAACCGGCGCTGATGTCGAGTTCGCTAAAAAGAAGAAAGGCCGAGGCTATCACAATCACGGCCACACTGGCCAGGGCCAACAGCCACAGCAGAATGGAGGGATGGCCGAATAAATCTTGACTGAGCGTGCGTAGTTTTTGCATGGCAGTTCTCTTTAACCTCTCAACTATTTCCCCCCTGAGTTAATTCTATGAGATAAACGCGATAATTGCAACACCACCCCTCGCCAAAAACGGGGAGGGGTGGTGCATGGTATTTATCCGGTTTATCGTTTGCGATCCGACTCAGGCCATCGAGAGTGGGGGGACGGGCCGTGAGGGTCGCGACGAATGGTTGGGTTTGCCTTCATCACGACAGGGTGTTTTACTTTGGTCAACCCGACTGTGATAGTAGCCCAGGATATACGCCAGAATGATGGCGGTCAGGGCCACGGTCAGCCCGGTGATGACAGGCAGGGTTAATACCAGATTGATTTCAGGCCAGATCAGGGTTACACTCCAAATCGCGACACCCAGGCTCAACCATTTTAATATATGCAGACCTTTCATTTTTCACCTCTCCTGAACCTGCCTCATCTTCTTCAATGGTTGTTACACTCCCACGCGACGCCGCAGCCATTCGACCCGGCCCACCAGGGCCAGACCGGCCATCACCACGGTCAGAAGCAGGATAGCCAACTGCTGCCCGTTCGGGTTGAGCAGGGGTTGCAACTCTGGCACTGCGATAACAGGTTGGTTTTCAATGGACGACTCACCGTAATGAGTCAAGCCCTTGCTGGTTGCCGCGTAGACCATGCCACCGTTGAGGCTCAATTTCTCCACTACCTCCTGAGTATCGCCCAGTTTGGTCCAGGCAGCGCCGCCGTCGCGGCTTTGATAAATGCTGCCCCCGGCTAACTGGCTGCCCAGGCCATAGGCGGTTGCTACTGCGACATGCTCCGGGTTCTCCTCATCTACCGCCAGCGCGGTCACACGCAGCGCGACTCCAGGAGCCATATCCAGACCGGCGCTCACCGATTCCCAGCTTTGGCCGCCATCGGTAGAGCGGTAGACCCCGCTGGAAGGCGTGCCGGCGTAGAGAGTCTGCGCATCGGAGGGAGCGACAGCCAGACTCACCGCCACTTCAGGCAGTGTTTCCAGTTTATCCCAGTCGCCGCCGGCATTGACAAACAAACCTTCATTGGTCAAGGCATAAACCTGGCTGTTCGGGTCAATGACCAGCCCTTTCACATGGGCATCATACAGCGAAACATCGCCGACCAGAGTGTAGCCCTGTCCATCTGCGCCCACGTCAAAGCGGTAAACTCCCTGCCCGGACGTACCCACATACAGCACCTCCGGCTGATGCGCATCGGTCGCCAGCGCGGTGACACCAGGGATGAGGCCGTCGGGACTGGCCGGCAGGCTCAGGTAGAATCTGCGCCAGGTTTGGCCGCCATCGTCACTGCGCCACAGATTGCTGGTTGAAACAACCGGCCCACCGGCAGAACCGGCAAAGAGAACCTGTTCATGGGTGGGATGCACCGCCAGCGCGTTTAACGATACACCCGGCCCGGCGCTAACCGCCTGCCAGGTCAAACCATTGTCGGTACTGCGATAAATGCCGGCTGCCGAGGGGTCGCCGCTAACATTGGCGTAAAGCGAGCGTCCTTCCGCCGGGTCGGTCAAGACCTGGACCGGCGCATCCGACAGATCGGCCATCGCCATACCCTGAGTTTCACCCGCCACCAAAGCCGCCGCCGTACCGATAGTTAAAATTACGGCAAACAACCCTATTCTAATTAACCAGTTCAAAACTCGTTTCCTGTTCATCTTGTTTACCTCTTTCTCGATGGCTGTGAGCCTGCCATTAAGCAGGTCACGCTTCTCCCTATAGCTAATTTATACGATGGAAATTGAAAAAACTTCATTTTTGGCAAATTTGATTTTAACCATTATAGCAAGGAACAGGCCGGAAAAACGGTTGCAGAGGCATTCAGCGGCCCACATCTAAAGGACTGAAAACCGTCGCAAAGCTGTCATTTAACTGTTTTTGCGTGCTATTTAAACGTTGAGCCATAGTAAATAGTTCCATTCAGATTTATCTTACCAGCTTTCCCTTCAACCCACATCAGCATAACGCCCTATTCTCTTTAACAAAAAAGACCGTCTGAAAGACGGTCTTGAGTTACATCAAATGACGGATAAACTACAACAAATGTCGTAGTTTTTTCTCGGTAGGTTATCAGGCCGAGGCGGTTAAATCGCGCAGGGCCTCATACAGAGATTTGTAGGTTTTAAGGCGCTGAAACTCGCGGCGGCCCTCTTCGGTTTCAAAATTAGGCGCGCCGTACATAGCTTTCCAGCCGGTATCTACCCGCATCAGGGTCAGGTTGCCGCCATATTTTTGCTGGGCTGTCGTTTCGGCCTGGCGCATCAGATGGCCGAGTTTGGGTGCTTTTTCACCTGCCGTTTGTAAATCTGAGGTGGTCCAAACATCCGGTTCGCGGGCTAGCAGCCAGACATCGCGGGCAATATCAAACTGCATGTTCAGCAGCCGGCCATTGGGCGAAACCAGCCAGTTGGCCCGTTCCTCCGACTCGTGGATCTGCCACATTCCGGTGGTATCATTGAATGAGGCTTCCACCAAAACGTTGCCGTCCAGAAGATATGTTTGCCCCTCTTTAAGTTCAAGCTCGGCCATGATTGATTACCTCCGTAAATCTGGGTATGATAAGAAAGTTTATGTCACTGAAATAGGTAGCAAAGTAGCAAGTGTAGCAGAGTTACCGAAAATTACCTGCTACCTTGCTACTTGCTACTTTAATCTTTTTTCTCGTCTTTCGACTCCGGCTGTACTTGTTTCCAGCTTAGCGAAACTTTAAAGTGAGCATCGCCGATAGATTTGGCTATCATCGCCCCGGCTTCGGAGTCAATTTTGATGGCAAAATCTATCGAGGCGGCATTGGGCCGGCTGGATAGCCCCTGTAAGGTTTCAATCATGCCATTGGCGCAGGCCCTAACCGTGTTCAAAGTCTGGTCATAGGCATCTTTGACCCCTTCGTGGGAAACGTTGGCCGGCGAAGCCGGGCGGGCGAAACCCGCGCCCACCTTGGTAGTGGACTCGACCTCAATTTTGATAGTCGCGCCATCTTTGGTTTGTGTTTCAATATACTCAGCCATAAGCTAAATAATCCTCCAGAATTTAATAACCAAAAGGAGTGAAGCTAAAGAAAAGCCGAGGTTTAGGCCGCGGCTTTTACCATATCCAAAAATAAAGTTCAGCCAGGGCTAACGCTCAGGCACCACACTCGTGGGTGATTTATCTGATTCTTCGGGGGCGATTTTTTGTACAATCCGGTCAATCAATTCATAGACCACGCGCTGGCGGAAGCCGGCCACAAAACCGATGACCATTTGCAAAATTACCGTAATGGTCGAATCTGCCCCGGAAGCATTATTAAAGGTAAGAAATCCGGCGGTAATAATCAGGTGGGTGATCGCGCCCAGGAAAAAGCCCATGATTGGCTGAACCAGGTAATACATCAGATATTGGCGGTCAAAATTCTGCTTAACCGCTACCCGCCAATAAAGGCT
>JAAUSP010000244.1 GCA_012032575.1 Anaerolineales bacterium | reverse complement strand
GTGACATGAACCAAGTTATCTACGAGGAGTCACGATGCTCAACCTACAAGCCGCCCTTGAAAAAGTTGCCCCGCCTGCCGCTGGCCCAGTTGCCCACGCCCTTGCAGCCCACCCCCCGACTTTCCGCCGCTCTGGGTGGCCGACGATTTATTTCAAGCGCGACGATTTGACCGGCATGCCGCTCGGCGGCAACAAGACGCGGATGTTTGAGTATGTGCTGCCGCGCGCCCTGGCAATGGGGGCTGACTGCGTGGTAGCCGGAGCGGCGGTTCAATCCAACTACTGCCGCCAGCTCACCGCCGCCTGCGCCCAGGTGGGGTTGGAGGTTCATCTGGTGCTGCGCTCCGTCCGGCCCGATGTGGAACAAATTCCGCAGGGCAACTTTTTGCTCGACCTGTTGATGGGCGCGCACGTCTATCTGGTGGAAAATGTGGGCTGGCCGGAGCAGATTGAAAAAATCTATCAATTGGCCGACGACCTGCGTGCCCAGGGTCGCAAGCCCTACGTCGCCCGCGCCGCCAACCAGTCCGATATTGGCCTCGACGCGGCGGCTTACACTCACTGCGCCCTCGAACTGCATCAACAGTTAGCCGAGCAAGCTATCAAGCCCGATTATCTCTACGTAGCCGCCGCCGATACCACTCAGGGCGGCTTGCTGCTGGGAGCCAAAGCGCTGGACGAAACCTACAAAATCGTCGGTCTCAATCCCCTGGGCAAATCTGCCTTTGGCGGCCCCCCCGCCGCCGAACTGATTCTCCACTCGGCCCACAAAGCCGCCGAAGAGCTGGGTTTGTCGGTGGAAATAAGCCCCGACGACATTATCAGCTACGACGATTATGTGGGCGAGGGTTATGCCGCGCCTACTCCGGCGGGGCTGGAAGCGATTCAACGGGTCGCCTCAACTGAGGGCATTCTGCTGGACCCCGTCTACACCAGCAAAGCGATGGCCGGGTTGATTGACCACATCAAACAGGGGCTACTGACGCCTGATGACACGGTTATCTTTTTGCACACCGGCGGCTACCTGGCCTTGTTTGCCTATCAGCACTATTTCGATTTTCAGGGCCGGATTACCCGTTTGTGAATTAACGTGTTGCGTGTTGCGTGTTCCGTCCGTTTGACATCACGCAAGACGCAACACGCAACACGACTGTTGAAGTTTTCTTGGAACTACCTTACCCCTCCAGCAGCAGGGTTTCGGGGTCTTCGATCAACTCTTTGACCCGGACCAAAAACTGCACAGCTTCGCGCCCATCCACAATGCGGTGGTCGTAGCTGAGGGCCACGTACATCATCGGGCGGATAACCACCTGCTCATTCAGAGCTATCGGGCGTTTCTCTATTTTGTGCAGGCCCAAAATCCCCACCTGCGGCGGATTGAGGATCGGGGTGCTGAGCAGCGACCCGTACACGCCGCCATTGGTGACGGAGAACGTCCCCCCCCGCAAATCTTCCAGCGAAAGCGTTCCCGATTGGGCTTTTTCTACAAATTGCCCGATGACCTGCTCGATTTCGGCAAAGGTCAGCCGGTCGGCTTCACGGACCACCGGCACCACCAGCCCCTCTTCCGCGCCGATAGCCATACCGATATCGTAATAATGTTTGATAACGATCTCATCCCCGTCAATTTCGGCGTTGAGCAGCGGAAACTGCTTCAACGCGCCGATGACGGCTTTGACAAAAAAGGACATAAATCCCAGTTTAAGGCCGTGCCGCTTTTGAAAACTTTCCTGGCGGCGCTGGCGCAGCTCCATTACCGCGCTCATATCAATCTCATTGAAGGTGGTCAGCATCGCCGCCGTGTGCTGCGCCTCAACCAGCCGTTGAGCAATCGTCCGCCGCCGCCGCGACATCCGCACCCGTTCCACCCGTCCCGCCTGATCCCCCACCGGCCCAGTTAAAACTTCCGGCTGCTTAACTTCCGGCTTCACCTCAGCCTTCGCCTCAGCCTTCGCCTCAGCCTTAGCCTCTCTCTGCCCACCCAAATACCGCTCGACATCCTTTTTGGTGATACGCTCCTCCGCATCCTGGGGCGCAATTTGAGCCAGATCAACCCCGGCGCTCTGGGCCATGCGTTTGGCCAGCGGGGTTGCTTTTTCGGCTTCAGCGGCTGGCGCAGGCGGTTTAGCCGGGGGAGTTGCTTTGGCTGCGGGAGCGGGCGGAATGGCCCCCGCCGGCGCGGCTTCGATGACGCCCAGCACATCGCCAATCTGCACATCTTCACCGGCCTGGCGCTTGATGCTGGTCAGGATGCCGGCCTGGGCTGCCGGCACTTCCAGGTTAACTTTATCGGTTTCCAGTTCCACCACCGCTTCCCCCAGGCTGACCGGCTCACCCTGCTGTTTCAGCCAGCGGGATACCGTCGCCTCGACAATAGACTCGCCCAATTCAGGTACGACAATTTCAACCGCCATCACACTTCCTCCCAAATAATGGTCTCTTCTTCGATGATCTTTTCTGCGCTAAACGCCTGCTCGACCAGCAATTCCTGGTTGACCGTATGCCAGACCGACCAGCCTTCGGCGGGGCTGGAACTGGCGGGCCGGCCCAGGTAGTACAACGGGCAGCGTCCAGCCAGAAGTCGGCGCAGGTAGGAGCTGGCAAAACGCCAGACCCCCATATTGCGCGGCTCCTCTTGCAGCCAAACCACCTCTTTCAGGTTGGGATAACTGTTTATGACCTCGCCGACATCGGCGGTGGGGAAGGGCGCAAGCTGTTCCAGCCGCATCAGGGCCACAGCGGGGTTTTGACTGCGCCGCTCGCTCGCGATCAGGTCAACATACACTTTGCCGCTGCACAAAATAAGGCGGCGTACCTGCTCGGCCTGCACCTGGAGATCAGGCAGCACCGGCTGCCAGCGTCCTTCGGCCAGCTCGCGCGGGGTTGAAACCACCAGGGGATGGCGAAGCAGACTTTTAGGGGTCATCACCACCAGCGGCAGCGGGTCGGTTTGCAGCAAAGCCGCCTGCCGGCGCAGCAAGTGAAAATATTGGGCCGACGTGGTACAGTTGGCCACGCGCATATTGGTTTCCGCAGCCATTTGCAGAAAACGCTCCGGCCGGCCGGTCGAGTGGTCCGGCCCCTGCCCTTCGTAGCCGTGCGGCAATAACAGCACCAACGAAGGCGTCTGGCCCCACTTGGCCCGGGCGGAGGTAATAAACTCATCCACAATGGTTTGCGCACCGTTGATAAAATCGCCGTACTGCGCCTCCCAGATAACCAGCCGCTCCGGGGCCTGCACATTATAGCCGTACTCAAAGCCCAGCACCGCCGCTTCGGACAGGGGACTGTTATGGGCCTCAAACGCGGCTTTGGCCTGGGGCAGCGCCTCCAGCGGAGTAAACGTCTGGCCCGTTTCGACATCGTGATACACCAGATGGCGCTGGCTAAAGGTGCCCCGCTCGGCATCCTGACCGGTGATGCGGATCGCCACCCCATCGGCCAGGATCGAAGCCAGGGCCAGCAGTTCTGCCGTCACCCAATCTATGGTCGCCTCGTCGGGGTTGGCAAACGCTTCGCGGCGGCGTTTGAGAGGCCGCTGTAGCTTGGGGTGGAGGTTGAAGTTGGGCGGCAGTTGCAGCAGCGCCGTATTCAAATGGTCCAGCTTCTTCAAAGACAGACTCGTTTTAACCGAGCGGGCCGCTCCCGGCGGCGGCGCTGCGGGCGGCGTTTCGGCCAGGTCGGAGGTTGGCTCCAACAAGTCGAGCGTTTCCTGCAACTCGGTCATGTACTTCTGGACACGCTCCTGCGGCCAGGCCGGGTCAATCTGGCTGCGCTGCACCAGCGTATTGGCCCACAGCGTCCGCACAGTGGGGTGCCGGTCAATTTTTTGGTACATGCGCGGCTGGGTAAAGCCGGGTTCATCGCCTTCGTTGTGGCCGTAACGGCGGTAGCCCACCAGGTCAATCAGAAAATCCCGCCCGAATTTGTGGCGATAAGCGCAGGCCAGCCGGGCCACTTCGATACACGCCTCCGGGTCGTCGGCATTGACGTGGACAATCGGAATTTTGAAACCCTTGGCCAGATCGCTGGCGTAGATACTGCTGCGGGATTCGCCGGGCAGCGTAGTGTAGCCAAGCTGGTTGTTGGCAATGATGTGGATAGTCCCGCCGGTGCGGAAACCGGGCAAACGGGAAAGATTCAGCGTTTCGGCTACAATCCCCTGACCGGGAAAAGCGGCGTCGCCGTGGATCAGCACCGGCAGGGAATAGGTGTGATTGAAATGGGGCCGGCCCGGCTTGTTGACCTGCGTGCCCGAGGCCCGCGCCATCCCTTCGACCACCGGGTTGACCGCTTCCAGGTGGCTGGGGTTGGGCGGGATGGCGACGACCAGATCCACCGCGCGGCCATCGCTCACGGCCCGGCGCGCGCCGAGGTGATACTTCACGTCGCCGGTCCAGCCCAAATCCTCGCGGATCATAAAGCGATGGCCCCGAATGGGGTCTTTAAACTCGGCCAGAAGCTGGCTGTAAGGCTTGTTGAGGGTGTGGGCCAGCACGTTGAGCCGGCCTCGGTGGGCCATGCCCAGCAGCACATTAAAAATACCATCCTCCGCCGCCGCCCCGATAATCTCGTCCAGAATGGGCACCAGCATGTCCAGCCCTTCGATGGAAAAGCGGGTTTTGCCGGGAAAGCTCCGGTTCAAGAACTGCTCAAAAACCTCAACCTGGGTCAAGCGTTCCAGCAATTTCTGGGGATTGATCGGGTCGTGGGGCGGGCGAAATTGGCCCGACTCGGCGGCATACCGCAGCCAGTCACGTTCTTCCGGCTCCCGCACATGCTCGTAATCGTAACCGATCGTGGTGGAATAGATTCGCCGCAGGGCTTCGATGGCCTCCCAGGCGTTGGCCGCTTTTTCGGCCAGCGGCCCGCCGATGGGACTGGCCGGCAGGCGGCGCAGTTCCGCTTCGGTCAGGCCGTGCGCCGCCGGATCGAGCGACGGGTCGCCCAGGGGAGCGCCGCCCAGCGGGTCAATCTGCGCCCCCAGGTGGCCGTACTCTCGGATCGCCTGGGCCAGCCTGACCACCCCGACAATCTTATCCACATTATCAACGTTTGGCCCTGCCGTTCCATCATCGGGCGGCGGTGTCCATTGCCTGAAGTAGGCGCGGGTAGCTGCGTCAACAGCATCCGGATTCTGTTGGTAACGCTCGTAAAGCTCCAAAATGTAGCCGGCGTTAGGTCCGTGAAAGTCGCGCAAAGTATTCATAGTTATGTTTGTTGTAAATAATAAGTAACTGCTCAGCCCTCCAGAAAGTTCTCAGGACAGGTTTCGAGGCCATAGGTCGACGTGAAATATCCCTACCGCGCTACATCGGCCTCGGAGATTTCTCCCTTCGGTCGAAATGACATGGCTGAGTAGCTACAATAAGTTTAAGCTGTTATATTACCCTCAAATCTCTTTTTTTCATACTCGCCCAGGGTGATTTTGTTCACCAGTGTTTTATTTGTGACATTTGTCACTACTCAGAAGTGGGAATTTTAGCTATACTATTTGTAGATTTTGGAATCATTACAGAATCCAAATAGAGGATAGCACGGTTCAACTTACGTTCTACCTCTTTATTTCCCCAACAGCTTCGCTCCAACAATCGCTTCTAAACGCCTCCCTCTTGTTTCCTTCACTCCTATCCTCAACGATCACCTTTGTTCGTTAATTGGTGTCAAAGTAGTGAACCGAATAAAGGAGGTGCAGCCGCGAAAAAAGTAAATCCTCAGCAGTAATACATCAACAGGTTATTAAAAATTTATTTATCAAAGGAGATAAACTGTGGCTGAACATAGCTTTTATAAAGTGATTGAGCTGGTCGGCACCAGCAAAGTGTCGTGGGAAGATGCCGCCAAGTCAGCACTAATGGCCGTATCGCAATCCGTCCGCAATCTGCGGGTGGCCGAGGTTAAAGAATTTGACCTGAAGCTGGAAGACAACGAGGCAGTTTACCGGGTCAGGTTGGATGTCTCCTTTAAGGTCGAGGGGCACCAAGTCTAAATTTAGCCTGGCTTTCTCGGAGTGCAAAAGCGTAGCTTTTGCACTCCAAATTTTATTAACAAATCCGCGGAAGCTGCTCACCGATTTGCAAGGGGATGACGCGGGCGCCACCAATGCCGGTGCGAGCGACCAGCATGCCCGGATGCTGCTCGACCACCCGCCCGATGATGGCCGCCCGCCGGCCCAAGGGATGCTGGCGCATGGCTTCAAAAACAGCTTCGGCACTGTCGGGGGGGACAATCGCCAGCAGTTTGCCCTCGTTGGCGACAAAAATAGGGTCCATCCCCAATAGCTCACAGGCAGAGCGAACTGCCGAATTGACCGGCAGTTTGGTTTCATCTAGCAGGATGCCCACCTGCGAGGTTTGGGCAATTTCGTTGAGCGAAGAAGCCACGCCGCCGCGGGTGGGGTCGCGCAGCACATGGATGTGAGGGGAGGCGGCCAGCATCGCCGCGACCAGACCGTTGAGCGCCGCTGTATCGCTTTCAATCGTGGTTTCAAATTCCAGCCCCTCGCGCACACTCATAATGGCCATGCCGTGATCGCCCATTGTGCCGCTCAGGATGACCACATCGCCTGGTTTGGCGTGCTGCGGCCCAATCTCAACCCCGTCGGGAACCAGCCCAATGCCGCTGGTATTGATATAAACCCCATCGCCGTGCCCTTTGTCCACCACTTTGGTGTCGCCCGTCACCAGGGCTACCCCCGCCGAGCGAGCCGCGGCGGCCATGCTGTCCACAATCCGGCCCAGCGTCTCGATGGGCAATCCCTCTTCCAGAATAAAGCCGGCGCTGAGGTAGAGCGGTCTGGCCCCGCTCATGCTAATATCGTTGATCGTGCCGTTGACCGCCAGCTCACCGATGTTGCCGCCGGGGAAAAAGAGCGGCCGGACCACATACGAGTCGGTAGACATAGCCAGGCGAGTGCCATTAACACTTATAATGGAAGAGTCGCCCAGATTTTGCAGCATGTCGTTGCGAAAGGCCGGCAAAAAGAGGTGTTCGATCAGTTCGGCGGACAGCTTGCCACCCCCACCATGACCCAACACGATGTTGGGCTGGTCTCGCAGGGGCAGCGGGCAGCTCCAGCCTTCAAAGTTGAGATTATTGGTCATAGCGCCTCACAGTTAAACGTTGAAACGTTGAATGTTTAACGTTCCAACATGCCAACATTCAAATTTTCAAACGAAATAAAGCGGCCGTACTGGTAATAAGCCGCACACGCACCTTCGCTGGAGACCATCGTTGCGCCCAGGGGGTTGCGCGGGGTACATTCTTTGCCAAAGGCCGGGCACTCGTTGGGTTTGATCAGCCCTTGCAGCACCTCCCCACTGTGGCACAGCGGCGATTCCTGGGTGTGGATGTCGTTCATGGTGAAGCGTTTGGCCGCGTCAAACTCGGCGTAGGCTTCGTTCAGTTCCCAGCCGCTGTAGGGAATTTCGCCGATGCCGCGCCATTTGCGGTGCGAAACCTCGAAGACGGCTTGCAGCATTTTCTGCGCGGCGAGATTGCCCTCGCGCTGCACGGCGCGCTCGTAAGCATTTTCCACTTCGCCCCGGCCCGCTTCCAACTGCATCACCGCCCGACGGATGCCTTCCAGCACGTCCAGCGGCTCAAAACCGGTGACGACAATCGGCACGTGGTATTTTGCGGCCAGCGGCTCATACTGCCAGGTGCCCATCACGCTGCACACATGCCCCGCCGCCAGAAAAGCCTGCACCCGGTTGGTCGGCGAACTCATCAGCGCCTCGATAGCCGGCGGCACCAGCACGTGCGAAACCAGCATGGAAAAATTCCTGAGACCCTGCTGTTTGGCCTGAAAAACGGCCATAGCGTTGGCCGGGGCGGTTGTTTCAAAGCCGATGCCAAAGAAAACCACCTCTCTGGCCGGGTTTTCGCGGGCGATCTTGACTGCGTCGAGCGGCGAATAAACAATACGCACGTCGCCGCCTTCGCTCTTGACCCGGAACACGGCTTTGTCGCTGCCCGGCACGCGCAGCATATCGCCAAACGAGCAGAAGATCACCCCCGGCAGCGAGGCAATCGCCAGCGCTTTATCAATAATTTCCAGCGGAGTCACACAAACCGGGCAGCCCGGCCCGTGGATCAGCTCAATCGTGTCCGGCAGCAGTTGGTCAATCCCGTTGCGGATGATCGAGTGGGTTTGCCCGCCGCAGACTTCCATCATGACCCATTTGCGCGTCGCCGTCTGGCGAATATCTTCCAGCAGCTTGTGCGCCAATGCCGGGTCGCGGAATTCGTCTAAATATTTCATTGCAGCCTCCGAAAATAAAGACGCGATGCTTCGCCCACAGGTGGCCTTCGACTCTGAGGCGAGGAGGCGGTGAAATTCTTCGCCTCTTCGCCTCCTCGCGTCACCTCTCCCGGTCCACGGTCTCCGGTTATGATTCTTCTGCCGCCAATTCTTCGCCCAATACGCCCATTTCGTGAAACAGGGCCAGGGTTTCTTTGGCGGAGTCTTCATCCAGCCGGGTAATGGCAAAACCAACGTGGACAATGGTGTAATCGCCCACCTCCAGTTCGGGCAGGTAGGCCAGACAGACTTCTTTTTGGATGCCGTCAAAGTCCACTTTGCCCATGCGCGTGCCGTGCTGTTCATAGATTTCCATGATTTTGCCGGGAATACCTAAGCACATTTGTTACCTCCGTAGAAAATAGTAATCAGCCAATGTCGTAAAATTGAGCATCCTGAGTAGCGCCGAACTCGTCCTGAGCTTGTCGAAGGGCGAAGTGAAGCGCGTATCAAAGCTGCGTCCTGAGCTTGCCGAAGGGGGTGCGAGTTAGCGACGGCTTCCTCATAGCGCAGCACCCTTCGATACGGGTCGCTTCGCTCCCCTACTCAGGATGCTACTGAACTCTTTTGTATCCGTTGTAACTTGCTATCCTAACTGCTTTTTAATTCAGCTTTTCGCCTTCATTCCGCCAATAATAGCCTGCCCCAAAGCCAATCCGCCGTCGTTCGGGGGAACACGCCGATGGGTCAAAACGGTAAAATCGTTGGCTTGCAGTTGCCGGACGGCTAAATCCAGCAAGGTTGTGTTTTGGAAGACGCCACCGCTCAGGGCGACCCGGTTCAGGCCGGTCTGCCGGCGTTGGCGCAGACTCACCTGCACCATCAAAGCGGCGACGGCCCGATGGAATTTAGCCGCAATCACCGCCGTTGGGACCTGGGCCAGCACATCGGCGGCAGCGGCGCGAATGACCGGCGCAGCATCGAACTGGTCCGCCTCCACGTCGAAAGCATACCCCTCTTCAATCCCGGTCGCAGCCAGCGTCTCGAACTCAATCGCCGCCTGAGCCTCGTAGCTGACCACCTGCCGCACCCCGGCCAGCGAGGCGACGGCATCGAACAAGCGGCCAAAGCTGCTGGTCGGCACGGCGTTGAAGCCGGTTTCCAGTTGATGCTTTAGCACCCGCTGTTCCGCCGCCGGACAGGCCGCCACACAGGGCAGCCGTTCATCCCAGCCAACGCCGGCGGCCCACAATTGGGCCAGGGCCAGGCGATAGGGCCGCTTCACCGCTGCATCACCCCCGGCAAGGGGAGTATACTTCAAATGGGCCACCCGTTCAAAGGTACGATAATCGGCAATAAAGACCTCGCCGCCCCAAACTGCGCCGTCGCTCCCGTAGCCGGTTCCATCGAAGCTGAAGCCGATGACCGGCTCCGCCCCGTCGAGCCGGTGTTCGGCCATCACCGCCGCAATGTGGGCATGATGATGCTGCACGTAGACCAAAGAACAGGAGTGCGATTCTTCTCCTTTTCTCCCCTGCTCCTCCGCTCCCATGCTCCCCTGCCGCTCTTGCGCCCAGCGGGTCGAAAGGTAGCCGGGGTGCATATCGCAGGCAATCAGTTCCGGTTCGACCCGGAAGATGTGCTTAAAATGGGCCACCGCCTGGTCAAAGGCGGCCATCGTTTCCAGATTTTCCATATCGCCGATGTGCTGGCTCATAAAAGCGTAATCGTCTTTGGTCAGGCAGAAGGTGCTTTTGAGTTCGCCGCCGACGGCCAGAGTGGGTGGAATCTCAAAAGGCAGTTTGACCGGAAACGGCGCGTAGCCGCGCGACCGCCGCAGCGGCAGTTCCGCGCCCTGAAACAGCCGCACCACTGAATCGTCGCAGCGGGCGTGGATGTCGCGGTTGTGGAACAGAAACGTATCGGCCAGGCCAGCCAGCCGCTCACGGGCCTCGGCGTTGTCTTTGACAATCGGTTCGTCGGAGTGGTTGGCGGAGGTCATGATGAGGACGGGAGATGGGAGATGGGAGATGGGAGATGGGAGATGGGAGATGGGAGATGGGAGATGGGAGATGGGAGATTGAGATCACCGAATCAAGTCCAAC
>JAAUSP010000243.1 GCA_012032575.1 Anaerolineales bacterium | reverse complement strand
TACCAAACCCTGGCCCGGCGCGACTTTTCGTGGCGACCGCCCGTGCAGATGACGGTGCGGGGCGCGTTTCTCCCATCCGGCGGGAGAGCTAAAAGGCACCGCCGGCTTCGGCTTCTGGAACGATCCGTTTATGATGACCGGCTGGCGCTGGCCGGCGCTGCCCCGCGTGATCTGGTTTTTTTACAGTTCACCCCCATCCAACATGAAGCTCGACCGGCACATCCCCGGCTGCGGCTGGAAAGCTGCCACCCTCGACGCCCTCCGCTGGCCCTTTTTCGCCCTGCTGCCCACTGCGCCCGCGGCCGTGCCGCTGATGAATATTGGCCCACTGTACCGCGCCTTGTGGCCCATCGGCCAGAAAGCCATCCATGTCAGCGAGGCCGAAGTGCCGGCGGCCATGACCGAATGGCATACCTACACCCTCGACTGGCAGCCAAAAACCGCCCGCTTCGCCGTGGACGGTCAAACGATTCTGGACTGCGCCACCCCGCCGCGTGGGCCATTAGGTTTTGTGCTGTGGCTGGACAATCAATTTATGGTGGCAACGCCGTGGGGAAAATTTAACTACGGCCTGCTCGATGGGCCGGGGGAGCAGTGGTTGGAGGTGAGTCAATTAGAAATAAGAAAGTAGAAACTACTCAGCCATGTCATTTCGACCGCAGGGAGAAATCTTCGAGGCCGATGCAGCGCCAACACAACACGCACCACGATGTTATCTGACCTTCACCGTCACCAGGGTGACATCATCCTGGAGGGGGTAGCCGGCAGCCCAGGTATCGCCGATGGCCATGACGCCTTCTAAAATCTGTTGGGCGCTTAAGCGGGTCACATCAAACCCGCGCAGGGCTTTCTTGAGCTGCTTAAAGCCAAGCAGTTCGCGCCGGTCATTAAAGGTTTCGGGCAACCCGTCGGACATCAGCAGCATGGTATCGGCGGGATGCAGGGTAAACTCGGTCAGGCCGTAATGGGCTTCTTCGGTTACCCCCAGGGGCAGGCCAGAAATCATCACCTCTTCAACTACACCGCCGGGGCGCAGCACATAAATGGGCGGGATGCCGCCGCCGCTGGCCCGCACCGTAATGCTGCCGTTTTCGGGCGGTAAAACCTCCAGCACCGTCAGTGACATATTAAGCTGCCGGCCCAGGTCAATCCGGGTAAGCACCTGGTTGATTTTTGTGACCAGATCGGTTAATTCCGCTTCTTCGGTGGCCAGCAGCGAGGCTTTGGTCATGGCCACCATCAAGCCGGAGCCGACGCCGTGGCCGGTGGCATCGCCGATAGCGATAAACAATTTGCCGTTGGGCTGGGGGAAAAAATCGTAGTAATCACCGCCCACTTCGGAGGCGGTTTTTTGTTGGGCGGTAATCTCCAGGAAAGAAACTTGCGGCGGCGCTGCCGGCAGCATCGAAAGCTGGATCTGGCGGGCCTGTTCCAACTCGTCCGATTTGCGGCGGTTCTCCAGATCGAGCTGGAGGGTGTAGGCCACTTGCTGATCGCGCAGCCACTTTTTTTCCAGTGAGGCATTGATCCGCGCTTTTAACAAAACCGGGTTGAACGGTTTGGGCAGATAGTCGTCGGCTCCCAACTCGATGCAGCGGACCACGCTCTCGATTTCGTCCACGGCGGTAATCATAATCACCGGGATATGCCGCAACAGCGGGTCGGTTTTGATGTGTTCGAGCACTTCATACCCATTCATCTCCGGCATCATGATGTCGAGCAGCACCAAATCAAATTTGTGAGCGGTAATTATGGCCAGGGCTTCGCGGCCGTTGGTGGCCATTTCAATCTGGTGGCCCTGGCGCAATAACCGGCGCGACAGCATGTCGCGATTCATTTCGTTGTCATCAACCACCAGCAGCAAGCCGCCTCGCGACGTCTCGGTCAGGGTGGCTGAATCAAGGATGGCTTGTTCGGTCACGGATCAAAGCTTTCTCTGTTTATCAACAACAAACTACATCTGGCAAATTTTCATTCCGGCAGTTCAGCCGGTCTTCCATTCAAAAGTGCTTCTATTTTTACCAAAAGGCGTTGAAACTCGACCGGTTTTGTCTCGTACTCATCACAGCCAACCTCAATGGCCTTTTCCCGGTCGCCGGACATGGCGTGGGCCGTGAGAGCAATAATCGGAATATGGCAGGTATCACTCCTGCTTTTGAGCTGGCGGGTCGCTTCCCAGCCATCCAAAATGGGCAGGCTCATATCCATCAGAATCAAATCAGGCGCTTGCTTTTGGGCAGCGCTGATTCCTTCAGCCCCATCCACGGCAATAATACGTCGTAACCTTTGCGGGCCAGCCGCCGGGAGAGCATATCCCGGTTTGTTTCATTATCTTCAACAAGCAATATTTTTACCATCGGTTGTATCCATTGACCGATTTTTGGTTCATCCCTGGCCCGGCCCGGCAGAGGCCGGCAGATGAATGGTAAAGGTTGAACCCTGGCCCGGTTCGCTTTGAACCGAAATGTCGCCGCCCATCATCTGGCAAAGCCGCTGGCTGATAACCAGCCCCAGCCCCACCCCGCCATATTTGCGGGTCATTGAAACATCGGCCTGGGTAAAGGCCAGAAAGATATGCTGCATCTGGGTGGGCGTGATGCCGATCCCCGTATCGCTGACGCGGAAAATGACCTGCCGCCCCGTTGACAAGGTGACAGGATGATGGACTGATCCCGCGTCTCCCTGTCGTTCCACTGCCAGGGTAATCACCCCGTTTTCCGTAAATTTGGCGGCATTGCCGAGCAAATAGAGCAGCACCTGGCGCAGTCTGACCGGGTCGGTATAGAGTGTACCCAACGGCTCACCGCAGCGCAATTCCAGGATGTTGCCGCGCAGATCAACGGACGACTTAAAGGTGGCAGCTACATTGTTAACAAACGTTGCCAGATCAAAGCTCTCCGGGTGGAGTTCCAGTTGATTGGCTTCGATTTTGGATAAATCGAGGATATTATTAATAATGTGCAGCAGATGAGACGCAGCGGAGTTTATTTTGTTGAGATCAGGGATAAATTCCGCTGGCCCGGCCTCCTCGGCTTCTTCGCGCAGGAGACTACTGTAGCCGATAATCGCATTGAGCGGGGTTCTGAGTTCGTGGCTCATATTGGCCAAAAATTGACTTTTGGCCCGGTTGGCCGCCTCAGCCGCATCTTTGGCCTGTTGCAGCTCGCTCTCCGCCCGTTTGCGCTGGCTTACATCTCTGACCACCGTCTGCACGGCGGGTTTGCCGGCGTAGGTAATCGGCGTGGCCGTTACCTCAACATCAAGGGTCTGCCCGTCGAGCCGCAGATACTTTTCTTCAAGCAGGTTGACCTGCGCCCCCTCTTGCTGCATTTTCCGCACCCGGAGCGAAACCAGTTCACGGTAATCCGGGTGGACAATATCTAAAATAGACCGGCCCACCAGCTCTTCCAGCGATTTTGCCCCCAGCAGGTTGAGGCCGGCGGGGTTGATATAAACAAAGCGCCCTTCACTGTGAACAGCAATCATCTCCGGGGAAAGTTCAATCAGCCGGCGATAGCGCTGTTCGCTTTCCTGGAGGGCTTCAACCGCTTGCTGGCGCTGGCTTAACTCGCGCTGCATTGCAGTATACAACCGAGCGTTATCGAGCGCAATTGAGGCCAGTTGCGCAAAACGAGCCAGCAGTTCCAGCTCGCGCGGGCCAAACTGCTGCGGCGAGTCAGGTGTGTAAGCCACACCCAACACCCCCACCACTTCCCCCTCCGATTTAAGCGGCAGACCAACCACCGCTCCCATCACCCCGTAATCAAAATTGGGCGACCGTTCGGCCCAAAGATCATAATTAGTCACCACCACCAACTGCCCGCTTTGCCAAACCTGGCCGGTTAAGCCCTCGCCGGACACAGAGGTATGGCCCAGATAGCGCCGGAACAGGCCAATCCCGACCTTGATTTCAACCCCGCTGCGTTGCGGTTCCACCAGGCTCACATAACCGTGTTCGGTTCCCAGCAGTTGGGCCGCCCTGGAAACAAGCGTTTGCAGCAAATCGGCCAAATCCAGCCGATTCATCAAGGCCAGCGTCGTTTCGTGCAGGGCTTCCAGATATTCATTTTGCTGACGCAATGTCTGATCTTGGGTTTGGGTCACGGTGTTACCTCAAAGCAGTTGCCCCATGTCATTTCGACCAACGGGAGAAATCCACTTCAACGTAGATTCTCGGTCAGGGTAGGGGATTTCTCGCTGTCGCTCGAAATGACCCAATCCTCAGTTAACCACCCGTAGCCGGCTGGAGCGAGGCGGCCACCAGATCACGGACCTGCCGCAGCAGCTCTTCCCGGCTGTAAGCCCCTTTTGCAGAATTTGCGTGACCGAGCCGTTGAGTTGCTGGCGCTCCAGGTCCGACAAATTCATGGCTGTCACCACCACCACCGGAATATTGAGGGTATGGAAATCCTGTCGAAGCTGGACCAGAAATTGAAATCCATCCATCTCCGGCATCATTAAATCAAGCAAAATCACCTCCGGACGGCACTCGGCCACTTTTTCCAGGGCCACCCGGCCGTTGTCGGCCTCGACCACCTGCCAGCCTTCTTTTTCCAAAATCCGGCGCATCATCTCGCGGGTTAAGACGTCGTCCTCGACCAGCAGGACCGGACAATCCGGGTGGTGGCAGCGATATTTATTGAGCACGGTAATCAGGCGGTTGCGCTCGATGGGTTTGGTCAGGTAATCCGAAGCGCCCAGGGCATAACCCAGGTTTTTCTCATCCACCATGGTCAGCATCACCACCGGAATATCGGCCAGGTCGGGATCGGCTTTGAGGGCGGTCAGCACGGCCCAGCCATCCATGCCGGGCATCATCACATCCAGGGTAATAGCGGCGGGACGCAGGTCTTTAGCCATATTTAATCCAATCTCACCACTGGCGGCTAATTGCACCTGGAAGCCCTCTTTCACCAGAAATCGCTGCATCAAGTCACGCACCACCGGGTCGTCGTCAATCACCAGTACCAGGTCCGACCCGTCTACCAGCCCGCTGCCCTCGATAAATTCAATCTCGCTCACCCTGGGTTCGTCAGATTTGGGTTCAACCACCTGGGCCGGCAGCCACACCGTAAAGGTCGAACCCTCGCCGGCTCGCTGTCCACCTCAATCTCGCCGCCCATCATGTGGCAGAAACGGCGGCTGATGGTCAGCCCTAAACCCGTGCCGCCATATTTGCGGGTGGTCGAGGCATCGGCCTGAGTGAATTCGTGAAACAGGTTCTCCACTTGTTCCGAGGTCATGCCGATACCGGTGTCACTGACGCCAATAATCAGCCACTCCTGCGAAGGATGAGGGATAAAGGCGGAAGGATGAATCTGATCTTCCATTATTATCGCGCCACTTTTGGCGGTGCGTCTTTCAACCATCAGGGTGATGGTTCCGCGCTCGGTGAACTTGCTGGCATTGCTGAGCAGGTTAAAAATGATTTGGCGCACTTTGGTCAAATCGGCGTGCATCACCCCGACATCTTCGGCGCAGTTAACTTCGAGGGTGTTGTGATTTTTCTGGATGAGTGGTTGAATGGTGGTTACGACATCTTTGATGACCGGGGCGACCTCAAAACTCTCCAGGAAGAGGTCCATGCGGCCAGCCTCGATTTTGGAGAGGTCCAGAATATCGCTGATGAGGGCTAACAGGTGTTTACCGGCCGAGTTGATTTTTTGCAAATCGGGGGCAAACTCAGCCCGGCCCAGGTCTTCCATCTCCTCCTGCAGCATTTCACTGTAGCCGATGATGGCATTGAGCGGCGTGCGCAGTTCGTGGCTCATGTTGGCTAAAAAGACAGATTTGGCCCGGTTGGCTTCCAGCGCCTGATCGCGGGCCAGGGCCAGTTCTTCGGCGGCCCGTTTGCGCTCGGTGCTGTCGCGCAGAATACTGATAAAGTGCTGCTGCTCGCCCAGCCGCATCTGGCTCATGGATAATTCCAGGGGGAAATAATTGCCGTTTTTGCGCTGTCCTACTCCCTCCCGCGCGTGACCTGCGCCTGGTGAGGCCAACCAGTAATTTAAATCAAATAATTGGCCGCCCTGCCTCGGTTGAGACGCTTCGGGGACAAGCATCGTCATAGGTTGGCCGATGACCTCAGCCGCTTGATAGCCAAAAATTCGTTCGGCCGCCGGATTGAAAGATTCGATGATGAACTTCTCGTCAGTAGTGATGATACCGTCGGCAGCGTTATCCAACACAGACTGGCGCTGGGTGCTGGCCAATACCAGGGCGCTGGCTATCTGGTTGAAAGAGGCGGCTACCTGGCCCAATTCGTCCCGGTTTTCCAGCGTGACCATGCTGGTCATTTCGCCGTTAACCATGCGCTTTGATACCTCGTCGAGATTGGAGACGGTACGCATAACGGCCAGGTAAAAACCAACCCACAGATACGCCACCATAACCAGGACCAGGGTGGTGACGCCGCTGACCAAATATTTGCTACGGTTAAAACCATCAATCCGAACCTGCAACAGGCCATCCAATTCAGTCACGGTGCGATCCCATAACTGAAAACTGGACTCCAGGGCGGTAGCGTTGAGGGTGGTGAAAGCCTCTGGGGTAATCTCCAACGGGTCTGCGTTAATAATATCCCGGTTGAGTGTTTCTAAAAATACCTCATTAATCGCCGCAAACTCTTGCAAAGGGGCCACCAGGGCCGGCTCCAGATTTTGAGCCGGGTTATTCTGGAAAGCTACCTCCAACCCCTTACGCGCGGCATTAACATTAGACTCAACCAGCCCGCCAAAAACGATCAGCTCGGCCCTTTCCGCAGGCGTGAGTTTTTTTTGTCGAACAGCCTGCTGGCCCAACAACCCCGTCTGAGCCAATAAATCCTGGTTTTCGGGCAGCTTGAGCAAAATGGCGTCCATTAAATAATAACTGTCAAGATCAGGGTCAAGGATCAGATTGGAGGTGTCGCCCACCAGGGAAATCAAGGCCCGGATATCGGCAATAAATTTGGCATGGAGGTCATCACTGACCTGTTTATCCAGTTTCAGCCCATTATCGCGCAAATTCTGCCAACTGGCCTCAAGCACTCGAAACTTGGTGGTTGTTTGCAAGGTCTGGCCCAACTGCTGGTTGACGGCTTCCAGGCTATCAAAATCCGCGTCAATCCGGGCCTGGTTCTTTTGCAGGTCGGACTCAAGGGCAGTATTACCGTTCAGGTACTCGTAGACCAGCAGCCGGCGCTGCAAGGTATGCGCCAACAACTGGCGCATCGAACGCAGATAAATATTGCCGTAAATTTCTTTCTGGGCAAAATCAATCCGGGAATTAATCTGGAGAATAAATTGAACCATCACCAGGGCCAGGGGCAAAATAAAAAGCAGGCTGATGAGCAGGAATTTCTGGGGGTATTTGAGCCGGTTCATTAATGAGACAGCGGGGTTAAATACTTGTTTCATATTTTAATCTACCTTAGGCCCAAACTATTTTGGCTCTAAAAAACTAACACCAGACAATATCAATTGGACGTGAAATGGCAAAAAACAAGCCGCTATATCCGGCTCTTTTAGAGCGATATTAGATAGAATCGGCTAGCTCTGTCCGCAAACAACTGAGCACCAACTGTCTTACTTCTTCCAGCAGGTCATCCCGGCTGTAAGCACCCTTTTGTAAAATCTGGGTCACGGAGCCATTTAAACGCTGCCGCTCCTCTGGGGTCAAATCCATAGCGGTAATGACCACCACCGGAATCGTCCGCCAGGCCGCGTTTTGCCGGAGTTCGGTCAAAAATTCAAAGCCATCCATATCCGGCATCATCAGATCCAGCAGAATTAATTCGGGCTGGCTGGCCGCTACCTGGGCCAGACCCACTCGCCCATTTTCTGCTTCGGCCACGGTCCAGCCTTCTTTTTCCAGCATACGCCGCATCATTTCCCTGGTGGTCAGATCATCTTCAATCACCAGCACCGAACAGTGCGGCGCTTCACAGCGGTATTTGCCCAATATCGCGGACAACCGCCCCCGATCAATGGGTTTGGTCAAATACTCCGCCGCCCCCAGGGCATAGCCAAAGTTTTTGTCGTCCACCATGGTCAGCATGACCACCGGAATAGCGGCCAGTTCCGGATCGGCTTTGAGTGCGGTCAGCACGGCCCAGCCGTCCATGCCCGGCATCATCACATCCAGGGTGATGGCAGCCGGTTTGAAGCGGCGGGCCAGGGCCAGGCCGGCTTCGCCGCTGCTGGCTGTTTCAACCCAAAAGCCTTCCTTACTTAGAAAACGGCGCATAAGGTCGTGAACGGCGGGGTCGTCGTCAATCACCAAAATTGTAGTGGCTTCAACCGGCTTCGATCCGCCCGAAACCCGGCTGAACTCTTCGCTGGTAAACAGCGGGGCGACCAATTCGGGTTTTAATTCCGACACCTCAGCCGGTAGCCAGATGGTAAAAGTTGATCCCTGGCCGGGGACGCTTTCGACGGCAATATCGCCGCCCATCATCTGGCAAAAGCGCCGGGTAATTGCCAGCCCCAGGCCGGTGCCGCCATATTTGCGGGTGGTCGAAGCATCGGCCTGTACAAACGCTTCAAAAAGCTTGTCTATTTGATCGGAACTCATACCAATGCCGGTATCGCTGATGGTGAACACAAACCAATCTTGAGCAGGGGAGCGGGGGGGCAGGGGGGCAGGGGAGAAATTATCTCCTCCGTTCCCCCGCTCCTCTGCTCCCTTGCTCTTTGCCGTTTCGCGATTGACCGCTAATCTGATGACCCCTTCCTGGGTAAATTTGCTGGCATTGCTCAACAGATTAAAGAGCGACTGCCTCACTTTGGTCAGGTCGGCGCGCATCGGGCCGAGATTGGGCGGGCAATAAATTTCCAGGACATTGTTATTTTTCTCAACCAGGGGTTTAACCGTCAGCCCCACTTCCTGAATAACATTGGACACTTCAAATGTTTCAAGGTGAAGGTCCATCCGGCCCGCTTCAATTTTGGAAAGGTCGAGGATGTCGTTGATCAGGGCCAGCAAATGTTTGCCGGCGGCGTGAATTTTTTCCAGGTCGGCAGTAAAGTGATCCTGGCCCAGGTCAACCGTTTCTTCATGCAGCATTTCGCTGTAGCCGATGATAGCATTGAGCGGCGTTCGCAGTTCGTGACTCATATTGGCTAAAAATTGACTTTTGGCCTTGTTGGCCGTCTCTGCCGCCTCTTTGGCTTTATGTAGCTCAATTTCGGCTTGTTTGCGCTGCGTAATATCCAGGCTGATGCCCAAAATTCCCACCACGTTGCCATCGGCGTCGTGTAACGGTGCTTTGCGCGAGAGCACGGTGCGCCGGCCCTGCGGGGTTTCCATCTCTTCTTCCAGGGTCAATTCCTCATTCGCTTCCATCACCTGCATATCAGCCAGACGTATGCCGGCGGCGATATCGGGCGGCAGCAGGTCGGCGTCGCGAAAGCCGACCGGATTTTGCGACCAGTATTGCAGCAGATCGGCATTGGCGCTGGTGTAATAGCCGGCCCGATTCTTGGTAAAAATCCCCACCGGCGCGGCATCGAACAGAATTTTGTAGCGTGCTTCTGAGGCCCGCAGCGCGTCTTCGGCCCGTTTACGTTCAATCACCGCCGCCACCTGGGTAGAAGCCAGCATGAGCATGTTTAACTCTTCTTCTCCCAAGCGCACATTTTCGCTGTAGGATTGAACCACGATCACGCCAATGGTTTTATCATTGGCTCGCAGCGGAACCCCCAGCCAATCCACCGATGGCGCTCCAATGGACTCCACTTCACCCCGGCTAATTAGCTCCTGAAATACCTCCGGGGAGGCCAGAAGCGGTTGTTCGGTGCGCAGCACATAGGCCGTTAACCCCCTGCCGACCGGTTCGGGACCGGTCGGAGCTTCATCGTACTCATCCATAAAGTAGGGATAAGCCAGCGTTTCCGCAGCAGGATCGTGCAGGGCAATGTAGAAATTCTGGGCAGGGATCATGCCCCCGATGACACTGTGAATGACCAGAAAAAGCTCTTCGAGTTTCTGGGCCGAATTGGCTGCTTCAGAAATACGGTACATGGCCGCTCGCACTTTTTCAGACCACTTGCGCTCGGTGATGTCAATCAAAATGGCCGCAATACCGCCATCGTGGGTTTTATATTCACTGATTTGCAGCCAGGTACCGTTGCTCAGCAGCCGTTCCGTAGGTCCTGCCGGGTTGCGATGCTGCTCGACCCGCTGGCGAACCCATTCGTCAAGCCAGCCGGCGGCTTCAGAGTAATGGCCTCGTTCAGCCGCGGTACGAACCAAATCTTCAAAATAAACGCCGGGAACAATCAAATCGGCATTGGTTGCCCACATGTCCCGGTATTTGCTGTTGCAGAGCACCAGCCGGTCGTTGGCGTCATACAGCGAAAAACCGGCGGGCATGCTCTCGATAGCTTCAAACAG
>JAAUSP010000242.1 GCA_012032575.1 Anaerolineales bacterium | reverse complement strand
TTTGAGATTTAATTATCATGTAGGGGTACACCTACATGGTAACACTCTGCTTAAATGGAATCCACTATCGTTATGAACTCATTGAACATACTCTTTATCAGCCCGTACCTACCCTCCCTCATCCGGGTGCGCCCCTACAATTTCATTAAAACACTGGCCGAGTGTGGTCACAACCTTACTTTATTGGCTTTGGAACCGCCGAAGGAGGATACCAGTGGTCTTAAGGCCCTGCGAGAATGGTGTCAGCGGGTCGAAACTGCACCACTACCGCGTTGGCGAACATTATTGAACGGCGTCCAGGCTGTTCCCGGTCAAACTCCTTTTCAAGCGGCCTATTCTCGTTCACCAGAGATGGGTCAGCTCATCAAAAAATCCAGGGATCTCAAACCTTTGATGTTGTTCATATTGAGCATCTGCGCGGGGCAGAATTACGGAAAGCAGTTAATGAGACACCGATTGTATTTGATGCGGTGGACTCGATTACCTTACTGTTTGAACATGTGCGCCAAGCAGGTCCTACCCGGTTAAGTCGAATGATGGCCCGATTGGATTTGGGGCGGACTCGCCATTACGAAGGTCGTTTTTTGGAACATTTCCAAAGGGTTCTGGTCACGTCACCCCGAGATCGGGATACGCTGGCCGGATTGTCTACCACTCCTACCCTCCGGCAACGTTTCATTGTGTTACCCAACGGCGTTGACCTGGGTTATTTCAAACCGCTGAATACCCCCCCGCGATCCGGCCACCCTGGTCTTTACCGGCAAAATGAGTTATCACGCCAATATTGCGGCTGCTTTGGATTTAGTTTCGCAGGTGATGCCTCTGGTCTGGCAATATTTACCGGCAGCTCGGCTGATGATTGTAGGTAAAGACCCCTCCCCTGAATTGCAGGCCTTGACCGCCGACCCACGTATCAACGTCACCGGAACCGTGCCTGATTTGCGGCCTTATCTAGCCCAAGCTACCGCGGCAATTTCCCCCATGCGTTACGGCGTTGGGATTCAAAACAAGGTTTTAGAAGCTATGGCGATGGCGACGCCGGTTATCAGCACCCCGCAAGCGGTTTCGGCGATTCAAATCCAGGCCGGTCAGGAAGCCCTGGTCGCCGATACAGCCGAGGCAATGGCTCAGGCTATCATTACCCTCTTAACCAACGAGGCGCTCCGTCGGCAGATAGGCCAGACTGGTCGAACTTATGTAGAAAACCACCACGATTGGCGGGGCATTGCTGAAAAATTAGAGGGAATCTATCGAGAGGTTATCTAGCCCGTATGCCACCCAGGGGTAGTGGCTTTTTTAAGCTTGCGTTAACCACGCCCGAATAGTTGAATTTAAACTAAAAAATGACCGGCATGCTCGATCCATTCGGCATGCCGGTCATTTTTAGTGGGTTATAAATTTAGTTTAATTGCCGCCGGGAGCGCCCATAACGCTAAGGGGGCCAATCTGTCCGTCCCAGCCCTGACTGTTGGGGGTACGATCAAGAATGCGCGCGCCGGCGTTGCTGGCATTAACCGGAGCTACCCGCTGTTGAATTGTGCCCGGTCCGCAGGCTACCTTCACTCCGCCTGTAGGCGAGGTGCAGAAGACTTCCTCACCCCCTTGATTCCGCCATTCCCAATCCGGCTCGTGGATCGTTCGGAAATGGCCTAACCATAAGGAACGGCGATCACCAAACGGCAGTTTTTCGCTACACTCACCAAAGTTTGGCCCGCACAATGTTTCTGAAGTGCTGACCAACTGGACACTGTTGGGGTCAGCAGGGTCGCCGACCATATAATTCATCGGGTTGGTGACAGCCGCAAACATCTGCCCACTATTCCAAACTCCGCCAATGTTTACCCCAAAAGACCAGGTTTCATAGGTAGGGCAGTCACGACTGACCACATTGCGGCCCGGCAAACTCTCATTACACTTGCTGTTGAGTGACCCGGTATCGGCCATCGAATAAATCTGGGTTATCCGCCCTTGCTCATCTCGACTCCAGAAATCGAAGGTATGGTTTTGGGTGGTCAAGCGGCCTTTACCAGCCGTGCCCTGATGGATGGTAGCCATAAAATCAATATCCAGGCCATTTCCGTAGTCCAGTTCAGACTGACCAAAACCGTTGCGGTTACCGCGATAATGGGTGAACACTTTGAAACCTGGGTGGGCAACAATTTCGCTGAACATGCCATTCACAGAGGCGGCATACCCAAAGGGCGGGAGGGGTGCATCAGGATGGGGCTGGTCGCCATGTTCATGGGCAAAGGAACAAGTAGGGCCATTGGGGTTGGTAGGATCAATAGGGACAGTAATCGGGTGCCAGGTGCGGTATTTGAGTCCATTGGGACCGATAACAGCGTAGCGATCGTGAACTTCGGCGGAGCAACTGCCCAGAATATTTGCCGCGCCCTCTGGAAATGTTTCGCTATAACCACCAGGAGGCGGAGGGGCAGGGGTAAATGTAGGTGTTGGAGTTGGAGTTGGCGATACGGGTGTTGGGGTAGGGGGAACCGGGGTAGCGCTTGAACCTTTACAAGTAGCCAAGGCTCTGGTTGGACTTAACCGGGTCAGGGCCAGCTTATTCCCATCACAATTTATTTCAACACTGTCGCCCCTATGCAGATTAATAACATTTGGGGGTACCGCTACCTGGTTAGAATTTTGACCTTTACAAACAGCCGACACTTTGGTTACGCTCAACCGGGTAAGAGCTAACTTATTAGCATCACAATTCACTTCAGCACTTTCGCCGCTATGCAGGTTAACTATAGTGGTTTGGGCAAATGCCGTTAAAGACAGACCAAGTAAAGCTACTAAAGAAAGTATAAGAATAACACTTCGTTTGCGCATGGTTTTCTCCTTCTTCTAACATCTCAACCTTAATCAATTTAGCCATTGTTTTCAGAGGAAGATGGCTTAAAAATATTCTTACAGGTCTTCAGGCCCAGAAAGTTCCCCATTGCTCAACAACTCGTGGGCAATCACCAAACTCGGTTCTTTTTATTTCTGCACCTCCTTGTCAACTCGATCAACGGTGAAACCAAACAAAAAAGGCCCAGTCTTCTATGCCTTTACAGGGTAGAAGACTGGGCCTTTTTCTATTGCTGCTCGGCTCGTTTTGATTAACGAGGAGAGAGTTTTAGCTTGACCCTAAAATGTTAAATTTCATCTGGGTGATAAGATTTTGAAGTATTTTATCAACGCCAAAGAATGACTTCTACTTTATCAGAAAAGCAAATATATCTCAATAGTCACTGGGTACTATTCCTCCATTTTCAAGATATAAACTGGACAAAGTATTCTATATCGGGTAAAGTATGTGCAGAAAGCAAATAGGTTTCTTACTTTAGTACCCAATCCTTATTGTTTTAGTTTCGATGTGTATGGTATGATATTCTTGGCTTTATTCCTGTCCTTATGTCTTATTTCGATCGGTTGGAATTTTACTTCGGCTGTTAAAAAGTAAAAGAACATCAGGAGAGGAGATATAACAATGCATTTGAGGGCTTCGACTCAGGATAGACTTTAAACTTCTATCCGTCCCAATGGATCCTGTAACAACTGTGCTGCTCGGTGGGACTAAAGCTCCGTAGTTGGACATTGAGCGATAGTTCTGATATATTCTCCCACTCGCTTAATCCAATTAATCTCTCCTAATAATTCTAAATAACCGCACTTGTGGTGTATTTTTTTGTTTATTGCGTTTTCGAAGTGTTCCTGTTCTAACCTGGTTTAAAGGTTCAAATATCAAAGAAGCTTACGAGAGTCTCAGTTCAAGCACCACGTTAAAAATTTGGAGGTAAATTTATGCCAACCAGTTTAGAAAATGTGGTTGTCTTGCCTGCGATAACTCAAAATAAAACTTTATCGAATGAGAGGAACAACAGCAAAATAGGGGTGGACCTTGAAGTTTTTGGCGCAAAAGAAATACGAGACGTATTAAAAAGCAAAGCCCATTGTTTGCGGGCTGGCTTTTCTTCAAATCATGTTATTATCCTCACTTTGAACGAAATTCGTGATCATTATATTATGAAAGTAGGTTTACCGACCTATCTCAGCCAGATGTTGGGCGAGTTGGCTACGGTCTCCATTCAATATTGCAGTTTATACGACGAGGCAGGACATCGCTTGGAGTTGAAGCTGAACCCCACCCATCACCAACCCCTGCAAAAGTTTATTAATCAACAATATGGCGCAAAAAAACTACCCTTCAGGATAGAAGGGCGTAAAGACCTAAATTCTGATAAAATCGAGGTGCGTTATCTTTAGCAATTAATAAATTTAGCGGCTTATCTTATCTGTTCCTCTAAAGTATAACTCTTCATACTTTCCAGCGAATGAAGCAGGCGTGAATAAAATTCGGAGACTCAGTGGAAATGGCAGCAGCATCATTTTCGAGGGATTAAAGACGCTCCTTCAGATTACCGGAGATTTTGAATTAATTAAGCCGGAGCTGCCCCCTACCAGTAAAAAGGCCGATACCAATATCGGCCTTTTTTCGTGCTGCAAAAACCCCCTCAAAATAATGATATGTCAGCAAAAGGTTGAAAATCAAGCTTAATCGGAGGCGGACCCAAATTTATGAAAGCGTTACTACCCATAATTCTATCGGCTATGATTATTTTATTGACCGATCCAATCTCTGGCACTGGCGACTCCCTGGCCGCCCCATCCCCCCCCAATGGACCAGCGAGTTTTTCTTCTTTTCAGGCGGCTTCAGGCTTAAAAGTCGGCCCTATTTCGGCCAATACTACTACAGTTCACCTTTACGGCAAGCTTGAATTGACTTTTAATATCAACAACAGTGTCGCCACCCAGCCCCAATTTCCCTACGACGCCAATCCACCCGCCGGACTACCGAGCAGAACCGGAATTACTGTTAACGGGCTTTTTCTGCCGCCGGGTGAGTCGAATTGGAATAATGCCCTGGTCCAACCGGCCTTTCTTTACCAACCCTATCTTTATGAAAATCGGGGGGGCGTGATTGGATTTATCCTCAGGGACAATCCGTTTGGATGGTGCGCTTTGCTGCTCAAAAACCGGGTACATGGCGCTATAAAATTCAGGCGCAGGACGCCTCGATTTGTGCTCAAGGACAAACCACCTGTCAGCAGTGGAAGCAAAGCAGTCCAAGCACGTTCATCGTTACGGCTGATAACCAGGGTAATCCTGGTTTTATTAAGGTCAGCAGGCAAGACCCACGTTACTTTGAGTTTAGCAACGGGCAGCCTTTTGTCGGAGTAGGGCACGCCACCGATTTTGAGAGTCTGGCTGATGCCCAAACCAAATTGGCCCAGTTTGGCCGCTACAAGGCCAATTTTTTCCGGGTTTGGATGTCAGCCAGTGTCATTTTTGGGCGGGGCTATTATCTTCAGCAATGGGACCCGTGGAGCAACAATTGGCCCACTGGCGACGCTGTAGTTCCTGGCAGTGATTTTTCAGTCAGGCTTGACGGCGGCAATCCCTGTATCTTTTTCTGGCAAGGTGACGCCTGGCCTGCCTTTGAAGCGGGGAAAACCTACAAAGTGCGCGTTAAAGCCAGGTTAGATGGCGTTACCGGCCCGCAGCAAGCCGGGCAACCGTTTGGGCTAAGTGTCACTTTTAATAACTGGTGGGGCGATCTGTGCCAGAGTGAGAATATTGCACTTTATCTCAGCCAAAACAGTCAAGGCCAGCCTATAAGCGACAGCGGAACGCAAAATTGGCACTGGTTTGAAGGGCAGTTTACCAACAGCGGCCAGCGTTTTGTAGCCGGTGAGCAGGGTTATTTGACCGTGGGCCTTTTTAATAATACCGGCGGCATTGCCTATCTTGACGAGGTGTATCTTGGCGAGGATTTAGGTAATGGACAAATCGGCCCCAATATTATCGGTAAGGGTAAATTCAACTACCATACTTATTTTGACCAGCAAGCATCGTGGTTGTGGGATCAAATTCTGGAAACAGCCGCAGCTCAAAAAGTTTACCTCAAACTGGTTGTCATGGACAAAAATGATGGCGTTTTCAACCAAATCCAATTGAATGGAACGTATGATGCGGAGTTTGACAATTTTGGCGGAAATGAAAACTTTCACGCCCAACCCAACACCAGAGTCAGGCGGCTGCACGAATACTTCTGGCGTTATTTGATTGCCCGCTGGGGCTATGCTACAGCAATCCACTCATGGGAACTGCTCAATGAAGGCAACCCGGATTGCAACGGCCCTCACCTGCGGCAGGCCCAGGCTTTAACTGATTTTATGCGGGCCTATGACCCCCACCGTCACCTGACCACAACTTCCTTTTGGGCCGGGCATACTGCCTGCTACTATGGCCGTCAGGCTACCTTTAGCCCGGATTACGGAGATTTTCACGCTTATACTACAGTAAACGGTCAGGCAACTGGTTGGCTCGACATCAACGCCAGAGATGAGGTGACCTGGCATCTGGCTTACAGCGGCGCAGTGCGAGCCGATACAGATGTTCCAATAATATGGGCGGAAAAGGGCATTGCCAAAACGAGCAATCCCGATGAAGGTGAAGACCCTGGGGTTGCCCAAGATAAAGAGGGCACCTGGCTGCACAACCAAACCTGGGCCTGGCTTGAGCCGGGGGCGCTTTACACCTTATACTGGTACAATGACAGCCTGATTGCCAATAATCTCTACCCCGTCTACCAGGCATTTCAGAATTTTGTAGCCGGCCTGCCATTATCGAATGGTCATTATGTGGATATAGCTGCCAGGGTTTCCAATTCTAAGCTGAGGGTTTTAGGTCAAAAGGATAACAGAGGCACTGCTGCCCATTTTTGGGTTCAGCACAAAGATCATACCTGGTGGAACGTGGTTCAAAAGGTTAATCTTGCCCCACAGAGCGGCCGAATCACCATCTCCGGGTTAGCACCGGGTATCTTTACCGTGGAAAAATGGGATACCTATCGGGGGGTTATTGAAACTACGACACAAATGGAGGTGAACAGTACCGGTCAAATTACGCTTCAGGTAAATTCATTACGAACAGATACAGCTTATAAATTATACAACGACGATGTTGTCGGCAATCCTGATCCTTCGGGTCTTTATCTTCCGCATATACTCAAGCAGTCAACAGTTCAACCGGCTAAACGCCATCTAGCCGAAAGGAGCAACTTTTAAAATGCGACTTTTTTCATGGCCCAGATTGTGGATAATACTTGTCTTGCTCATTTTTAACGGCGTAATCGTAACGGCTACGCTCCAGGCAGCTTCGGGTGTTCACCCCAGGCCGCCTGCTCAAAAACTTACCTCTTCGGCTGAAGATGGTTTAAGCATGCCCGCCCTCAGGGGTGAAGCTCAAACCGCCGATGATTGGCCTCAACTGCAGTATGATCCCAAACGCACCGGGCACAACCCTCAACCGGTCACTGGCCCTTTCAATCAAAAGTGGCTACGAGATCTGGCCACCCCCATGGCCGACCGGATTCAGCCGGTCATCGCTGGGGGGCGAGTGATTGTAGGGGATTTAAACGGCAAAGTGTATGCCTTAAACACCAGCGATGGCAGCACTGCCTGGACGTTTAATACCGGCGGCGCTATTTTGTATACAGCGGCCATCAGCCAGAACAATGTGTTTGTTGGCTCACACGATGGCTATCTGTATGCGCTCAATCTCAATACCGGCAGCCAGGTTTGGCAGGCGGCTGTGGGCAAAGGGGTAGGCGGTGCGCCTCTGGTTTGGGAAAATCGTGTTTATGCCAGTGGCAAGGATGGCTTTTTTTATGCCTTTAATGCCGCTAACGGAGCACAACTGTGGAAATTTGACACCGCTGCCACTACACCCGCCTCGATCCGTGCCCCAATTCTCTCTTCTCCGGCGGTGCATCCCGCCAAAAACCTGGTTTTCTTTGCCGCCGAAAATCTGAAGGCGTATGCTCTCAATGCAGCAAGTGGCAGCCTGGTCTGGTCGGCTCAAATGTATGGCGAAAGCGCCTATGACTCGTGGCCGGTGATTTCGGAAGCGCAAAATACGGTTGTTTTCCGCACTAAAAATATCTACGCCTTTCAATCCTCGCTCATCCACGATGAAAATGATCTTTTTTGTCCGGGCAACAGCGGCGGTGAGTGCAACAGTTGCCCTAACTTAAACCCGGCCAATTTTAATTCGCCCGGAGAAGTGGTCAGCTCAAGCGGAAATACCAGCACCCAGTGGAACGAGCAGCATTTCACCGACAGTGACAACCAGATTGAGTCTATTGACGAAATCTTCCAGAAGTACCCGCAACGATTGACTTTTTATGCCTTCAATCCTGATACAGGCGCAGCCCGCTGGAGCCGTCCGGCCCCGGTTTTATGGACTGGCGGTGGCGGACGCCTCGGCATTATGCCGGTGGTCAACCAGAGCAGTGGCGAGTTTTATACGTTTTGGCGCACTAAATTTTCACGCCGCGATGAAAGCTTTTTTTGCCGCCGCTGGGTAGACTTGGGCCGTTTGACCGAGCGTAACAGCCTGCCGACCGTGGATTTTCTGGCCTGTCCTGGGGGTGGTTCCAATTGTCCCAACAGTCAAGATTTCCACTTTATTGGCGATGAAACCACCGTACTCTCAATGGCCGGCAATCTGCTGCTTATGACCGGCTGGTTCAACACTGGCGGTATTTATGTAGATAGTGGCAACTCCGAATTTGTGGTCGGTTCTGGCCGCGGGGGCTTACCTCAGGGTGGGGCCGGCAGTGGCGGCGACTCAGCCGCGCCGGTTAGCATAGCCAATAAAGTTCTTTTTATCAAGCATCACGAGGGTTTCCCGGCCCAAGAAGCTGAACCAGCCCCCTATACTATCGTTGCAGCTTATCAGGGGAATTAGCTAATGAAACTGCATCATACCCTTTTTCTACTGGTATCTTTGGTGTTTGTCCTTGAATTGGGCACTCAATTTGTGGCGGCACAAAACAACAGTAACAAAGCTTATCTGCCTATCATTGTCTCCGCCGGACAAAATGGCTCCAAAGGTTATGTCTGGGATAAAATATGGGTTACGCAGAATAGCAATCCATCAGCCGATGAGCAAGCTGTCCGGGATGAATTAAAAGTAGAAATTGACAAAGTGCTGGCGGCTTGCTGTATTGGCCAGACTACGCCCCGACATCTCGGCTCTTTTTATGTGGCGCAAGGCTTTTTGTATGAGGATTTGTACTGGCTCAACCCGGGTGAAACGGTATTGGTTTTATCAGAAACGTTGGAGTTTCTCACCCCCGCGCAGCGCACCGAGGTGATTCGCTATCTTAAATTTGAAATGCAAAGCTCGACCTACAACCCACTGGCGTACTCTATTCCATCGGGGGTGACTTCTCCATTGGCCGCTATAAACGCTAATCGTTCCTATTATCCTGCCCTGCCTAATGAGCTGGGACGCGAGTCCTTTACCTGGGGGGGGACGCTCAGCCCACCTCCGGAAAATCTCTATGCGGCCTGGGCTTTTGCCCATTATGTTTCTCAGTTTGAAAATTCCGCCCAAACACCGCAAGCCTGGCAGATCATCCAAAACAACTGGGCCAATATCGAAGCGCTGTACCAGAAAATTCCGGCCACGCCGCGCACCTACTGGCAAGTAATGGGGGTTATTGGTTACGCCCGGATGGCTAAAACCCTGAACAAACCTTTTGCGGAGGCCGAACAGCGAGCACTAAAGGGATTAACCAGTGGCGCTAATTACACCCAATTTTACTACAACATGGGCTCCGATATAGGCTGCTTTGGCAACGATGGCAATGTGAACGGCTATCAGGGAGTGTGGGATTACTGCGCTTTCTCAGCCGTTTCTCCCCAAACGCTGCACCCGACTATTTATAGTCACAGTCAATATGCCGGGGCTAATCTGGCCAACCGTCCTTCTATGTTTGCCCCAGAGATTGGACGCTTTTTAAAAGAAAAAGCCCAGACTACGGTAGTTAATCACCTCAACCGCTACCAGTCTCCCTCTGGCGCGGCGTATTTTCCGTTCTGGTGGGAAAACAAAGGCACCAAGCCCTGGGCTGTGCGCGATGAAAATACAGGGGAGCCAGGCAATGCTGAAAATGCCATGATGCATCCTTCTTTTGCCTGGCAAATGTTCATGCTGCGGGCCACGGTTTTCCGGGTGAGACCGGCGACAGCATGAAAAAGTTTCTCGATACCCCTATCGCGATTGGGGATAATTTTCACTTGCAAAACTGGTGACTTTGTTGAGGCTCTATTCGACGGTGCAGTGGGCCGAAAACGACCCAACACCGTAATTTTAACGGGAGCGAGGTTGAACTTCTACTCTGGCGTTATGACAACCGGATGACTACCAAAACTATTCACCACCCACACCCGTCCCTGCGGGTCTATGGCTACCCTGACCGGCCTCATTTTTTTGTCCATTGGGTTGCAACAATTCCCAACTGCTTACTGGTTCACTGGAAGAGGTCAGG
>JAAUSP010000241.1 GCA_012032575.1 Anaerolineales bacterium | reverse complement strand
CTCCGTTCCTGGTCAGCGGGCTGGGCCTGGGCGAAAACAACGGCTCATTCTATCTCGGTCACGGGTGTATTGATTGTCTTGACCACCCTCAGCGTAGTATTGGGGGAACTGTTCCCCAAATCTATCGCTATTCAGTACCCTGAACAAATGGCGCTGGCAACGGTAGTGCCGATGCGCTGGTCATTGTTTATTTTCCGACCCCTGATCTGGTTTTTTAACGGCAGCAGCAATTTGATCCTCCACCTTCTGGGCGCTCACCGTACCGAGGAGCACGCCCAGGCTTATTCTCCAGCCGAAATCGAGCTGCTGGTCACCGAGAGTCATGAAGGCGGGCTGCTGGACGCCGAGGAACAACAGATGCTGCGTAATGCCTTTCGTCTGCGCGAATTGACCGCCCGCCAGGTCATGGTTCCCCGGACGCGGCTGGTGGCCGCGCCGGTGGACAGCAGCGTGGGAGCGCTGCTAGACCTTATCTGCCGCGAAGGTTACACCCGAATCCCGCTTTACCAGGATACGATTGACAATATCGTTGGCTTTGTCCACCTTAAAGACCTATTCCAACGGCATGTGCAGGAGCAGCAGACCCTCCAGGGTATTATCCGGGAAGTGGTCTATGTGCCCGAAAGCCTGGCCGCCGCCGATGTCTGGGAAGTTTTGAACAAAAATCACCAGTACATCGCTATTGTTTTTGATGAGTATGGTGGGACCGCCGGACTGATTACCATTGAAGATTTGATCGAAGAGGTTTTTGGCGAGTTACAGGACGAATTTGACGCCGATGAACTGCCGCTGCTTTCTTCTGAAAAAGATGGCCGCTTGCGGCTGCGGGCCGATTTGTTGGTGGCGGATGTCAACGAATATTTGGGCCTGGACTTGCCCCACGAGGATGTGGATACCCTGGGCGGTCTTGTTTTTAGCGAACTGGGCCGCTTACCTGCCGTGGGTGATGAGGTTACTGTTGGCACGCCGGAAGTAACCATCCGGGTCGAGGCCATGGAATCATTGGGTATTGCCGAGGTATCGCTCCAACTGCCGGTGGATGACACACCGCCGCATATCGAAGAGTGGATCGGGGGAGAAAAAGGATGAAGCCGGGCTTGATTTCGCTGTCTCCCCGAGTCGTTTTGCTGGTCGGTGCTATGGTGGCTGAAGGGGCGGTCTTAAGCGCCGCTGAAAACCCCTGGCGGAGTATGAGCACAGAACTCCCGGAGCTTGGAACCTTGCTGATCCCCAGCCTGGTTATCATCGTGCTGGTGCTGCTCAATGGTTTGTATGTGGCGGCAGAATTTGCCATCATCGGCGTCCGGCCGACCCAAATTGAGCAGTTAGCCAATCAAGGCCAGCCCATCGCCAGGGATATTCTCTCCATTCTGGACTCGCCGCACGAGCAGAATAAATATATCGCGACGGCTCAGTTGGGCATCACCATTGCCTCGCTGGGATTGGGCATGTATGGCGAAACACAGCTTTCCCATTTTATCGAGCCGTACCTGGCCCTGGCTCTGGGCCGCCTGCCCGATGAAGCCATTATTTATACCATCGGTTATATTGTCAGCGTCAGTCTGTTGACGTACCTGCACGTCGTCATTGGCGAGATGATCCCTAAATCGCTGGCCCTGAGTACCCCGGTGAGAATGGCCCTGATGGTAGACCGGCCTATGCGTTTCTCCGAAACTATTTTTGCGCTGCCGGTCGCCATGCTCAACGGGATTGGGAATATCCTGCTGCGCCTCTTTCGTGTTCCGCCGGCTGAAGGCCATGCCCGGCTGCACTCGCCGGAGGAATTGGATTTGATTGTGGCCGAAAGCGCCGAGGGGGGGCTGCTCAACGAAGGCGAAGAGGAGATGATCCACAAAATCTTCAGCTTCAGCGAGCGCCAGGTCAATCAGGTGATGACCCCCCGCCGCAAGGTGAAGGCCATTGCCCACGATACCCCGCTGCCCGAACTGCTCACCCTGGTTGCCGAAAGCCAGCACAGCCGCTTTCCGGTCTACGAGGATGATCTTGACCACGTGATTGGCACGCTGCTGATGAAAGATTTGGTTTACCAGCAGTTGCGCATGAAGGGAAAGTTTGACATCCGGCTGTTGTTACGCCCCGCCCTGACCGTGCCCGAAAACTATCCGGTGGAAAAGCTGCTGGCGGCCTTTAAACGGCAGCGGGTTCACATGGCCATTGTGCTGGATGAGTTTGGCGGCACGGCGGGCATTGTCACCCTGGAAGATTTGGTGGAAGAGGTGGTGGGCGAAGTTCGCGACGAGTTTGACCGGGAAACCGAACCGCTCGTAGAAATCAGCCCCGGCGTGCTGGAAGTGGCCGGTATTTACCTGCTGGAAGACCTGGAAGAGTACGTTTACCTGGGCCAGGAAGATGACCTGCCCGATGTGGAAACCATCGGCGGTTTGATTATGACCGAACTGGGCCGGCCGCCCCGCAAAGACGACCATATAACTTATAACGACGTTCACTTTACCGTCCTGGCCGTGGATGGCCTGGCCGTAGCCCGCGCCCGCGTTGAATTCCCCGTCCCAACCGAAAAGTCTTAAAAAATCCGCATTTCCCCATATCCCGCGTATCTTTTTACCCTCATGGTAGACTCTCATATCGTGGAGATGTTTTTCCCTCCACCCTCATTCACCTGACCTGCCCTCCGATTATTCCTGCCCTCCATCTGCGCCTTCTGGCAAGACAACTGTTGATGATTCCGTTTGGCTCAAAATTTATTGGAACGTAACGAGGGGAAAATTCATGTCAAAATCCTGGTTGAAATTGATGCTGCTACTTGGATTCATGCTGCTTGGGTTGGCCGGCTTGTGGCTGCTGCTGGAACCCGGAATGGACTCGGCGCAGGCCAAAGAAGACATTCCGGGCGGGATTGCTCACGATGCGGTTCATCGTCCGGCGGCGGCCGGTTTTAATATTTCGGTGAGCCAGGTGATTAGCTCCGGTTTTGTCAGGCCGATTCAGGTGACGCACGCCGGTGATGGCTCCAATCGGCTTTTTGTGGTGGAGCAGTACGGTCGGATTCGCATTGTCAACAGCCCGGTTGTGACTCCTTTCCTGGATATTAGAAACATTGTGAGAAGCCCCGAACCTGGTGATAGCGGCGGCAGCGAGGAAGGCTTGTTGAGCGTGGCCTTCCATCCCAATTACGAAAGTAACCGTCTTTTTTACATCTATTACACCAATACCGGCGGTAATCTGGTCATTGCCCGTTACACGGCCTCCAGCACCAATCCCAACCTGGCCGATCCGAACAGCGGCCAGCCGATTTTGACCATCCCGCACCCCAGCCACAGCAATCATAATGGCGGACAGCTTATGTTTGGGCCGCTCGATGGCTACCTCTACATCGGTACCGGCGATGGCGGCAGCGGCGGCGACCCCAACCAAAACGCCCAGAATAAAACAGTCTTGCTGGGCAAAATTTTGCGTATTGACGTCAACAATGGCTCGCCTTATGCTATTCCGCCGGGCAACCCCTTCGCCGGGGCCACGGCCGGAGCCGATGAAATCTGGGCTATGGGGGTCCGCAATCCCTGGCGCTTCAGTTTTGATCGGGGCGATAGCGGGGGGGCTGGCAAAGGCGATCTGTATATTGGCGATGTTGGTCAGGGTCAGTGGGAGGAGATCAGTTATCAGGCGGCCAGTACACCGGGCGGCGTAAATTTTGGCTGGGACTGCCGGGAAGGCCGGCACGATTTTGAGCCGGGCAACTGCGGCTCTGGCATTACCTTGACCGAACCAATTGCCGAATACAGCCATAGTTTAGGAGCCTCTGTTACCGGCGGCTATGTGTATCGCGGCAGCCTGTATCCGGCGCTTTCCGGCTACTATTTTTATGCCGATTACGGCTCTGGCCGGATCTGGAGCATGACCAAAACCGGGCCGAATAGCTGGTCCACCCCTGAGCAAGAATATGGCCCGCCCAGTTCTACCTTTAGTGTCAGCGCCTTTGGCGAGGACGAACAGGGCGAATTGTATCTACTCGATTATTTTGGCGGTACGATTCGCCGCCTGGCCGATGCCAACGGCCCCCAACCCAACCTGTCCACCTCGACCAAAAGCGCCTCAACCGCCCACGCCGACCCCGGCGAAACCGTCACCTACACCATTCGTATCAACAACACCGGCGGCCTGTCCAGCCAGACCGCTTTTTTGACCGATACTATCCCCGCCGGCCTGAGCTATGTTCCCGGCTCACTGGCAGCGACAGCCGGCACGGTGGATAGCTTACAGGCGCCCGTTTTACGCTGGCAAGGATCGCTCTCGCCCAGCCAAACGATCACCCTGACCTATCAGGTCACCGTTGCTGACGACGTGACCGGCAGTCTCATCAACCAGGCTCAATTGACCAGTCCCGGCATCAGCGTGGTAACACTCTCCGAGGCTGTTTTTGTGCCACGTCCGGCCCTCTCGACCGGCGTCGAGGATTTCTTTTTTCCCGGTACCCAGCCTAACCAACTAACCGATACCATTCCCGATCCGGGCGGCTGCGATTTTTGCCATACCACGCCCATTTACGACAAATGGCGGGGCAGTATGATGGGCCAGGCCGGACGCGACCCGCTGATGTGGTCGGCCCTGGCCGTCGCCAACAGCGATGCCGGTGATGCCGGCGACTACTGTTTGCGCTGCCACACCCCCAAAGGCTGGTTTGAAGGCCGCAGCCACCCCGCTGACGGTTCAGCTCTGCAATCGGGCGATATTCAGGCCGGGGTGGCCTGCGAAATTTGCCATCGTATGGTTGACCCCGTCGCCTCGCCCAACGATCAGGCCGTGGCAATTGATGCGACCATCCGCAGCTCACTGGCCCCTACCGCCACCCTGCCTGCCGACCATGTTGGCAGCGCTATGCTCATCCTCGACCCGCAAGACCGGCGGCGCGGACCCTTTGCGCTGACCAATCTTCCTCACACGGCTTTCAAAACCGATTTTCTGGGCCAGTCCACCAATGCCGTGACCGAGTCCCGCTTGTGCGGCTCGTGCCACAACGTGGATAATCCCACCCTCTCCTGGGATGGCAGCCGCTATTGGCCCAACGGCAATGGTCTGGCGGCCCCTTCCTTCGCCAAAGGCGAGCTTTTCCCCATCGAACAGACCTATGATGAGTGGTTTAACAGTGATTATCGCACCACTGGCGTTTTGGCTCCCCAGTTTGCCGGGGCTAAATCCAACGGGGTGGTCAGCTCCTGCCAGGATTGCCACATGCGCCGTACCACCGGCAAGGCCGCCGAAGACATCTATAACCCGGTCAACCGCGATTGCGGCGCTGCCGGCTGCTTGCCCGAACATGACCTCGCCGGCGCAACACCTGGGTTCCCCAGATTTTGCAGGACTCGCGCTGGCGGCTCAACAGCACCGGCGACGCGGCCAACCTCAATGTCACCATCATTCGGGCGCGGGAGATGCTGCAAAAGGCCGCCACCCTCTCGGTCACGTTGACCGGCGCCGGCCCGAACAAAATCGCGACGGTACGCGTGACCAATCAAACCGGCCACAAACTGCCCACCGGCTACCCCGAAGGCCGGCGTATCTGGCTCAATTTAAGGGCGTATGATGAGGATAATAATTTGATTTACGAGTCGGGCGTCTACAACCCGTCCACGGGCGTTTTGACTGAGGACGCCGCCATCAAAATTTACGAGGCCAAGCAGGGCATGAGTTCAGACCTGGCCACCCTGCTGCAAATGCCCGAAAACGCCAACCAACCCACGTTCCATTTTGTGTTGAACAATCTCGTGCTCAAAGATAACCGGATTCCCCCGCGAGGGTTCACTGCTTCGGCCTTGAACCAGAGAGGGCTGAAGCCGGTCGGCGCGACCTACACCGCCGGCCAGTACTGGGATGAAACGGCCTACACCGTCCCCGCCGGAACAGCGCGGGTTGCGGCGACTCTGTATTATCAAACGGCTTCCAAAGAATATATTGACTTTTTGCGAACCAGAGGCGGAGTGGACGGCGCGGCGCTGGGGACCCTGTGGGACACCTCCAAGAGTCCGCCCGAAATCATGGCGGCTGTGTCAGAACCGCCGCTGCCTTATTACCTGCCTATCATCAGAAGATCAAATTGACCACTCGCGGTGAAGCTGGGCCTTCGCCAATCAAGTCTGCCCTAACCCTGCCTTTTCATTTTCTTACAACCCCGGAATCGGCTATAATGGATAGGGTGGAGGTGGTAATGTCCGACGAGCTGAAGCGCTGCCCTTTTTGTGATGAAGAGATTCGTATCAAAGCCTTGATTTGCAAGCACTGCGGCCAGTGGATGCCCGGCTACGCTTACGAATCGGCCATTCGCGACCTGGTTTTGCAAAACAAGTCACCGAACTGAAACCGGGGGAACCCGTCGAGGTCAGGACGCGAGAAGAACAGCTTCAATTGGTTCTGAATTGGGCCGGCGGTGAAAAGAATTTTTCGGGCAAAGGCTTTGATTTATCGGCCCAGACGCTTAGCGGCCTGGATTTAAGCGGGATAGATTTGAGCGAAGCCAACCTGCGCGAAACCGAATTGATTGGGACCAATTTGAGCGGCGCTGATTTGAGTCAGGCTAATCTGTTTAGCGCCAACTTAAAAGGGGCCAATCTACAGCGGGCCAAGCTTAATGAAGCTTATCTGCGCAGCGCCATTCTGGAATATGCCGATCTCAGCGGGGCCACCCTGCTGCGGGCGAACTTGCGCGGTGCCTTCATGGATCAAGCCATTCTGTTTAGGGTAGATATGGAGGGGGCTAATCTCAAAGGGGCGGACCTGCGGGGGGTCAATTTTAGAGAGTCGTATCTAAAGGAAACAAGCCTGGAGGGGGCAAAAATGGAAGGCGCGGTGCTGCGCGGCGCGTTGCTGATCCGGGCCAATTTGACGGCGTCTGATGTGATGACGTTTCAATTGGAGCGAGCGCGGACCCTGGAGGGGACAATCCTGCCCAACGGCGAGGTGCATGAGTAGCACTCAGGCGGCGACAGGCAGGAGTTGGCGGGCTTCAAACGAGTAGCCGTGCCAGTCTGACACAATCAGCAGATGCTCTTTTTTGCCGTCGTCAAAATAAACAGTGGTTTCTTCTACTTTGGGGGGCTGTCCAAACTGCGCTTCAACCAGGTTGATTGCCGTTAAGGCGTCGTCTGCCTCGATAGTATGATGTGAGACAAACACCCCCCGGCTATAAACTTCGACACGATACCGCCTGACCATTTTGACACGTTTCGCCCAATCCACCCAACTTAAACCAGAGGTTTGGTCTCTACCCTACCATATTAGCACTATTTTGGGGAAAAATACAGTGACAAAGGGCCTGATAGCGGCGATAATTGTCACTGTGTAACTGCTCAGCCCTCATGTCATTTCGAGGCCGTAGGCCGAGAAATCTCTACTGTACTGCATCGGCCTCGGAGATTTCTCCCTTCGGTCGAAATGACATGGCTGAGTAGTTACATTACTGTTTAAATTTGAGGAAATTCGATTTGAAAACCTTGTTCATTGCCTGTGGGGCTTTAGCCAAAGAAACTAAAGAGTTGATTGATAAACACAACTGGCAAGTGGATTTAAAAGCGCTGCCCGCGCTGCACCATATGACCCCCCTCAAAATCACCACCGATTTGGACGCCATGCTCGGTCAACTCCGGGCCGATTATGACCGGGTGATTGTGGTTTATGGGGAGTGCGGTGCAACCGGCATTGACGACGTGCTGGTCAAGCATAACGTGATGCGCATTAGCGGCCCGCATTGTTATGAGATGTACGCCGGAGCGCTTCCCTTTGACGAAATGATGACCGAACAGCCCGGCACCTTCTTTCTAACCGACTGGCTCCTGCGGGCCTATGAAAAGGCGGTTCTGGGTGGCCTGGGGCTGGACAAACACCCGGAGCTGGCCCCCCTCTATTTTGGCAACTATCGCCGCCTGGTTTATCTGAGCCAGTCGCCGACCGAGAAATTATTGACCAAAGCTCAAGCCATTGCCGATTCAATGGGCTGGGAGTTTGAGCATCGTCCGGTGGGGTATGGTGAACTGGAAACGCGATTAATGACGTTGATGAATGGTTAGGCCGGTTTCAATTCTACCACCAAGCCGTCTCCCCACCCATATTTAACTTCCGATAACTGTTGCACCTGCCGGTGCAGCTCCGGCTCCCGCGCAGCCTCGACAACCCGGCCTGTACCCTCAAATGTCTGCCCGCCCACGCGAAAGGTAACTGCCGGCTGGCGGCGCAGATTCTGCACCCAGTGCGTTTCTTCGCCTCTTTCGGCAATAATATAAAAGCAATCTTCCAACGCCGTAAACCAGATTTCGATCTGGTGCGACCGGCCGCTTTTCCAGCCGGTTGTGGTTAAATAGAGAAAGGGCAGCCCAGATGTATCCTCCAATTGATCCTCCCCAGTAGTAGGTTGGGTCGAGGTACGAGACCCAACCCATTCCCGAATGAGGTGACTCGTTGGTTTTCCCCATATTCAACCCAACCTGGTATTACAAAGGTGACGGGTAGACCGTACCCAACCTGAAGCAATAAGCTTGGTACGTAGATAGGTCCCCGTCATTTGAAAAAATGCTTTAACCATAGCCTATAGAGCGTAAAATTCGCGCCACAAGGTTATTGAAAGAAACAGGGTTAAACCAAAGATAAGCACTATCATTATCATCATCCCTTTGGCTCGTTTTTGTCTTCGGTGAGTATAAACCCAGGGCCAAGTTAGAGCCGCACCTATCAACACGCTCGGATAATGAGGGTAAAGACAGCCAAACAATATGACAACCAGGCCCAGCACCCCCAGCCACACCTTGAGGGGTTCAGGTAGTTTTGCCCTTGTGTTAGTTTGAGCCTGGTTTTTCTCATGAGCCATTGGATAATTTTAGCCGTTATCTTGACTTACACCAGGATAGAAACCCTCAAGTAACAGCAAGACTTACTTTGCCGTTACTTGAGGGCCTGGAACTTTAATTATCTTTGAGACAATAGATTGCTTTGTAAAGTCTGGCGGGCTGTGTCTAATTCGTCTTGGCTGGCCGGGCTGAAACCCTGCCCCAGGTTGGTTATTTCCTCGCTGGCTACTGTCAGGTAAAAGTTAAGAAAAGCCGCCGCCGCCGAGTTCTGCTCAATTACACCGGGCGCAGAGTAGAGGATAATAGGGCTGCCCTCCGGGTCATAGCCCACCGTTAAACCGAAAGGAGTGCCGCGGCTAACACCCTGGCGAAAAATATCCCGACAGCCCGCGGCTTCACCTGGCTCGATGGGACGATTAGCCGGAGCAATATCGGTTTCACCGATAAGGCATAAACGCTCAAAACCATTCTCTGTCCCAATCAAGTCCAGCGCCACCCCACCCTGGAAGCCCTCAGCCTGAAAGCGCTCGATCACCCGGTAAGTGAGGGCCGCGCTGCTACTGCTGCCGGCCAGGTAGATGTCGCCGGTCACATCAGCCGGATCAAGTTTGGGGGAGGAAGTCGCTGTTTGGTTCTGGATCAGGGTGATACCGGTGCTGCCAAAATCAGTTTTTATATTTAATCGCCACTGCTGCCCCGCTTTTTCAATAATCAAAGTAATCCCATTAAATGGTTTATCTTCGGCCACAATCTGCCAGCCCAGGCCGGATAGGCCGGTGCGATAAATGTCAATGGTTTCTGCCACCGGCTTTCGGCTAGAAAACAGCACAGTTGTCATACCATCCATGAAGATAACATTGGCATTTTTAGCGTCGCCGATCAGAGCGGCCAATGGTTCAATTTCGGTGGGCAGGTTGGCGTCGGCGTAATCGGCCAGCGGGCCGGTGTAGAATTTTAACCTTGAGGCCGGCCCCCTCTGCGGCGGCTTCCAGGTTAAAGACGATTTCTCGCGTCTCGTTTTGCAGAAAGAAAGCGCCAAAGCTGCCCGCTTCCACCTCGGCGGAACTCGGTTCGGGCCGGATGAGCCGCCAGCCTGCCGCCGGAGGATAAGCCTGACCGTAAAACTCGACCAATTCAGCCGCGCTCAGACTGGTAAGGAACTCACCGCGCATATCATTGGTGTTTTCATTGAAGAAAGAGTCCTGCATCTCGGCATCATCGGGAAAAACCATTTCAGCGGCGGCGCTGGCCTCGGCCAGGGTGGCCACTATGTTCGCCGAAATACTGACCGTTCGTTCCCCTTCAGATTCATAAACCTGTAACAACAGGTCAGCCCCATCACGCTTGAACTTATAATATTCTTGATCGGGCGTATATCCCGGCCAGTCATACGTCCAACCCAATGGTGGCAACTTGTCCTGGTAAAATTGAACGACTGCTTCAGCGCTGGCTAAGGTTTGATAATCCATGCTGTTCAATTCATCGAGGTAACGCCGGTTCTGAGCATCATCCAGCAACGGGATTTCGGCCAATAGGGCGGCTTCGAGTGAGACCGGGGCTTCTGTGGCCGTTTGCTCCGGGGTGGACTCCAGTCGCTTAGCCCGGATGTTAAAGGTGAC
>JAAUSP010000240.1 GCA_012032575.1 Anaerolineales bacterium | reverse complement strand
TTTTATCGGCTTGCAGCACCTCCATGATGACCGTCTGATGATTCAAGTCACACGGGACCTGGTAAATTTTGGCGTAATTGCCCGATTGAAGGCTGTCTTCATTGGTGGAGTCGTCCGGCTCAAAGCGCCAGGTGTAAGCGAAGCTGCCCGGCTCAATTCGGGCGCGGCCGGCGTCTAATAACTTAATTTCCAGGCGATGGGATTCCCCGCAAGCCACCTCTTGAAAATCAGCCTCGATGGGCCGGTCGTCCAGCTCCACTTGAACCGTCTCAATGACCGGCGCAGCCGGGGCGCTGCCCCCCGGCCTAAAGAGGAAGAGGCCCAACCCAATCACGACAAGCACTAAAACCGCTCCCCCCACCCAGACTGCTGTGGAGATAGAGGCCGGTTTTTTGTCTCCCCCGTTTTGGGCCTGACTCCGCCCACTTAAAAGCAGCCTGTAAATCGGCGCAGAATTGCGCGGCGGATTGATGCCGTTGGGCCGCAGATTTGGCCAATATCTTCGACAAGACCTTTTCCGCCGCCGGAGGCAGGGCCGGATTCAAGACGTGCAGCGGCGGCGGCGTTTCGTTCAGGTGGGCGTACATAATCCGGTGGGGCGTTGGCCCCGGAAAAGGCAGTTGCCCGGTCAACATCTGGTAAACCATCACCCCCAAAGCATATAAATCGGTGCGAGGTTCCATTTGCCCCGTAACCCACTGCTCCGGAGCCATATAGAATGGCGTCCCAATCACGCCTCCGGTTTGGGTCAAGGTGGTAGTTTCGTTAGCCAGTTTGACAATCCCAAAATCGGTCAAAATCGCCTGGCCCTGCTCATTAAAAATGACATTCGGCGGTTTGACATCGCGGTGAACGACGCCCTGACGGTGGGCATAATCCAGGGCCGCTCCCACTTGCTCGGTAATGCGGAGCGCCTGCTCTACCGGCAAAGGGCCTTGCTGTTGCAGCAAATGAGCCAGATCAGGGCCGGGCAGGTAAGGCATGACGATAAAATAATGGTTCTCGGCCTGACCGAACTCGTAAACACCAATGATATGGGGATGGTTCAATTGGGCTACGGTCTGAGCTTCTCGTTCAAACCGTTTCAGAAAGGTGGGGTCATTGGCCGGCAGTTGAGCATCCAACACCTTGATGGCAACCGGGCGGCCCAAGGTGGTATCTCTGGCCAGATAAACCGAGGCAAAACCACCCTGGCCTAACTTTTTGAGGATCTCATACTTGGGGGCAAAAATAGTTGGGTTGATTTCGGCCATTGCTTTACTCTCCTTTGAAAATACCCCCCTCAATCCCCCCGCAACGGGGGGAAGCATACTAACCCCCTCCCCCGCAGCGGGGGAGGGTTGGGGAGAGGGGTTTCATCGTTACTTTGCTTACTGCAAAAAGAAGATAATTGCAGGGGCGATATTACACTGAAACCCCGCCTGAAACAAAAACCGGGTTTCTTGACAACTCCATCGCTTCATGCTAATATGTGGATAACTTGTAATAACATTTTTTGTTTATTGTTATAACAACTTGACAGCCCTCCACGACGATGGCCCATCTACCCCAGCCAGCTCCCATAGACCGAACTTTACCCGTTCCTCTTTATTCGAAGCTTAAAGAGGCATTGTTGGCTTTGATTCAAAATCGTGCGCTGGCAATAGGCGACGCAATCCCAACCGAGCAGGAATTGGGGCAAAGCTTCCGGGTGAGCCGGATTACGGTGCGCCGGGCCATAGATGAACTGGTGCGGGAAGGCCACCTGGTTACCCGGCGGGGCAAAGGCACGTTTGTGGCTCAAGCCAAAATTGAGCGGACTATGACCCGGATGAACAGCTTTTCGGCGGCCACCACCGAAGAAGGCCACCGGCCCGGTTCGCGCCTGCTGGCCCTGCGGCACGAGAAAGCTGAAAGCGAAGTGGCCCAGGCGCTGCAAATTGAACGGGGGCAATGGATTTGGGTAGTCGAACGGCTACGGCTGGTGGATGAGGAGCCACTGGGTGTTTCCGAAGTTTATTTGAATCTGTCGTCGGAGTTGTATCTGACCCCCGCTGAATTGGAACAGGAGGGGTCGCTGTGGACAATTTTGGAGAAAAAAGGGGTGGCCCTGGTCAAATCAGATGAAACTATCCAAGCCGTATTAGCCGGTGACAAGCACGCCGAACTGCTCGGAATCGAAACCGGCACACCGCTGTTGTTGATCGAGGGCATTGTTTACACCGAGCAGGGGCGACCCGTAGAGTATCACCGCACCTTTAATCGGGGTGATCGTTATAAATATTCAGTGCAATTGACTCGTTAAAGGAGGCTTTCTAACGCACAAACTTTATAAAAACCATGTTTTATCCAATGTTCATCGGTTTATGATTTCCCTACAAACAAGGAGGAAAGACCATGCAACTTAAACGCTTTAATTTTGTTCTGCTCGTAGTATTGATTCTGGCAGCCCTGGTGGTTGTCCAATGTGGCGGCGCGCCGGCTGCTCCCCCCGCCGCCACCGAAGAAAAAGCGGCTGAAGAACCTGCTGCCGAAGCCCCGGCTGCTACCCAGGAAGCTGCCGCTGAAGCTCCGGCAGCTACCGAAGAAGTCGCGGCTGAAGAACCTGCCGGCGACAAGCCCTTTGCCGGAACCCAGTTGGTGCTGGCCTCGCAGACCGACCAATATATCGCCGCATTCCGCGCCCTCATCCCCAAATTTGAAGAAGAAACCGGCATTAAAATCACCATGGATGAACTGGGCTATGTTGATCTGTATCAAAAATTGACCGCCGATTTTGTCGGCAAGACGGCCAACTACGACTTGATGACGGTTGACATTGTCTGGAGCGGTGAATATGCCGCCAACGGCTACACCCTGCCTCTGAACGATTTTATGGAACGGGATAAAGCCGAGCTTCAACTGGACGACATTATGCCGGTCGCCTGGACTCTGGGCGAGTGGGAAGGCAAACAGTGGGCCTATCCTCTGGCCGGATATGCTAACGTGCTCAACTATCGCAAAGATGTGCTGGAAGAAGCCGGCGTCGAACCGCCCAAAACCCAGGAAGAACTGCTCCTTGTGGCAGAAAAGCTAAACCAGCCTGATAAGGAATTTTACGGGGCTGCTTTGCTGGGCGCTAAAGGCCCGGCAGTGGCCCAGGATTATATGGCCTGGGTGCAGCAATTTGGCGGCTCTATCCTCGATGCCGACGGCAACCCCAAAGTCAATACGCCCGAACACGTCAAAGTTTTGGAACATTTCGGAGCACTGTTTGAATTTGGACCGCCCGGCTCGACTGATTATTGGTGGGATCAACGTGAAACCGCTTTCCGCAGCGGCAAAGTAGCCTTGATGGAAGGCTGGAGCATCGCCCGTGCCGGCTACGAAAATCCCGAAATTTCATCCGTTGTCGGCAAGATAGATATTACCCTGGCCCCGGTGGGCGAAGGCGTCGAACCCAAGTACGGCTTTGGCGGCTGGGGCATCGGCATCAACGCCGACTCGACCCCGCAGGAACAGGAAGCTGCCTGGGAATTCATTAAGTGGCTGAGCAGCCCTGAAATTCAGAAGGAATGGATCCGCAACGACGGCGCACCCATCCGCCGCAGCACCCTGGAAGACCCCGAACTGAATAAGGAATATCCGTGGTTCCCCATCCTGCTGGAATCGTTTGAAAAAGGCGACGGCGACTATCGCCCGCGCATTCCTCAGTACAGCATCATTCAGGATGCGCTTGGTACCGCAGTCAACGGCTATCTTGTCGGCGAGATGTCGGCCCAGGAAGCACTGGATCAGGCCCAGGCCCAAATTGAAGCGAATATGAAGTAATGATGATGCGTGATGATTCTCCGGTGGGAAAATTCTTACGGATCACCCATTAGCTAAACTCTCACCTCGTTCCCACACTTTGTGTGAGAGGTGACTATGAACGTTTAGGATTTCTATAGTGACTTGGCTATCCGAAAGTCCCAAGGCTGTCCCAACCAAAACGGCTGCTCCTGGCCTGCGACGATACCTGGCCCGGTTTGAGCCGCACTACCTGGCATTGCTGGCCCCGCTGCTAATCTTTGTCCTGGCTATTTCTATTTATCCCCTGCTGTTTTCATTTTTTATCAGCTTTTTCAAGTATCGTTTGACCGACCCTAACCAGGTCAAAACCTTTTTGTGGTTTGGCAATTACGTCAATGCTATTCAGGATAAACAGGTTTTGGGGGCGCTCAGTACCACGCTGATCTTTGTCGCCGGGACCGTTATCAGCGAGATTGTGGTGGGGCTGGGGCTGGCTCTGCTGCTCTCCGCCGAAACCAAGCTCATGCAGGCCGTCCGCTCCTTTCTGCTCCTGCCGATGGCTATCCCGCCGCTGGTGGTGGGGCTGGTCTGGAAATCGCTCTACAACGTGGATTTTGGGGTCATTCCCTATTATTTTAAGCAATTGGGGCTGGACATGGGCCGGGGGCCGCTGGGCGAAATCAGTTGGGCCATGCCGGCCGTCATTCTGGTGGATTTGTGGCAGTGGAGTCCGCTGTTGATGGTCATTTTTCTGGCCGGGCTAAAAAGCCTGCCCCGCGAACCCTACGAAGCGGCCCTGGTGGATGGGGCCAACCGCTGGCAAAATTTCTGGTATATTACTTTGCCGCTGCTCAAGCCCACGCTGCTCGTCGGCCTGCTGCTGCGAACCATGCAATCCTTCAAGGTCTTTGATGTCATTTATGCTACCACCGGGGGCGGGCCGGGCAGCGCCACCACCGTGTTAAATTTTCATATTTTTACGGTCGGGATGACTTTTTTTGATATGGGCTATGCGGCGGCCCTGGCCAACATCCTGCTAATCGTGGTGGCAATTTTATCCATTTTTTACATCCGGGTTTTGGAACGGCAAAGGCTTTGAGATGAAAACATCGGCATTTGAAAAAACAGCCCAAAATATAGCCATTATCCTGGTCATGTTATTCTTTATGCTGCCTTTATTCTGGCTGTTTACCACCGCCTTTAAATTTGGGCGGGAAGCCTTTGCCATCCCGCCCAAATGGATTTTTTTGAATTCACCCTTAAAAACTTTCAGGAAGTCTGGCAAAACTCGCAGATTACCCTCTTTTTGGGCAACAGCATTATCATTTCTGCCGGGGCGACGATGTTATCGCTGGTGTTGGGCGTGCCGGCCGGGTACGCCATTGCCCGCAGCAAGACTCGGCTCATCAACAGCTCTTCCTACTTTTTTTTGCTGCTGCTGATGATCCCGCCCATTGCCATGCTCATCCCTTTTTATCTGCTCATGCGCGACTTGCGGCTGCTGGGTACTTATGTCGCGGTCATCCTGCTCGATACGGCCTTTGATGCTTCATTTGTGGTCTGGATGATGCGCAGTTACTTTAAAGATGTTCCCCAGGAGATGGAAGAGGCTGCTCTGGTGGATGGGGCCTCGCATCTCCAGGCTTTTTTTAGAATCGCCCTGCCGCTGTCCATTCCCGGCATCATCGCCTCGGCTCTCTACTGCATTATTTTCTCATGGAATGACTTTTTGTTTGCGCTTATGCTCACCTCTCCGGCTACCAAAACGATGCCGCTGGGCATTCTGTCCACCTTCAGCGCGGTTGAAATCAGTTGGGGTCGCATGGCCGTGATGTGCATTTTCGCCATGATCCCGGCGCTGTTTATTTCGACTTTTCTCAACCGCTACTTTGTGCAGGGGCTAACGATGGGCGCAGCGAAATAAATAAAAAGACCGGGGACGGGAGACGGAGACCGGAAAAATGAGCCCGGTCTCCCGCCCCGGTCTCCGGTCAAATATACTCAGACAAGGTGAAAGTTATGTCCTCCCAAACCATGCGCCAGATGTGGTGCGAACAACCGGGCCAGTTGGAAGTACGCGAACGGCCCATTTTTGAACCCAACGATAATGAAGTTCTGATAAAAATTGCCTATACCGGTATCTGTCCCTGGGATGTGCGGGCCTTTTCGGGCAAGGCGTCCTCGGTGCTTTTTCCACGCGTGTTGGGCCACGAAACCTCCGGCTACGTGGCCGCCGTTGGCTCCAAAGTCAAACATTTGAGCGTGGGCCAGCCAGTGGTGGCCGATTATATTGTCAAATGCGGCTCGTGCCTGGCCTGCCGCCGCGGCCGCCCCAACCTGTGCCGCCGGCCCACTTACCAGCAGTTTAGCGGCGGCTACGGTGATTACACCGTGCTGCCGCAGCAAAATATCTACCCGCTGCGCCCCGAAACCGACATGCAATCCGCCGCCTTTATGGAGCCGCTGGCCTGTGTGGTACGCGGGCAAGACCTGTTACGCCTGCAGCCCAGCGAAGTCGAGCTGGTGGTCGGGCTGGGGCCGATTGGCTTGATGCACATGCAGGTGGCCCAGGCTCACGGGGCGCAGGTCATCGCCGCCGATTTGCTGCCGGCCCGGCTGGAAAAAGCCAAAGCCCTGGGCGCTGATTGGACGGTCAATCCCCAGGAAACCGACCTGGGCGCGTTTGTCAAAGACATTACCGACGGCTGGGGCGCGGATGCCGCCGTTATTGCCGTAGGGTCGGCCCGGCTGGTCGAACAAACGCTGCCCATGCTGGCTCCGGGAGGTCGGCTCAATATCTTTGCCGGCATCTATCCCCGCGATGAACTGCGGATTGACCCCAACCTGATCCATTACGGCGAGTTTATCCTGACCGGCTCTTCCGACAGCACGCCGGTCAATATGCAGCGTGCCCTCGATTTCATCCAAAACGGTCAGGTTGACACCGTCAGCCTGGTCAGCCATTTGCTGCCGCTGGAAGAGTTGGGGCGCGGCCTGGAAATGGTTAAAAATGCCGAAGGGCTAAAGATTATGATGGAAGTCAACGGCGAAGCAGCGAAAAACGTTGCAGGTTAAAAGTTGAAGGTTTCAGGTTATGGGCCTGAAACGTGATACGTGATACGTGATACGTGACACTCTCCCCCACATCCTGGCCATAGACGCCGGTACCTCGGCCCTTAAGGCGGTGCTTTATGCCGCTGATGGGTCCGTTTTAACCATTGCCACCCGGCGTTATCACTATCAAACACCACAGCCCGGCCGGGCCGAGGCCGACCCTACGGCCTGGTGGGATGCCCTGGTCGAGGCGCTGGCCGATATACAGGCCGCTGGTTTCGATTTGCAGCAGGTGCGCGGGTTGGGCTTGACCGGACAAATGCACACGGCGGTGCTGCTCGACGGGGCCGGCCAGCCCCTGGCCCCAACCATTCTCTGGCTAGACCGGCGCGCCGTTGACGAAACCGCCGAACTGAGGGAAACTTTGAAGCTGCCGCCGTCGCAGCTTAACTCGACCTATACCCTGCCCAAACTGCTCTGGCTGGCCCGTCACCAGCCGGAAGTACTGGCCCGCACCCGGACGCTGCTCTGGCCTAAAGATTACCTGCGCTACCGGCTCACCGGCCAATTTATGACCGACCTGACCGAGGCCGGCGGCGCAGCTTTGCTGGATATGGAGCGGCGCGATTGGGCGGTGGATCGTCTGGCTTTGGTCAAGCTCGACCCCGCCGTGTTGCCACCCATCCACGCCCCCACCGACGAGGCCGGCTCGCTGCGGCCAGAGGTGGCGGCCAGACTGGGCCTGTCTCCAGTGGTCAAGGTGATTGTGGGCGCAGGGGATGTGATTGCCCTGCTGGGCGGCGCACCGCCTCAACAGGGCCGGCTGGCCTGTTCGCTGGGCAGTTCGGGTATGCTTTCATCGCTGCTGGCCGCTGACCAGCCGGTGAATGTCGCCTGCCAGCGCCTGTATATCTATCCTTTGTTACCGCAGCGCCTGTTGAATGGGGTGCTGTCTACCAGCGGGGCCGCCCTCACCTGGGCCTGGCAGACACTCTACGGGCCTGACACGCCGCTGGAAACGATGCTGGCAGCGGTGGCGGCCACGCCGCCGGGGGCAGCCGGACTGTTCTTTTTACCCTATCTGGCCGGAGAACGCTGCCCCTATTGGAACGACGCCCTGCGCGGCAGTTTTTACGGGCTAACCCTGACCCATCAAAAAGGCCACATGGCTCGCGCCGTTCTGGAAGGCGTGGCCTACAGTCTGCGCCATCTGCTGGAAATCGCCGAAGAGGTCGGCGCGCCTATCCACGAATTGGCCCTGGCCGGCGGCGGTGTCACCGTCTCCGGCTGGCCGCAAATTATCGCTGATGTCTGCCAGCGCCCGGTTTTGCTCTACGCCGGCCAGGAAACTGTTACCCGGCCGGTGTATGCCTACTGCACCACAGCCCTCGACCGGGCGACATCATTTGACGCGGCGCTTCAGCGCACCTTTGACCCGCCCCAACGCCTCGAACCGTGCCCCGATTTGGCCGCTGTGTACGAACCCATTTATCACCGCTATCGCCGACTGGCCGATTTTGCGGCAGAGTCACTCAAATAGCAGGGTAGCAGAACGAGCCGATCAAATTATTCTACGACGAAAATGAAGCGAAGCGGCGAAGACGCGAAGATGACAGCTCCACCACCACCCTGGCCCACGACGCCATCGCCGCCGGGGCAGCCGGAGTTGCCATCGGGCGGAGGGTTTGGCAGGCTCCTGATCCCCAGGCAGTTACGGCGCAGATTCAGCGGGTATTGTTTGAGGGTTGAATTTAACCTTTCAGAATCGCCGCCAATTCCCGCTCCACCGCGTCTGTCAGCGGCTCAGCCTGATGTTCCTCCATCAGCTGATGGCCAGGTCGCGCAGGCGAGCGTTGACATCTTTGCCGCCGCGCTCCTGCCAGGATTCCAGGCGCTGCCGGTCAAAAACCTGGGGCAGCCATAATTCGCGCCAGTGGGCCAGGGTATGGGGATGGCTCATAAACTCCCCGCCCGGCCCCACCTCATGGACGGCCGCCACAGCCAGGGCTTCGTCGTCCAGCCGGACCCCGGCCACAAAACGACGACTCTGCGAGATAATCTCATTGGTCATGACCATCATCTCCGGCGAATTGGTTAGCCCGCTTTCCAGGTAGCCGACATCGTGGTTGAGATTGGTTTTGACCAGCAGGGCCACCAGCGCCGAAAACTGGGCGTCGGCGGCGGCCTGGCCGTCTACCACCTTGCTGTCGCTGTGACCGGTGTACCCCCACACCGGCAAATTATAAAAGCGGCCCATCTCGGCGGCCAAAACGCGGGCCAGTTGAAACTCCGGCGCACCATACACGCTGATCATCTCCTTCATATCCAGATGATGGACCCCATGGCCATACAGAAACGGTGCGCCGGGCCGCTGGAGCTGGTGCATGACCAGTCCGCTCAGCATCTCGGCGTTGCCCAGGGTAACAGCCCCGGCTATGCTGACCGGCGCGGTACCCCCCATCATCGGTGCGGGCGAGTGCGTTACCGGGATAGTGTGCTGGGCGCAAAAAGCAGCTTGTCGGTTGCTTCCAGCGAATGTTGCAGCGGAGTTGTCGGCTCGGAATAGAGCAGCAAGTTAGGGTATTGCGACAGCCTGTCCATACCACCTGCGGCAGCCGCAGCCATCGCTGTAATGGCCTCAATATCAGCGGCCCCATCACAGACAAACACAATGGGCTTGGTGGTATGGCGCAGCATCTCGGCAAATTGGTACAGAAAGTAGCGCTCGGTCGGCACATCGCGCGGAATCCCTACGGACATGACAAAACCGATTTCGGGCAGCCCATCACACAGCCGCATGCAGTCGGCAATATCGGCTAATTTGTAATCCCTCCGGCTGCCGCTGCGGGGATCAAGGTAGCGCAGGGTATCGGAGCCGGGACCAAAGTAGACATGTTGACCGTCCAGCTTTACGGCGGCCTGGTCGCTGCCGCGATAGTAAAGGTTAAAGCTGTTGGGCGCAGAGGCCAGGGCCGCCTCCACCAGCGAAGGGGGAATTTTGACCAGTTCACCCTCCACCATCGCTCCGGCCTGGCGCAAAAGCTCCCGGCCTGCCGGACTGTAAACTTTGACACCTGTCCGCCGCAAAATTTCGCACGAGGCGCGGTGCAGACGCAGGCAGTCCTCCCGGTCGAGCATGGTCAGCCTGGGCTGCAGGTGAGGCAAATCAGGCAGAGAGCCGCCGTGGTCATGTGCTGGCGGCTTCGGTTTTGGCGTCTCATAGGTTTACATCTCCTCCTATAATTTCAACAAAGTGTAAAATTTATATCAATGATTTCAGCGAATTGTTGACGCAAGCTGAATTTTATGTTATCGTATGGAGTAACACATCTGCATTATACCACCATTATTTCTTTTCCACAGGATAACTATACCAAAAAAACTGGAGCAAGCTTTTCATGATGGCGATTTCAACCACTTTTTTTCCTGCTACACCGGTTGATTTGGCCCAACCGGAAGAGGTGGTCGGTTTATGTGGCGTTTGTCCGGCCGGCTGTGGGGTGAATATACTCCAGACGGGCATAACTTTAACTTTTGATACTCGACATAAATTTGCGAAAAAACGAGCTTAATGAGAAACTGGACAACTTCCGATCCATTGATCTCATGGGGGTCAAGAAAAAGGAGTGACC